>CAVHFS010000019.1:0-42999 GCA_963635715.1 Subdoligranulum sp. CAG:314 | reverse complement strand
TCGCGCCAGGAATGTCGGTGTAGGCGCTGTCGTAGGACGACTTGGTCGAGGCATACTGCCACTGATAGCTCACCACATCGGCGCTTCCCAGATAGTTATAGCTCGAGCCGTCCTTCTTGCGGACCTTGGTCTTCAGCGTGTCGCCCACATGGACGCCGCTCGTCTCGGGCGCGCCTTCGAACTGCACGTCGTAGAGCTCAACCTGGCCAGCAACCGACACGGGGCCCGCGGCGTAATACGGAGCCTGCTCGCCATAGCCGCCATTCGCCTTGGCGACCACGTAGAAGCCCTTAAGGTCTTCGGTGGTCACGAGCGATGCGCTCGTAGCCCCTTCAATAGGCGTCGTGCATGAGCTGGCGTAGCTCGAGGTGCCCTTGTACCATTGCCAGCTCACATGCGAATCGGCGCTCACATCGACGCTCGACGCCTTGGCAGTGGCCGTAATGGTCGAGCCAACCTCAACCTTGCCGGACGAAGGGCTCATGGAAACGTTCGTGATGTTGACCGAACCGGCCGCAGCCACGATTGCACCGGTGCTATTGGTAAGCGTCGAGGTGCCGACTTTCGAAGAGACCTTGCACTTGATGTATTTGCCGCCAAGCGCATCGGTCAGCTCGAGCGTCTCGCCCGTAGCGCCAGCGATATCGGTATACGTCCCGCTTTTAGTGTTGCAGCTCTGCCACTGGTAATTCAGCTTGGAGGAATCGACGAATACACCCGTCGCTGCGCCCTTTTCCCTGGCGCGAGCCTTGGCGGTATCGCCCACCGCGAACACGCTCGTGTCGTCTTTGGTGTTGATGATCGAAACAGCCGAGAGCTCGACCTCGCCAGCCTGCTTGACTTTGTTGTTAGCGGTCGCAGAAACCGTATTCGCGCCCGCTGACGCCTCAACCTTGATGTACTTACCGGCAAGACTTTCAGTTACCGTGAGGCTAGCCGAAGTCTGACCATCGATTTTCGTGAAGCCGGAATTTTGCGACGCGGACGAGTACCACGCATATGAGACGTTGATATCGGGCGAAACCTTTTGAGAATAACTCGTGTACGCAGCCGCCGTGAGCGTATCACCCACGCTCGGCGCGCTCGAATCGAGCTTCACACTGTACAGTTCCGCCTGGCCGGCGCCTAAAACGGGACCGGGGATGTAGTTGGTATTGAACGACCCGTCGTAGGTCGACGCGGGCGCGTAGTAATCTTTGCCGTCGGCCGTCACCTTGCAAATGATGTATTTGCCGGCCATATCGGAGGAAACCGTAAGCGATTGCTCATTGCCGAGCACCTGCGTGAAATCGGCCGGCGCCGAGCCTTTTTCATCGGAGGCAAGCCAGGTATACGTCCACGCGCCAGGGTTCGCAACCGACTTCGTCTCGGTAGTAGGGTCGCCCCAATAATCCTCGGTTTCGACTTTGTCGTACATATTCGCCCAAAGCGTAACGCCCGCTTTAAGATAGCCATATTTCTGAGAATATGAGGATGCGTAACCATAGTCCTTCGACGATTGGATAAGCGCAAACGCCGAGGAGCTGAGGGCAGATGAAGATTCCGAAGCCCCCGACGCTACGCTCGCTGCATTGACGCTTGGGGAATCGGCGGAAAGGCTGGCCGTCGCGATTCCGTTCTCCGCATTCGACGAATCGGCAGAGTTTTCCGAGCCGGAGTCCAGCGACGGCTGCGCGGATGCGTCCGACTCAAGCCCGCCTTCCAGAGGCTGCCCGTCGGAGCCTTCCTGATTCTCGGCGCCTTCGCTGCCCGTTTGGCCGTATGCGGCTGAGCTCTCGAGCGCCGCGGGATTCGCAGAAACCTGCTCATCTCCACTGGCCAGCGCACGGCTTGGCGTCATGGATACGGCGAGCACCATGGCCATGAATGCCGCAAGCGCGCGCTGCCCTAATGTTGTTTTCAGAGAGTCTCTCGCGATGCCCGCTTGGGCATCGCCGCCAGCGAGACGCTGGGCTTTCTCCCGTGCGCGATCGCGCACGAAACCTGGTCCGAATTTCATCGGTACCTCGCTTCCAGGGCTTAGTGCGATGGATGAGTATTCCGACTTTGCCTCATCTGGACGGCCCGCGTGCCCGCAGTTTGCTCGCCAGTCGCACCCTGGGAAGCAGCGATCAGTTCCGCCAGCTCCTCCCGCACGCAGCGACATGCGGGAGGCTCGAGCCTTGTTTACCCACGTCAGTGGGCAAACAAGGCTTATCACCCCCACGCACTCACCGCGAACGCGCGGTGCAAGGCAGCTTCAATCGCAACTTCCCTAGCACCTCAAGCGAATCGAAGACTCGCCCAAACTCGCTAAGCGGCCGCAACCAGCCCGTCCATCAGCGTATACGGTTCCTGGTAGAGCGCGGGATTTTCACCCGCATTCCCTCAAGCGCACGCGCCCTTCGCCCGCGCCCGCGCCGTGCCCGGCGCAACCATCTATGCCAATAACCGTTGAATTTTAGCATGCGCGCGTGAGTATTGTGCGAAAGAGCGCCCCCTGGGAATATTTCCTTCCCATTCGCACGATATTGCTGAGCAACAGAGGGCATACGCAGCTCATTCCAGGCGACAAACCCCAACGTTAAATGCTACCGATTTTGTATCGTATGCGAAATGAGTAGATAGATTGCAACCTCAGTCTCAAGCGCGAAAAAATGCTGCAATAACACCAGGTCAGAAGCATGCGCTTTTTAGGCTTCGTCGGAAAGCGATTCTTAGCTACTCATTTCGCATAGGATATTTTAGAAACCTTGGACAATCCGCATTCCGCATACAAGAAAAGCCACCCCGACGATGCGGAGCGGCTTTTTCAAACCATGCGAAGTTTCAACCGGGCTTGGATTCAACCATTCCAAACCTTCGATCAAGAACGCTCAGAAGCTTGGCGAACTATTCGGCAGCTTCTTCGGTCGCGGCGGCCTCAGCCTTGGGAGCGGCCTTCTTCTTGGGCTGGCGCGGCTCGGGAGCCTGGATGGTCTCGTCGACGACGACCTCAAAGCCGAGGTCGTGAGCGGCGGCCTTCATGGACAGGCTGATGCGGCGACGGTCGGGATTGATGTCCATAACCTTCACCTTGACCTCCTGGCCAACCTTGACGACCTGGGCAGGGGTGTCGATGTGCTTGGCGGCCATCTCGGAGATGTGCACCAGGCCCTCGACGTTGTTGCCGAGCTCGACGAAGGCGCCGAACGGCACAACCTTGGTGACCTTGCCGTCGACAATGGAGCCCACGGGGTAGCTCTCGATGAGCTTGAGCCACGGATCCTCGGTGGTCTGCTTCAGACCGAGCGAGATGCGCTCGCGCTGAAGGTCGACGTCGAGAACCTCAACCTCAACCTCGTCGCCAACTTTGACGACTTCGGAAGGATGGTTCACGTGGTTCCAAGACAGCTCGGAGATGTGCACCAAGCCGTCGATGCCGCCGAGGTCGACGAAGGCGCCGAAGTCGACAATCGAGGAGACGGTGCCCTTCAGGCGCATGCCCTTGACGAGCTTGGAGAGAATCTCGGCGCGCTCGTTCTTGCGGCCTTCCTCCAGCAGCACGCGGCGGGAAAGCACGACGTTGTTGCGGTTGCGATCCATCTCGATGACGCGCGCTTCGATTTCGGTGCCCAGGTAGGCGTCGAGATCTTTCACGCGGCGAAGGTCGACGAGCGAAGCGGGCAGGAAGCCGCGCAGACCGATGTCGAGGATGAGGCCGCCCTTGACGACTTCGATAACCTCGCCGGAGACGGTCTCGCCAGCCTTGAACTTCTCTTCGACGCTGATCCAGGCGCGCTCGTACTCGGCACGCTTCTTGGACAGAATCAGGCGGCCGTCTTTGTCTTCCTTCTGAAGAACGAGGGCCTCGATCTCGTCGCCCAGAGCGACGATCTCGGAGGGATCGGCATCCTTGCGGATGGAGAGCTCGCGAGCGGGAATGACGCCCTCGCTCTTGAACCCGATATCGAGCAGGCATTCATCATGCTCGATCTTCACGACAGTGCCCTTGACCAGATCGCCCTCGTCGAACTCGGTCAGGGTGCCATCGATCATCTGGTTCATCTCGTCGTCAGAGATGTCCTCGAAGTCGATGACATTCGTGTTCTTGATTTCGGTCAAAACGGACCCCTTTCAAGCACAGGGACCCTTCGTCATGGTGGTTGAACTCAACATGTCTCGGGGGCCTACAGATACGAACCCGCCCAGTTTCCCAGGCGGAACTTGAGCGCTTCGCGCACAAGCCGTTGCAGTATAGCACGCACAAGAAAAACGGCGGGTGACTATTCCCGCCGTTTTTTCGCCTTCACAAGGATTTTGCACAGGTGGCCGAAATGGACTGGCGAACTCTGCGCGAGCCAGCCCTATTCTTCGTCGGACTCGCCCGATTCCGCCTCGCGCTCCAGACGCGTGCGCCGCGCGCTGTAGGCAGCAAGGCCCGCAGCCGCAGCCGTCGCCGCAGCAACGGCCGGCGTAAGCAGCCCGTCGCCCGTTCTCGCCAGCTCGCTGGCCGACGCCTTCTTGCCGCCCGAACCGCCGTTGCCTTCCCCGCTGCCGTCGCTGCCGCCATCGGAGCCGCCATTCGATTCGGAAGGCACAAGCTTGCCCTCGAGCTCGGCAAGCGCGAGCTCGCTATCGGTATCGGACACAACCTTCACATCGATGGTCGTCGATGTGCTTGCGTCTGCATCGTAAAGCGCGATTCCCGTGCCAGAGAACGTCTCTTTGCCCGTGTTGGGATCGATGTAGCTCATATCGTCAGATTCCGCTTTGATAGTGAGCTTCTTCGTGCCGCTCCAGCTTTCGGGAATGTCGATATCGACGACGAACGAGCGCGTTTGCCCAGGAATGAGAACGGCATCGCCCTTGTCGGCGACGAGGATGTTCGACAAATCGCTGCTCGCCATCTTGTCCTGCGCGTAGGCGTCCTCGTCCAAGCCGTCGTTTGAGCTGTTCGTCGCCTTGTCGAAGTCCAGGATGGCCTCGCCGAGCGTCGTGCCGGTTTCGTCGTCGATGAACTGCAACTTCGCCTGCGTAAGCACCGTGTTTCCGCTGTTGGTTACCGTGACGGTGAAGGCGTGCGATTTGCCCGGCGTAACCTCAAGCGACACGGGCGCGGCCGAATCGACCGAGATGCTGCGCAGGAACGGGACGTCGAAGGCGTACAGGTCGGCCTTCGAATTGGCGGCCGAGGTCACGTGGCGCACCACGAAGGAAGTCTCGCTGTGCGAATCGCCCGTCGTGTCTTCTATGGCGAAGAACGAGTCGATCGGGTAGTCGCACTGGGCAAAGATGAACGACTTGGTGAACACCCCGTCGACCTCGGCGAACGCCTTGATGAGGTACGAGGGGTCGTCGACGTACGACTTATACGTGCCGTCGTCGTTGACTTTATACGTGCCGTCGTCGTTGAATTCGTAGCCCTTCACGCCGGAATGGTTCGTCGCATAGTAGCAATACTTGTGGCTCGCGCGCATATTCAGACCGCTCAGCGGCACGTCTTTCGAGCTTACGCAGGTCATGCTGAACGTAGAGAAGGCCGTCGCATCGCCCAGGTGCTTCTCGATTTCCCCAACGGAGGGAAGCGCTACGCGGGCGAAGTAGCCGGTGTTGCTGCCGTCCGCATTGCTCTCGTCGTTGGACACGACGGCGATAAGCGTATCCGCCTCGTCCCACGGGCATATGTCTTTCACGGAAGTGTCGATATCGATAACAGGAACCGCCTCCACCGACGTCATGGCGTTTCTGCCGTCGGCGTCTTTCTCGAAGCCGAGCTTCAGCGAACGAACGCCGCAGCCCTCGTGAGACTTATAGCCGAACGTGGCGAAAACGGCATTGGCGTCGCTCGGGGCGTTTTGCAGGCTGTCGGGCGTGAGGGAAACCGTGCCCGACGGAATGCCCATGTTGACGATATCCATGGCATCGCTGTAATCGTCGCTGAACGAGAAGTGGACAACGCAGATGCCCGAGTCGCCCTTGCCGGGAGTGAGCAGGTCTTCCTTGGAGTCGCTTCGCTCCACGATGCAGAAGCCGAAATCGTGGTCGAAGCCGTCGGAGCCGACTCGATCGAATGCGGCGTCGCTATAGTCGTGGCGAACCATGAGCTTCGGCGAGCGGAATGCGTAGTACTTCTTCGTGCTTTCGTACGAGGGAGATTCCCACGACATGCTGCCCCTCGTGGCGAAATCGCCCTGATTGCCCGCGGTCTGCACGCCGAGGTGCTCGAGTATCACCGCGCTGGCAATCGTTGCCTCGGCGGCCTCGAAAATCGTGGTGTTGTCGCTTGAAGGACGCTCGCCCGAGATGACCAGCAGCAAAACATGGGGGGAGCCGCTTTCTTCCCGAACGATTCGCGCGTCGAAGTTGTAATCGTACAGGTCTTCGCGACTGGAGCCCGTGCCCAGTGTATCGTATTCAACGGGAAGCGGCGAAGACGCCTCTGTGTCAGTGATGCGCTGGTATACGAGGCGCATGCGCACGTCATCGCCGTATTTGACGGGCGCGATACGGAACAGGTAGCGCGCGCCGTTGATGTCGAGGAGCTTGCTGTGGGCTGCGCTGAAGACGTCTTTCGCCAAAAGGTCCATACGGCAAGGCAGCACGCCTCCCCTGTCGCCCAGCTTGAAGATTACATCGCCGTCCGACCCGCGGTTTTCGTATTTGCATTCGTGCCCATCGGTCCAGCTGTACTCGTAGGCGTCGTTGCTCGCTGCCAAGGAAATGATGCCGTTTTCGCTCTGCGCTCCCGAATTCGCGTACATGGCGGCCGAAACGACGCTTTCGGCGCCTGCGGAAAGCGTATCCGACGTGAAGTCGTTGACGACCACGAGCTCGCTCTCGGCATCGCCCGCGTTTATGGAGCCGTCGTCCCCATCGGTTGCGGCAAACATTGCGACCGCCGCGTCCGATGCGGTCGCAGTCGCCGACGCGACGATTTCCGCTACATTGCCCAGCTCGGAAGAGGTGACGAGCACGAATTTGCTGAAATCGATCTCGGTCGTGGCGCCGTCATACAGCGACGAAAGCGAAATCTCCTCGTTTCCAGGCATGTAGTAGTCACCGCCGGGCTGCAGGCACGAGCACTCGGGCTCTATCATGCTCGCCTCGGCACTGTTGGCGGCAAACGCCGCCCGAGCGTTGCTCGACTTATCGGAGTCGTAAAGGGAAGGCCACGAGCCCGACCAGCAGGTCCACGACGCCCGAAGTCCGAGCACCTCCGCGAACAAGGCGACCTCCACATGGGCGCCGATAATCAGCCGAGGGTCGGATTTTCCCGCATAATCGGTCGTGGCGTTGGCGCGCCACTGCCAAGCGAAAGAAATGCCGCCGCTGCCACGAACTCCAGCGCCGGCAAGGCCGTCAACGCCGATCGCCAATGTGGCCGCGGCGCCGATTTGGAACGTAAGCGCCGTGGTCTGGCTATTCGGCACGAATTTTATGCCCGAGAAAATCGCCGAAAGCGACGAAACGAGGGATGAGGAATCGACGCTGGCGGGATTGGACTCGAGAGCCCACGAGGCACCAAACGAAAGGCTTGCCCACAGCTCAATCTTCACGTAAAAGGGAAAGCCCATCCAATTGAATTGCACGGTGAAGCTGCCGCCTACCGAAGCGCCGATCACCGTGCTTAAATCGCCGGCCCAAATCTTCTTCGACCTGTCGTAGACCAATTGGGCGATGAGCTGGAACGACCCCGAGAAACTCACCTCGGCGAAAGACTTATGGGCAAGTTTCTTGCCACCGGCTAAGCTCTCCGCCTTCATTTCTTTCCATTGGTTGATTCTGTTTCTGAAGAGCTGCTGCTTGCGGTCGCATTGGTCTTGGAAGGATCGGCGGGGCTGCGAGCGCCACGTGGTATCGCCCGTATAGACGTCGGGCGCGTTCGAATAGTTGAACAGCTCAAGGTCCAGGCCGAACAGGATAACCCCTACCGGATCGTAGCGAAACACGATGGGAAGGCTCGGCGCCCAGCAGCTAACGCTGAGCCGTTTCAGCTTGTCGGGCATGTTGTCAATGGGCAAATGGAACGTCGGGTCTGGGATTTTCTTCAGACCCGAGCCGCCTTCGGAAAGCGTCATGATCTGCGCATCGTCGCCAGACGAGCTTGCGCCCCCATTGTCTTCCAAGCTCGCCAGCGATACCGCAGACCTCTCGCCGTATGAACCACCATCGCTGGTGATGGGCGAAATTTCATCGGAGCCCTGCTTGGCGTCGTCGCTGCAGGGGGCCTGGTATGCAACAAGCCCCGTCTGAATGGTGTAGAGCGTGGCTTCGTCGCCGCTTTTAGACGGGTCGCTGATTACGAAGCTGACGACTTCGCCATCGCGCAGAGTATCGACGACGTCGAGCTTTATGCTCTCATCGCCATTGTTGCAGAGATATTTCGCCCCATCGAATTTAATGGCCTTGAATTCCCCTGCGGCACCTTCGACAACCTGCGCCGTGGCGAGGGAATACCCAACGCGCCAGGCGGAATCGGACTTGCTAATAACCGGTCGAACGGCGTATTTCGCCGCCGCGGGAAAATACAGCTCGGCCGCGAAAGCATGCGTGACGTCGTTGGCCGGCGAGAGGACGAACTCCTGCTGGTTGTATTGGATATCCCAATCGTCGAAAGTGATGCCGCGAAAATAAGGCTTGTCGTCGATGTCGGTCATCGGTGCCTGGATCGCGGCGCCGGTCACGATATGGATGCGCGGGATGACGACCTGGCGGTAATTTGGCGTATAGAAATCGTACGTGATCTGCGTGCCGTTAAGCTTGTAGCCTTTAAACGTTCGACTGCCTGCTGGGTCGACGGTGATGCAGGCATCGAATTCCCAGAAGTCGCCGACATCGTCCGAATGCTGCTTGCATGCCAGCGGTTCCAAATCGAAAGACGCGATGCCGTTTGCGTCCGATTTGGCTTCGACTTCCTTACCGTTGTAGAGGGATTTCACGCGCACCGTCACGTCTATGACGGGAGCCCTGTTCATCTTGATGCAAGGAATGCCCAAACTGTCCAAAGTAACCTGCGGTCCATAGCATGCCACGCTGAACTGGCCCGGAGAAACCGTTATCGTCGCGGTTTCGTCGGCATAGGCCTGCTCAGCGCCCGCCCCCGGCAACCAGAAGGTGTTTTCCTTGCCTAAAACCGGCTCCAAAAACAGCGAGCCGATAACGCTCGCGGCGCCGACGGTGAATGCGCGACGCGAAATGCCCTTCGCGCTTGGCGATTCCGCAGAAGTGTTTCCCAGCAGGTTCATAGACGGCCACCTTTCGCTCGTGTCAGTGCCGGCGAACCCATCTTGAACAGGCCCGCATGCGAAAGAGGGGGCCAGCAATGAAGGATTCTGAGCTCAATTTAACTATTGTAGCCGCTCGCCAGGCAATCGGCCTGGCGACTTCCCCATTTCAACAGCGAATTAACCGAAGCCCGTCGTTTGCCGATTGGCCTGCTTCTCCAAACTGGTCGCCCGCGGAAAGTCCAGAGCGCCCAGAGAAACGTGCATCCGACGAAAGCCTCCCAGCCCCATGCGAAATGTCAAGGATTTGTGACGATGTGCGCGCTACACCTTGACCTTTGCGACGACGGTACGAATATAGGGGTCGCTGGAGCGCGACGGGCGCCCAGTGGGGACGCTTCGGCGGCCCGAACAGTGGCCACAATGTGAGCCAAACCGTAAAGGATGAACTGATGACCTGCGCAAACCTGGATATTCGAATTACCAGCTCCATTATTTAGGGTCCGGGTTGCGCTTGCTGCCCGAACCCTAACGGGCAGCTGATGGTTTCGAGCGCCGGAGGCTGTTTGAGAAAACGGCCCCCGGCTTTTTTATGCCGCGCACATGCGGCATCGGCATTTCTTCCGCAAACGCCGCAAGGCGACCTTGCGCCCCACCACAAGAAACCAAAAGCCCAGTCATTTTCCCGAACAACCTTCAATACGCGAGGCGGTCATCCGCGGCGACGCAAGGCGTGCCGTCGCAAGGACAGAGAAAGGCAAAGCGAGAGAAATGCCCAACCAGAAAGCAAGAGAACTCCTCTTCAAGAAAAGCGACCGAGAAGGGGGCGCCGCGTTTGCGAGCATGGGCGCGCCCGATGCGTTGGCCGCAGCCGGTGCGGGAGCGGCCTGCGCCGACGTCTGCGTGCCCGCACGCGCGAAGCGCAACTCGACGACCGAGGTCATGGTCGCGTCGATGGTCGGCACGGCCATCGAGTTCTACGACAACTACTGCTATTCCATCGCGGCGGCGAGCTACTTCGGGCTCATCTTCTTCACCGACGTCGCGAAATCCGACCCCGTGCTGGCTACGCTGCTCGCGTTCGTCACGTTCGCCGTCAGCTTTCTGGCGCGCCCGTTCGGCAGCCTTTTGTTCGGGCACTTCGGCGATCGCCTCGGACGCAAGAAAACCCTGGTAGCGGCTCTTCTGCTTATGGGATGCGCGACGTTTTGCGTGGGACTGCTGCCAGGCTACGACGTGCTTGGCGCGAGCTCCGTGGTACTTCTGTGCGTGTGCCGCGCATGCCAGGGCCTCGGCCTTGCGGGCGAATGGTCGGGCGCGGCGCTCGTGGCAACGGAAAACGCGCCAGCCGACAAGCGCGCGCTGTTCGGCAGCTTCCCCAATCTTGGCGCGCCCATCGGGTTTTTCTGCGCATACGGCGTGAACCTGCTGCTCGAGCTCGCGCTGCCCGCCGACGCCATGCTCGCATGGGGCTGGCGCGTCCCGTTTCTGCTGTCGTGCCTGCTGGTGATCGTGGGCCTCGTGGTGCGCGCCCGCATGAGCGAGACACCCGTGTATCAGAAGGCCGTCGCCGAGCAGCGCACCACGAAGACTCCTCTGCGCGATTTGTGCCACCATTGGCGCCGCGTCGTTTTGGGCACGGCGACCATGTCTATCACCTACACGCTGTTCTATGTGCTGGGCACGTGGTCGCTGTCTTACGGCGTTTCCACGCTGGGATTCACGCAGCAGCAATACCTCGGCATGCAGATGGTGTCGGTCTTTTTCTTCGCCGGATTCATCTTGGTGGGCTGCCTTTCCGCCGATACGCGCGGCCGCAAGCCGGTGCTGCTAATCGGGAATGCGTGCACGCTTCTGTTCTCTTTGGCGGCGCCTTTCCTGCTCGCCGCCGACAGCGTGCTTTCCGTCATGGTGTTTCTCTGCGTGGGCTTCGCCTGCATGGGCACTATTTTCGGACCGTGCGGCAGCTATCTGCCCGAGCTGTTCCCCGCGAAGGTTCGCTATTCAGGAGCCGGCCTGAGCTATAACCTGGCCGCCATCACCGGCGGTGCGTTCGCGCCGACCATTGCATCGGCGCTCGTCATGAATTTCGGCATTCAGGCGCTGGGATGGTACATGGGAGGCATGGCGGCCGTCGCCTTGGTGGCGCTTGTCTTCTTCCGCGAAAGCAAGGAAGTGGATTTCGAGAAATAAGCTGGGCGAACCCGTTCGGCGAACTTGAACGGACGCTTGAAAGACCCGCCAAACGCCTAAACGCTTGGCGGGCCTTAAGCCAAAGAAATGGGGCGTCGTCGGACGGTTCTCCTTATGGTGCCCCATTTCGACGTTTGCCTAGCCGCAAGCTTCGTTATACCAAGCCACCTCACCGGCGTCGCATTTAATGCTGAGGCGACTGTTTCGATACGATTCCCGAGCCTCAAGTTCGTTCGAGAGCCTCACCAGCGATAATGCACTTTTATGAGCGAGTTTTTAGAAAAATTCGCACTTTTATGAGCGAGTTTTGCCCGATTAATCCACCCCTGCGGCGTTTAGAGCCTTAAAATGCCCTGCCATTTTTGAGGATGATAGAGAATTCTGTCGATAGTAACCACGCCCGAGCTCTCGTCGACGACGAAAAACGCCGCATAAGATTTCGCAAGCGGAGCCCATCGATACCCTTGCGAGGAAAGCCCTCGATCCCGAACCTTCAGGTAAATTCCAGACGTTTGCTCCAGCTCCCCGACAAGGGCGTCGAAATCGTCGAGGAGGCTCTTCGCGGCTTGGGGAGCCGAGAGCGCACCGATATGGTAGTCGACGATCTCTTCCAAATCGGAGGCTGCCGGCGCGGTAATTTCAACGCGATAGCGAGAGCCCATCAGAGGCCGTACTTTTCACGAAGAGCGGCCGATACGTCGCGCGCTTCGCTCACGCGCCCTTCGTCGGCCGCGCGTCGCCCGATTGCGAGACGGTACGCGAGACTGGCATCCGAAACGAGTTCCTCGTAGGCATCGATGCTCATGACGGCGAGGTCCCCGCTCCCGTTTTTTGTAACGAAGACAGGCTCATCGGTGCTATGACACCACTCCGAAACATCGTTGTAGCTGTTTCTCAGAACAGTGCTGGACAATATTTTCGGCACAGCAAGCCCCCTGCCCTCGTGGCGAATATAAAGAAATCCTAAAGAAATACTAGCATAATAAATGCCCTTTCTTTGCCATACCCTTCCCCTTTCCTTACGTCGTCGCCGTGCCGCCTTGCATTGTACGGATTAAATCCGTACAATTGGCGCAAGGAAAATCGCCACGCGACACGCAAAAACTCAAGGAGGCCCGCATGCCCGCGACGCTCGAGAAAAAAGAAAAGCAATGCCGGATGGACATCAGGCTCGCGCAATCGCAGCGTCAGAGCTACGAACGCGCCGCATCGCTTCGCGGCCAGACGCTCACGCAGTGGGCCACCTCTCACCTCGACGAGAGCGCACGTCGCGACATCGACGAAGTCACGACGACCGCGCTCGCGCCACAGGCGTTCGACGAGTTCTGCGCCATGCTCGACGCTCCCATGCCCAAGGCTGCGGCCGAGCTGCTCTCCCGCAAGGCGGTCTGGGAGTGACGAGGTTCGAACCACCAGCGCAGCTGCCGGCCGGCGTTGGAATCGGGAATTTCCATTGCGACGACCCGATAGTCGACGGCTGGGTGAAAAACCACTCGGCTACGGCTCGAAAAAGGGGCACCGCCGTCGTGTATGTCGTCAAATGCGGAAGCGACGTGGCTGGCTTCTACACGCTGAGCACGCATTCCGTCGCGAGAGCCGACTCCCGCGGATGGGTTTCGCGCAACGCACCCGAACAGATACCGGTCATTCTGCTCGGCATGATGGGGGTGGACGAGAAATACAAGGGAGTCGGCCTCGGCGCGTCGCTTTTGCGCGACGCGACTATGAATGCGATGAAAGTGGCCCAAATCGCTGGAGCCCGCGCACTCATCGTCGACCCATCGAGCGAGTCAGCCGCCGCCTTTTACGCGCATTTCGGGTTCGCGAAACTTTCTGGCACGAATAGGATGGCGTTGAAGTTGATCTAGGAAGACGGAGCAGTTGCACTTCGACCTCCCCCCGCTTCGCGAAACGACAACTGGCCAATCGGCGCTGTCGGAAGGTCAAATCGTTAGGCAAGGCTCGCTGCATCTGATGTTGACGCAATAGCGAATCCGCACGTCGACGCCGATATAACCTCTTCGTGGGATTCGAGCTCTTTAGCAAGTTCCTTGAGCGACTTAAGGTCGGGGCAGTCGGGAAAATAGACGCTCGCCATAGCGTCATCGAGCCATGGAGTGATGTAGCCGAAGTCGTCGTACTCCCATATTCCGCCGAGCGACCAAATCACTTCGTGGGCCGCGAGCTCACCATAGGATCGGTCGAACGAAACTAGGAGAGCTCCCTTGAGGTATTCCGAGCCATCCTCGCCGTCCGTTATTTCAGGAACCTCGTTTTCATTCTTGAACGCCTTCGACTTGATCTCACGGAACTCCTCCTCGGTGCTCCAGTCGGCGGGCGTGTAGGCGCCCTCGCCGTTGGGGCCCACGAACCCGAGCGACTGGCCGGGCCACTGCTCATCGCTGGGCAGGTTGCGGGCGTCGGCCGCCGTGGGGCCCGCGAGCACCACGCCCTCCATGCCGCCGCCCTGGGCCTGCCCGTCGGAACCGCCGTCGGCCGCGCGGTCGTCGGCGATCGGCGCTCCCTCGGCATCGGGCCCGTCCGAGCCGCCCCCGCTTTGGGGATGCCCCCAGAAGAGCAGCCCAGAGACCGCGACGCACACGACTGCGGCGGCTGCGGCGAGCACGAGGGCCGCTCGTCGCCGTTTCGCCCTCGCTGGCACGTTTCCCGTATTCATCGCAATCCTCCTTCCAGCAAGTCCACCGCCGCCGACGACGTCACGAATACAAGCTTGAGTTATTCATTGTTCTCTCCGTAGAGGCCGAGGATATAGTCGAACACGTAATGCTCCGATGGCCGCAAGCTATCGGGAAGATCGGCATAGTTCTCCATGAGATAGGCCATTCCCGCATTGAGCTTCTCTCTGACGGTATGTCTTCCCTCAGGAATCGATTCAAGAGCCGCGGCAGTATTGAGCAAGCCATAGCCATAGACGTCGTCGCGGCCCTCATCGCCGAGGTCTTCAGCGGTCGATTCCAGAGCGAATTCCACCTCGTCGGGCGTAATCGCAGGCGTCCGGGCGACGATCAGCGCAGCCGCGGCCGAAACCAGCGGCGCCGAAAATGATGTTCCTGAATCCGTCTTGTAATACGTCCTTCCCGAAGGAAACGCCACCAGGGGCACGTCCTTGCCACCGGCAACAAGGTCGACGCCAGAATTGCAATTCGAGAACGAAGACACTAGTCCCGTCGAATCGACGCAGCCGACCCCTATCACCCCGTCGTAAGCCGCCGGATATTTGGTCATGTAGACACTCTGCTCGCCATCTCGTATATTGCCCGATGCAGCAACAAGCACTATCCCCATATGATGCAACGTTTCGCAGAGTCCCTGCATTTCTTCATCTGGCTGGGTGCATTCGAAGCTCATGTTCACAACCTGAATTTGACCGCGACCTTTTTTCAAGATATTCCTCAGTGCATTTTTGACATAATCGATAGAAATTTCACCACCAGACGAAGCTCTGTAAACCGCGATAAGCGCGTTATACGAGGCGCCGTCAAGACCAATACCGTTACCGGCAACGGCAGACACGACGCCAGCGACCATCGTGCCGTGACCCGTCGAATCCAAATAGCTCTCCGTAAGGGGAAGACAGTCCTCCGTAGAAGAGTCAACGGCCCAGATAATGTTATCCGCAAGATCGGGGTGATCGAGCGAAAAGCCCTTATCAATTACAGCCACAACCGCTGAACGGTTGCACTTTGATACCTCCCATGCCTCGCGGAATGATGATTGATCCAACGGATATTGGTCAGAAGTCATGTCGGTTGCGGAATCGGATTCCAGAAAAACCCCGACCGATACGGACGCAAGTTTGACTTCCTCGTGAGACTTGAGTTCCTCGGCAACCCTTTTGAGCGACTCAAGGTCTGAGCAATCGGGAAAGTAAACGCTTGCCAGGGCATCGTCGATCCACGGAGCGCTATAGCCGAAATCGTCGTACTCCCATATTCCGCCGAGCGACCAAATCACCTCGTGGGCCGCGAGCTCCCCGTATGATCGGTTAAAGTAAACCCTGACGATGCCTTTCGTGTACTTTGAATCGCCTTGACCTTCCTCGATTTTGGGAACCTCGTTTTCGTGCTCGAGCACCTTCGAGTCAATCTCGCGGAACTCCTCCTCGGTGCTCCAGTCGGCGGGCGTGTAGGCGCCCTCGCCATTGGGGCCCACGAAGCCGAGCGACTGGCCTGGCCACTGCTCGTCGGCAGGCAGGTTGCGGGCGTCGGCCGCCGTGGGGCCCGTGAGCACCACGCCCTCCATGCCGCCGCCCTGGGCCTGCCCGTCGGAGCCGCCGTCGGCCGCGCGGTCGTCGGCGATCGGCGCCTCCTCAGCATCGGGCCCGTCCGAGCCGCCCCCGCTTTGGGGCTGCCCCCAGAAAAGCAGCCCAACCACCGCGACACACGCGGCCGCGGCGGCGGCGAGCGCGAGGGCCGCTCGTCGCCGTTTCGCCCTCGCTGGCGCGTTTCCCGTATTCATCGCAATCCCCTTCCCGAAGCGCTTCGCCGCAATCCGGCAACCACGGTCGTCGAACTAGCTGCGCGAGCCAGCAGCCCCATCGTCATCGAAGTTTCCGCTTTCGAAAAACCCGCTGTTCTCGGCTTGCTCAAGGGCGCTCGAAAGCTCGGGCGAGGGCGCGACGCGGCCGCGGCTCCCGCTCTTCGCTTCACGCTCCTGCACCACCAATCCCGCCGGCGAAAGCTGAGCGCCGGCCGCAACGTCGGCAATGCCGAAACGGTAGTTCACCGAGATATTCGTGCGGGCTATAAGCTTGAGCTCGCCCGCCAAATCAACGATACGGTCGGGGTCCTGCGTCGACTCGAGTTCGCCGCTAATCTGAAGCACGCGCTGCCACGTGAGCGCGTCGAAGTTCTCTTTGTCATTCACGAGCTTGTCGGCGGCGCGAACGATTTCGCCCGTCGTGGCCTCGTCATATGCCTGGCGAAGGGTTTCGCGCAGGCCGCCCAGCGAAGCCGCCTCGGCAATGCCCGAAGCCGAATTCGCGCCGCGACGAGCGCCGCCCGCGCCGAAACCCGACTGCGCACCCGATCCGGAGCTTGCGTTGCTGCAGGCCTTCACCAGGCGATAGACCGCGATCAGGGCCTCCTCGGAAAGCTCGCCGGCAGTTCCGAAACCGATGGGCGTTTTTCGAGCCTGGGTGCAGGGAATAACGCGAACAGCCTCGTCAACCGCCGCCTGCGAGGCATTCAGAAGCCTACCCCATACGACGTTGGCGCGCACTCGGGCGTCTTCCCCCGCCTCGTACATAGCCGACTCAATCGCGGCGGCGGCCAGGCACGCCTGCCTCGAGGCGTTCGGCACGAAGCGCTCCGAACCGTCGCGTTTTCCAAGGCCCACGAACAGCCACCTGTCGTCCGAAGCCTCGCCATAAAGCGAGCCCGGGCCCTCCTGCGCGCAAAATACCTCGACGCCCGAGGCCGTGAGCACCACGATGTCGGCGAAAGCGCACGCCCCCTCTTCGAGAGGAATGGCCACATTGAAAAACATGCGCGGCTCGGTTTTCAGGGCTTCGGCGATTGAAGTCGCCTCGCCGCGCCTTCGCGAAGACTTCGCCGCACGGGGGGCGAACGCCGCGCTCGCGCTATATACGAGTCGCGCATGAGCATCGCGAGCCGTCTCTTTGAAGCGGCGGCCAGTCGCGCGCGCGTACGCGCTCAGATAGAAGCGGCACGCGAGCGTCTCCACGCATACAAGAACGACCAAGCATACGCACAGCAAAAATACGAGCACTGCAAGCACAGAAATTTCCTTTCGAGCAATTCTTTTGGGGACGCCGGCGAATTCCACCGAGCAACGCCCGCGGCGGCATGCCTTCCCAGGCAAAACGCACCGCACGACGAAACCCCCATCAACGCAAAATGGGATCGCCGCAAATCTCGCGGCGATCCCTACCGCGGCGCACAAACGCAGCCGAGCGGCGCTTCCTAGATTCTCCAGAACTTGAAGAACAGCCACCGCGGCCAGCCGACGCGCTTGCGAGCGCTCTTGAAAAACGCTCGGTAATATTGCTTGAGCTGGTCATATTCCTCGGCAGTCACGGGCATTCCGCCTATACAGACGCGCTCGTAGATTCGCGTCACGTCGACGAAGCTCACGCCGCCGGCGCCTTCGGTAAACGAGGCGAGCGTGCGCTGCGAAGCCGCCGCGTACTCGCTCGGCGTGAGATACGCGGGCTTTTTCGCGCGCATCTTGCCGAAGCGCTTCAGGAAGAAGTTGTACAGCGCATACACCCTGTAAGGATACGGCTCCTTCTCGAGATTTTTCAGACGCGTCTCGCGCCGACGGATGCGCAAGAAAATCGCCAAAGCGACCGAGAGCACCGCGAGCGTCGCGACTATGACGAGCGTCCACCGCACAATGTTGTACGCCACGGCGAGCCTGTCCGAATTGGGGTCGTCGGGGTCGTAGCCGGAGACGAGCTCCGTCATCCCATTGATGAAGCTGGTGAAAACGCCCGACGATGAGCCATCGCTTTCGCCCTTGCCGCCGTCTTCGGCATTCTTGTTGCTGTCTTCCTCGTTGTCGTTCGTATCGTCGGTCTTAACCTGTTCGTTTGAGACGTGCTGCTCATCGTAGGGGTTGTCGAAGTACTCATCGGGCTGCATGCGATACTCGAAAAACAGCTTCCACTCGGGCGTCTGCAAGCCCATCGGGGCGACAACTCCGTAGAAAACGAGGCACCCAACGAACACGCAGACCACCGAGATTGCCACCGAAAGCGCGCATGCACCGAAGAAGTTCGGCGAGCTCGCACGCTGGGCGCGAAGCAGGCTTTGCCGATAGGTCTGGAACACGAACAGCGACGCGGTCGCCACAAGCACGACGATCGTGACGATATCGCCCATCGCCGTGCTCACCCAATCGCGATACAGGTACTGTACGAAGCCGCAGGCAAGAATGTCGGCGAACACGAGGGCGACAAGGCCCCAAGGCCGCCGCGAAAGAACGTAGACGGCCGTAGGAATCGCGACAAGCCACAAGCAGAAGATGAGATTGTTTCCAGGAACGTCGACGACGCCATACCCCGAAACGAGCGATTCCGTACTCGTCGCAAGACCAGCAACGATCGCGACGAACGCCATAATGCCGACGGCCACACCCGATGGGACGAGCGCTCGCTTCGACCACGACCCCGCGAACAGCGCCACGAGCAGCGCAAACTCAACGCCGCCCACCAAGAGCAGATTTCCGTAAAGCGAAGCGCCGCTCTTGAAGGCATACGACACCGTGAGGTCGAGCGCGACCGAGAGCACCCATACCAAAAGGAAGTCGGGCACAGCCGATCGCATGAAGCGTGCGAGCGCTCCGCCGCGAGCAGCCGTGGTTTGCGCCGCGCTCCCGTGCACAGCCGCTTGGCCTTGGGCGGGCGAAGACTCGGCCGCGCCCGCAGATTCGTTTACTTCGTTTTCGGCCATTACACGCTCGCCTCCCCCAACTCATCGGCGCTTCCGATCGCAATGTAGCCAATGTTCGCCGAGCTCAGTCGGCCAAGCCCCGAGCAGTACATCTCGCGCTCGCGGCCAACAAGCCCCGAAGGAACAACCGCCACGAGCACGGGATTGCGCTTGCGCGCCTTCGCCTCGATGAGCAGCGTGATCATGTCGGCGGACAAATCGGCCGTGCACACGATCAGGTTGTTCTGGCCGTTTTGCGAAAGCACGAGCGAACGCACAAGCTCGAGCGATTCCTGCGCATGCACGGCGTCTTTCGTCATGCGGGGCAGCTCCTCGACGATATCCGCGGCCTCGATGCCGCTCCACGAAAGCCTTCGGCAGCGCTCGCCGTGGCGGTTCACGTAGTGAAGCTCGGTGTCCATGCCCTGCTCGCGTGAGTACGCGGCCAGCGAGAAGCCCGATTCGACCACCGCATCGAACATCGACATGAGCGTCTCCGTGTCGTCGCTCGGCGCGAAGAAGTCCATGACGATCGCGGCGCCCGGGTTGTTGTACACCTCGAACAGACGCGTCATGTAGTTTTCCGAGCGCGCCGAAATCTTCCAGTGGATGGTCTTGAGTGGGTCGCCCGGCACGTATTCGCGCACCATGGCGTAGTCGAGCGAATCGGCGAGCGTCGCCTTGTGCGCGCGCGAGGTCTCGAGCGCCGCATCGTTCGAGAACGCGATGCGCTTGATGGGAACCACACGCGGGGTGACCTGCACCTCCGTTTTACGCTTGCAGGCAATCCTATGCGTGAACAGGCGAAGGAAATCGCAAATCGTGACCTCGTAGATGCCCGCGCTATACGTTCCCACATGGTCGAAACGCACCGTGAAGCCCATGGAGTAGCGGGCGAAGGGCGACAGCGCGAGCGTCGTCTCGGTCCGCGTGAGGGGCCTGCCCTCGGCGTCGGAGATATACAGCAGCGCCTGTATGCAGAAGTAGAACAGCGGACGCCTGTTCACGAACTCGGTGGAAATGACGACCTCTTCGCCCTTTTGGCACGACCCGCTCGCCGAGCTCTCCGAAATCGAAAGCCCGTTGCGCATAAAGAGCAGATACAAAAACGCGAGCACGATGGCGCCCACAACGGTGATAAGCGGCACCCAGCCAATCATCGAGGCGTGGTAATCGGCATCGCCGATCATGAGCGCCCCGAATGCGCAGATGCCTATGAGCACGGCGCACGCGCAAATCTTCAGCGCAACGCTGCGGGAGCGCGCCGAGGCGGCGCTCCTTCGCGCGCTTCGCGCCGAAGAGCCACTATGTTTCCGAAAAGCCATCGCTAAAGCCCCTTGACCTCGGCTTCGCTCACCGTGGGAACGGCGACCGATTCCAAGATCGCCGAGACAACCGCCTCGGGAGTGCGGCCGTTGATTTTCGCCTCGTGGGTGAGAATGATCCTATGGCTCAAAACGTAAGGCGCGAGGAGTTTCACGTCGTCGGGAAGCACGTAGGCGCGACCCTGCAGCAGCGCCCATGCGCGCGAGAGACTGATGAGCGCGATTGAGCCGCGGGGCGAGGCGCCGCAGCTGCATTCCGCCATCGTGCGTGTGGCGGAAACGATCTGCACGGCATAGCGCGCGGTGCTCTGGGCGACGTGTACCTCTTCGGCGGCGCGGGAAAGCTCGACGATCTGCTCTTTCGTCGCGACTGGCTTGATGGCCGCCTTGGCAGCCTTCGAATTCAAGACGACGCTCACTTCTTCGTCCATCTTCGGATAACCCATGGAAAGCTTCACGAGGAAGCGGTCGAGCTGCGCCTCGGGCAGAGGATAGGTGCCGTATTGCTCGATGGGGTTTTGCGTGGCGAGCACCATGAACGGCTCTTCGAGACGATGCGTCTCGCCGTCGACGGTCACCTGACGCTCTTCCATGGCCTCGAGCAGCGCCGACTGCGTTTTGGCGCTCGCGCGGTTGATTTCGTCGGCGAGCACGAGGTTGCTCATGACACCGCCCGGGCGGAATTCGAAGTCGCGCGTCTTCTGGTTGAAAATCGAGAAGCCCGAAACGTCGGAGGGCATGATGTCGGGCGTGAACTGGATGCGCTTGAAGCTGCAGTCAATCGATTTCGCGAGCGCGCTCACGAGCGACGTCTTGCCCGTGCCAGGAAGGTCTTCGAGCAGCACGTGCCCGCCAGCGATAAGCGAGCATACGACGAGCTCGACAGGTTGGCGCTTGCCGACGATGACCGTCTCGACGTTTCCTACGATGCTTTCGATGAGCGCCTTTGCCTGAGCCGCTTTCTGATCGTTGAGCATGGGTTGTTCCTTTCGACTGTTGAGCGCGATATGCGCTGGTTTCCTGCGAAGGCGCCGAAGCGCCGAGATTGACGGTTTGGGCAAGCCGCGCGGCACCGTCCGCCATGCGGCCTGGCGCCGGCGGCTATTTTGCCGGCGGGCTTCCGAATTCGGGAGCGCACATGCGCATGACCTGCTGATTGTCGTGGGTGAATTCGACGAGCTTGACGTTGACGCCGTAGGCCGCCTGGATGTTCTCGCGCGTGATGATGCTGAACGCGTCGCCGAATTTCATGGGGGCGTCGCGCGTGAACAACGCCACGTTCGCGCCGCACATGAACGCGTGGTCGGGGTTGTGCGTGATCATGAGCACCGCATAGCCCGCGCTGGCGAGCTCGCGCACCTTGGAGATCACGCGCACGGCGTTGCCGTAATCGAGCGCGCTCGTGGGCTCGTCGAGTATGAGCATCTGCGGCTCCTGGGCGATGGCTCGGGCGAACATGACCATCTGCAGCTCGCCGCCCGAAACGTCGCAGTAGGGCACGTCGCGCAGATGGTAGATGCCCATATCCATCATGGCGTTTTCCACCACGTTGTAGTCTTCGCGGTTGGGCTGGCCCGACCCGCGCGACACCCGATTGATGCGCCCCATCATGACGACGTCTTTCACCTGGAAGGGAAACGGCTGCTCATGGTTCTGGGAGACATACGCGACCGTTTGCGAGAGCCGCGAGGCGCTCCATTTCGTCACGTCGTCGCCGTCAATCGTGATATGCCCGGCGCTCAGCGGCAAAAGCCCGAGGATGGTCTTCACGAGCGTGGTTTTGCCGCAGCCGTTCGGCCCCAAGATGCAGCACACCTCCCCGCTTTGGACCGTCATGCTGATGAACCTCTGAACGGGTTTGCTCTTCTCGTAGCCGACCGCGGCTTCCCGAATAGCGAGCTTCACCTCACCACTTCCCCTCTTGCCAAGCGCCTGCGCGCGGCGCACGAAAATTTCCGAATCAACTCCATCGCCTGCTTCGCGCCCCTATTCCCACGCCCGAGCCTGACGAGCCATGACGATGAGGAACAGCGGCAGCATGACCACCGACACGAGCGAGCCTATGGCCAGCCCATTTCCCACGAAGGGAATCATGTCGACGAGCGTGCGGCACACCACGAGCAGCACCGTACCTATGCAGATGCTGCCGATGAGCTGGTGGCGGAACTCGCAACCGAACCACGAGCGCGCCAAAAACGGAACGCACAGCGACACAAGCCCGACCGCGCCCACGTGGATTTGGGCGGCCAAAATCATGATCGCGCCGCAGATAAGCGCCACCGAGCGCAGGGCAATCGCATTCACGCCGAACATCCGCATCTCTTCGTCGCGGAAGGAAAGCGCGTTCATCTTGAAGCGCAGGCAGTAGACGGGCACGAACGACGCGACCGCCGCCACGCCCAAAACCACCCACGAAAGGGTGGACGTATCCACCGTGAGCATCTGGGAGATGTTGTAATACGCCAGGTAGCGCTCCTCGTCCATGGCGAAAAGGGTGAGATACGAAACGACCGAGCCGAGAAGCTGCGAAAGGATAGACCCGACGAGCAGAAGCGTGACGATGTCGTAGGGCCTACCCTTGCCCGACAGGCGCTTGCCGGCGAGAATCACGAACACGAGGATGGCGGCGCCCGCGGCATAGCACACGATGTAGCGCTCCTTTACCATCGACGTCGCAACAGGCCCGTAGACGAACACGAGCGACGCCACGCCCAGGCTCACGCCCGAGCCAACGCCGAGCATGCCAGGACCGGCGATGGGATTTTTGAAGACGTTTTGGTACAGCATGCCCGAAACCGAAAGGAGTACGGCCGAGATAAGCGTGATGCCGACGACCTCGAGCTTCGAGAAGATGGCATAGTAGCCTGGCATATTGTCGACGAGCCACGACTGCGGCATCGCGGGAAACGCGTGCGTTATGGAAGCCGCCGCGTTGTAGACATGCATCCACAAAGCCGAGGCCACTTCGGCCGGGGTATAGACCGCATAAGCGCCCGAATAGGGGTAGTACTGCCCCGCCGCGCCCATGAAGCACAGCGAGAAAAAGCAGGCCGCAATGAGCAAAACCACGCTCAGGGCAACCTTGCGCCGAAGCGCTCGCTCGTCGCGCTTGCGATGGGCATCGGATGTCTCGTAGGAAACGGTCTTGCCGACCATGCCCAGCGATGCGACTTTCCTAGCGGAACTGGCCATTGCTCACCCCCTTGCCTCGAAGGGCGGTGACCAAGAAGACCGCCGCGCCGCCGATAGAGATGAACAGACCGACCATGGTGTCGTAATCGGTGCCCAGAATCAGAAGAAGCACCTCGTAGGCGCCGAGCACGAACACGGCCCCCAGCATGAGAGAAGCGGGCAGCAGATAGCGGAAATTCGGCCCCACCAAACGCCGCGCCAGATGCGGCACCAGAAAGCCGACGAAGCCGACCACGCCGCAAAACGAGATGATGATCGCAGTAAGCAGCGTGCACAGGCCCACGACGACGACCTGCGTGCGCCGCGACTCTATGCCCATACTGCGGCGCTCGGCCTCGTCGAACGCGAGCGCCATCATCTTCTGGCGAAGATGCATCACCACGGCGAACACCACGCAGATCGGCACGAGCAGAGAGACGATGTCGACCCAGGTGTAGTGCCGCCAAAACGACGACACCATGAGCGAGGTGAACATGTCGGCCTTCGCGCAAAACGGGTCGAGAGCCACGTAGTAGTAGCGAATGCTCGAAACCACGGCGCCCGCCACGCTCGCGACGATCTGCCCCGTGATAATCATGAGGATCGGCGAAATCGTCCGATTGCGCGAAAAGCGCATCACCCCAAGCACGATGGCCACCACAAGCAGGCAGCCCAGAAACGAGAACAGCACCATCGAGTACGACGACCACCACGCCGCCGCCTCGCCGTAGTCCGACGCGAATGCGCCGTCGGCGACCTCGCCCACGAAGGGGATGATGACGTTTCCCTCGTCCGACACGCACAGCGCAATCCACAGCGCAAAGCCAAGGGAGCCGCCGCTCATCACGCCGAGCGTCGAGGGCGAGACGAGCGCGTTGCGAAACGAGCCCTGGTATACCGCGCCGCACAGCGCGAGCCCCGCGCCCGACACGGCGACGACGACGAATTTGATCATGTTGCTCGAGAAGCGCGCCCAGGGCACATCGGTCCCCGAAAGCTCAATCAGAAGCTCGCTCACGTTGGTGGCGACGTCGTCGATGAACGACGCGATCGAATAGCTTCCATAGTTGATGTACGTCGACACGATGCCGCTCGGCAGAATGAGCGCGAGCACATAGATTGCGACGAGGACGATTCCCATAATGAAAATCTTCTGGGCTCGGGGATCGACGCGATGGCGAACGCCGACCGATTCGGCGTAGTCGTTATCGATGCCCGAGTCCAGAAATTGTATTGCTGGGTCGAAAAGCGAAGCGGCGCCCGCTGTTTCGGGGCTCTCTTCCCTTTTGCGTTTGTCCTTCACTCGCAAGCCTTTCATGAATATCAAGCAAGGAAAAGCCGACCGGTTCCGCCCCGCAATCAGGGCAGGGAATTCGGCCGGCGTTTCCCGAGGAGAAGGCGTGGCTGCGACTACTCGCCGCAACCACGCCTGCATAGGAATCCGCGTCGGTTAGACCGATACGCTCGGTGCCGACCCTTGCGGCAGATCAAGATCGGAATCGTCGTTCCTGCGGCGATGCGCAAGCACATACCACAGAAGCCCGATCACGATAGCGAGCAAGATCAGCGGCAGGATGACGAAGAGCACCCAGTGCGCGCCGATCCAAGCGCCGATTCCGTCCAAAGAGGCGGAGCTCGTCGCGTCGGCGGAGGCCCCGTCGTCTCCGTTGGCGGCCAAGCCGCTGGCATCCTCTTCGGAGCTCGTAAGCGCAGCCCCGTCGGCGCCGTTTTCGCCGTCGGTGCCCGCAGAGCCGTCGGCGGACGACCCAGAGCCGGTCGATGCGCTCGAACCCGAACCGGAGTTCGTGAGGCCCGATGCGGAGACCGTCGCCTTAGAGCCCGTGCTGCCCGAGAGGCCCGATGCGCTCGAACCCGAATTGGAGCCGGAACCGCTGTTCGTGCCCGAATTCGAGCCGCTGTTCGAGCCGCTGTTCGAGCTGGCGTCGGTGTTCTTCGCGAGCGCGCTCAGGTTGTTCAGGCCGGAGTTGTAGGCTGAAGTCGCCAACTCGGCGGTCTGGGCGCTCGAGACGGCGCTCTTGGCGTCCTTGTAGGCGCTCTCGATCTTCGACCACGTGTCGTCGGAGTACGCGCTGCGGCTCAGGCTCGCGTAGTAGGTGGCAAGGCCCTCGAGGTATTGCGCCTTCGCGCTGGCTATGCCGCTCGCGTCGTTGAGCGTGGAGACGCCCGCCATGTTGTTGATGACCTCGGTGTAGGTCTTCTGCACATCGTCGACGCTCGTGCATGCCTCAACGTCAAGGACGCCGTCGTGGTAGAAGTCTTGCAGCGTCTCGAAATTCACCTTGCTGTAATCGGCCTCGCGATAGCCGTTGTAGGCCTTTTCGAGCTTCTCTTTCGCCTCGGCCTTGTAGTCGTAGAGCTTCAGCTCATCAGCCGTGCGAATCGCGACGAGCGAGAGGTTGTTGACCGAAGCCGCCTCGGCGTACTGGGTAACCGGGAAGGAAACGAAGCCGTCCACGGCAGAAAGGCCGTCGCTGAACTTCACTTCGCCGGGCGCGAGAAGCTTGAAGGCCGTGAAGTGGTTCTCGGCGTATTTCGCATCGACGGGAACCTTCACCGTAGCCGTGCCGAAGTCGCCTGTCAGCACCGTGGTCGAGCCGTCCTCGTAGGTTGCCTCAACCTGGATGTTGTAGCTCTTAACCGGCATGTTCGTGCGCGCCGGGGTGGTCGCCGAATTCGAGAGGTTCTTGTCGTCGCCGATAAGGCTGCGAAGCTTCACGACCACGCTCTTCGCGTTCGTGAACTCGTCGTCCGTCAAGAACATCTTCGAGACATCGACGGTGGCGCCGGCGCCTGCGGTGTCCTCATCGACCTCAACCGTGATGGGATTGAAAGTCGCATACACGTTCGTGCTCGCCGTGATCGGCGTGTTGTCCACGTCGAAAGGCGTCTCGACGAGCGCATCGCCCTCGCCCGTGCGCGTCACCCAGCCGGCGAAGTAGCTGCCGCCGGCCTTCTGCGAGGGATTCGCAGGGGCTTTGCCGGTGCTCGCCACGGTATCGCCGTCGGAAAGCGTCACCGTGTAGGTCTGCGTAAGGTCGTCGGGGTCGTTGTAGAACACGACCGAGTGCGTGCTCTTGGCCTCGAAGACCGAGTACACATCGACGGTAATGTCGCCGTAGTCGGACACCTTGCCATCGGCGATGAGCGCGTCGGCGAGGTCGCCCACGCTCAGCACGCCGACGCCCGTGGCGTCTTTGGCCGAAGCCCAACCCAGGAAGTTGAACTGGCTGCGTTCGGGAGCGTCAGCTCCCGTCGCGGTAAACGCATCGTTCACGCTCGTCGCGGCATCCATGCCCTCGGCGGTCGTGGCGTAGGTCACATAGCCCGCTCCGTCGCCGAAATCGACGTTGAAGTTCACCTTCACCGAAAGGGGCTCAACCGAATAGATGGCGTAGACAACATAGGACGACTTGTCACTGCCGAGGCCGGCCGCGCTTACCGCAGGCAGGCTCCCGTCTTTCTCCCAACCGCTAATGGGGGCCTTATCGGTTTTGCGAGTCGACCATCCCAGGAAGGTGTAGACCTCGCGGACCCCCTGGTCGTTCGTCTTGACGAACGACGTGTGCTCGACGGATCCGTTCGCGGCCTCAATCGGGTCGCTTCCGTATTCCGCCTCGACCGTCTTCGGCGTGAGGCTCCACACGAGCTCGCCCGTCTCGACATTGGTGACCTGGCTGTAGCTATAGGCCGTAACGTTGCTGGTCTTCGCCTTCTCTTCGAACTTCATCGTGAAGCTCTGCTTGGCGTTCGACGTGGGCAAAGCCTCGCCGAGCTTGTAATCGATGCTCTTTTCGTCCGAGTAGGTCGAATCGGAGCTGTTGCCCTTCGCGAAACCGACGAGCGTATGGTCTTTGTCGCTGCTCGCGAACAAATCCGATCGGGTGGTCACGAACGAATTGCGGTCTTCCACGTTGAACGGCACCGTCGACTGCTTGGCGTTGAGCATCGCGTCGATCGAGGGCACCGTGCCGTTGTCGGCGACATAGGCGTGCACGAAGCCGTCGCTGCGGAAGCTCACCAGATGCTGGCCTTCCTCAACGAGCAAATACACCGCGGTGAAGGTGGTCTTGCCGACGCTGTAGTTCGACGTCGTCATCGTGATAGTCGAACCCATGTCGTACGAGGGGTACAGCGTCTGGGACTCGTAGCCGGTCATATGCCAGCCAACGAATTCCCACGTGCCCGACTCGTCGGTATAGCTCGTCTGCGACGTGATGGCGTCGGTCTTGCCGGCGGCGGTCAGCGCCTCGCCGAGCGTTTGGCCGTAGCTCGCGGAAAGCGAGATGTCGTCTTTGGCGGAGCCGTCGGAGTTGCGCAGGTTCGTGAACGTCACCGTGCGCTCCGTGGCCACCTGCTTGTAGACGGCATAGTACGTGGCCGACGAAGTCACGACGAGCGAGGTTGCCCCGCGCGCGATGTCGCCTTCGTGCGTGCCGAAGTCGTCAGCCGTCGTGTCTTTGTTGCTCGACCAGCCAACGAACTCATAGGAATAGGTGTTCGAGGGGCTTTCGGCATGGCGAACCTCGGCCTCGGAAGGCAGGCTGATGGTCTCGCCGTAGGCAACGCCCTCGTTGGTGTAGGCGTCGAGCGTGACTCCGTCGGCGACGAACGTCACCGAGCAGAGGTTCCTCGACCACGAGAGATTGCCCTTATCGTTGACGACGGCCTGGTAATCGCCATCGGCGTCGGTGAAGACGGCGGCGTCTTGGGCCGTGGCCGCATCGCCCGAGCTCGTCTTCGCGAACGCGAAGCCTTCAACATTGCCAGCCTTCGAATCGACCTTGCCGATGTCGTTGCTGTTGCCAGTGCCGGGGTCGCACACGCTCAGCTTGCCGTCGCCGCCCGCCGTGAAGTCATCGCCATAGGCGATGTAGGAGTGCGACGCGATGTCGATCGCGTTGTCGCCCGACGTGCTCACCGAAAGCTCGCCGTTAAGGTTGATGAGCGCGGCCTTGCTCGCCGTATCGGCGCTCGTCGAAGCGGCCGACGTCGAATAGAGGCCGTACGAATACGGGTTCAGGTATTCCACGAGCTTGAACGTCGTGCCCTGCCCGCTTTTCTTCATGCCGTACATATCCTCGAAGCACGTCGTGGCGCTCGTCGCGGAAAGTCCGCGGTACAGCCCACTGCCCGCCGAAACGTTGATCGACAGATCGCCGACGTTGATCGTCGGAGTATCTTTGGCGCTCAGTTCAACCACGGCTGCGGCATGGGTCTCAGAACCGGAAACGTTGATGGCGCCAGCCAACTCGTAGGTGCCCTTCGACACCTGGATGCCCTTCGCCATGCCCAGCGTTTGGTACTGCGACTGCACCCAGCACTCGCTCGCGACAATGGCGCTCGCGTCGCCGAGCTTATCGGCAGACACCTGGTCGGAAACAGCCCACACGAGCGTGCCGTCATCAAGCTTCGCCGGGAAGGCATAGTAGCGGCCCGACTGCTCATCGTATTTCGCCTGCACGGCGAACGCGCTCTGCACCGACTCGTAGAAATCGGAACCCTTGCTCAGCTCCTGCTTCATAAGGTACGGCGAACTTACGCTGGAAGCATTCGACGAATCGTAGATGGCGTTGGATGTCCACTGCGCCGGAACGTCGTTGCGAACGTCAACCGTGGCGGAATCGGCCATAGAGACCTTGTAGGTCGTGCCTGGGCCCGTAATGCCGATAACGCTGTTGAGCGCATAGCTACCGCCATCGCTCGCGGAGGCCACGGTCGAAAGCGTCGCGTTCTCCCCAAGCGTGATGACGGAGTTATTGCCCTGGGCATAGACTCCGTAGATGTCAGGCGTCGCGCCCTGCCTCACCGAGGCGGAGCTTTGGTTGTACGTAACGTTCACCGAGGCATTGTCAACGATAAGCGCTGCGTTGTTCTGAACGTTGATGCCGACACGCGCCCCCGTTTGGTCAAACGACGAACCCGTAACCGCGCGGGCGAGGTTCACGTTGAAGGCACCGGTGCCCGACTCAGAGGAGTCGGTGATGGTGAAGTTCGTCGGGGCAGATGCCGAGCCCGAATTGATGTTCACGGCATAGAGCCTCTGTACGCTGGTGGCCAGCGAAAGATCCACGAGTGCCGTGTGACCGGCCAAATCGAGCGTGCCCGACTTCCTCACCTGCAAGGGAGCGTAAACAGGACCGCTTGGCGACGATACGCACATCTCGGTCGCGTCCTCAAGAAGCGTGATGGTATCGTCCGCACTCATCTCGCTGAATGCCGCCGAAAGCTTGGAGTATTCCTTGCCCGTGTTGGCGTTCTTGGCAACGGGAGCGTGGTACCACGCAAGCTGGGACTTATCGTCGTCGGACGCGTCTGCGGTCTTCTCGCCAACGTAGACGATTTCGAATCCGTTGTAATACGAGAGCTCGTTCATTTCGAAGATGCCCTCGAAGCTGGTGATATCCTCGCCGGTCGCCGACTTCGCGAACACGTCGCCGGTTGTGGCGGCGCTGTTCTTGACGGAAATATTATTGGACCCATCGGCGAGCTTGAGGCTCGGATCCACGACGATCGGGTAATTGGTGGCAACGACGCCGCTGCCCTTCAGATTTATCGCTCCGGCGAACGTTACCGAATTATCCTTGGTCGACAACGAAACGAGACAGGAGCCGGAATCCCCATTGTCGATGTCGAACGTGCAATCCTCAAAAGAGAGCGTCTTTCCGTTGGAAAAGCCCTTAGTAGCCGTCCCAGCCTTCGACACAACAGTAAACGAGGAGTTCGTCGTGCTGACGGTTGCCGCAGCATTTGGCGCGGCGACCGTACCACCCAGGTAAGGCCCCGTTGAATTCATTTTGACGGTCGAATCGTTCACCGAAAGATTGAGCATTCCGCTGAAGCCCGTCACCGTCTTGCCCTGAAGGCCAGAGAGCTCGAAGTTGCAGTTATCGAGCGTGACCGAGGCCGTCGCCGAAGCCACGATGCCGTAAACCGAACCGCTGCCCGAGCTCTGAGCGACCACCGAGAAATCGAGGTTGCGCAGCTCGATGCCCGCATTCAGCATTTCGCCCGTGCTCGTATCCTTCACCGTGCCACCCGTCACCGAGACAACGCCCGATCCGGGATTGTAGGTCGCATACGTGGCCGCATTGGGAACGATGTCGACCCCGTCAACGATAACCTGGGCGGCGGTGGCGGCAACGGTGATGGTCGAGGCATTCGACCCCGAAGGCAACGCGCCCGTGAAGCTGCCCTTCTCGCCCTTGCTGCTGTCGAGCACCGTGAGCTTGCATCCCTTGAAGTTGTCGACGTTCGAGCCGTTCTTGCTGAACTTCGCCGGAATGCTCAGGTAATCGATGTCGTGCCCGTTCAAGTCGAGCGTGAACTCGGTGCCCAGCGCAAGCGAGCTGAAGTTCGTGAGGGCAAGGCCGCCCTGCGGCAAATCGGAGATAAGCTGAATGGTCGCGCCCGCCGCATTCTCGGAAGCGCTGATTGCGCGGCCCGCCTCGGCGATGCTGGAGTATTTCACCGGCTCGCTTTCGCCGGCATAGAGCACCTGCACGTAAATGGCGGAGCTTTCCTCATCGAGCGAGAACTGGACGCCGGCGTCGTTGGCGGAAACGCGGGTCGGCACGCCAGACGCCGCATTCGAGAACATGCCCGCGATCTTCGCCTGCGCATCGGCGCTGGGCGCAAAGCCCGCAGCCCACGTGGCGATGACTGTATCGGCGGAGTTGATGTCGTCAGAGGCGATTTCGATATAGGTCGGCAACGCTCCGTCAACATAGGAGCCCTCGCCGTTCACGCCGAATGCCTTGAACGATTCGCCCACTTTGAAGGCGTTCGCCCTCGCGGCATACAGAGCCACAGCGGTCGCATTAGAATCTGCCGCCGAGCCGTTGAAGGCGATACCGCCGTTCAGGGTTACGGCAGTGGAGCCGCTCGCCGATCCGTACGAAATGCCACGAGCAACCGAACCGCCGGAGACGCCCATCGTCACGGCGGGAGCAGTGGCCTCGCCCTCCGAAGAGCCGATGGTCGATTCGCCGCTCAGCTCCGCGCAAATGGCCGCGCCCGTCGTCGTCGAGGCGTAAATCGACCCGCTCTCGAAGCTTCCGCCCTTCGTCAGAACAACGCCGGATGCGCTCGCGCCATCGAAGCCATGCTTCACTTCAACGTTGGTATTGGAAATGGTGGTGTTCGAAGAAGCCGAATAGATGCCCGCGATGTAATTGGGGTCGGCATTGTATCCGCTTCCCGAGAATCCCTGAACGCCTTCGGCCGTATAGTCAACCGACACAGAGCAATTCGAAACCGAAACCTCGGAATTCGTGCCGGTCACAAGAATGCCAGCGCCAGAGCCGGCCAGATTCGTTGCCAGCGGAGCATTCACGATATCGAAATCGCTCAAGCTCAGCGTCGACTTCGAAACGGAATACGCGATAACGGCGGCCGAACCTTTTTTATTCCCAGCCGTCTGCTCGCTCGTGCGCTTCACCGCGCCGCGATATTTGCTCGACTTGTCGGAGCCCTTAATCGTCAGCGATTTGGCAGCGGTGGTATTGACGAGGGAGCCAGCGCTTGCAAGGCGCGTAAGATCGCCGTTGCACGAGCCGCCGGCGAGGGTGCCTGTGATCGTATAGCCGTTAAGGTAGAGCTCCACGTCGATATTCGCGTTCAAATAGAAGAGAAGCGTATTCGACACCTCAAGGTCACCGGTCAAATACGCCACGACCTTCTTCGTCGTGGACGAAACGGCATACGTCGTCGCATTGGTCTGGTTGTACTTGCTCTCGACGACCACCCTGTATTGCTGGTTGGTCGTCGTCCAAAGCTCATTCAGGTTCAGGCATACAACGCCATCGCCCGCCTTGTCGGGACCGATGATCTCGCGATCGTCTGCCACCGCGCCCGATTCCGGATCATCGTCGCCGTACCCTTCAATCTCGTCGTCAAGGGCAACAGGCTCCTCATCGAGCGAAATGACCTCGGGATTCTCCGTCGCCTCGTTCGCGTTGGCGTTGCTTTGGGCCTTCGCGAAAACCAGCGTGGCATCTTTTGCGGAAACGACCATGCCAGCGGCCGTGGCGTCGCTGAACGATTCGGCGAGCTTCTTCGCCTTGTCGGCGCCTTCAGAAACCGTCGCGAACACGACGCCCTCGGCGTTCGACGCCGAAAAGACGCCCGTTTCGCCCGCGAGCGCGAAGCCCTCGCCAAGCGTGAAGCTTTCGGCCTTCGCGGCATACAGCCCGCACGTCGCGGCCGAAGAGGCCAAGTCGAAGGCCAGCGTGTTCGTAAGCGTCACGCCGGGAGCCCCGGCATACACGCCCACGGCAGGCCCCACGTGCTCGGCGCTGATTACCTGCTCGCCGAACTGCTCCTTAAGCGAAGCGGCCTTGTCGGCGTCGACGGAGATTTCGTTGACCTTGGCCTCGATGAGACAGTTGTCGATCTTCACGTCGATTTTCGCAGCGTCGAGCACCGATTCGGGCGCATCGCCGGCGACGAAAGCCGCATAGACGCCGTAGGCGCTGTGCTTCGCGTCGCTTGCCGAAGATGCGTCGGCGGTGTTCGCGCGAACCGCGATGCCGATGTTTGCGACAGACACCTTGGGAGCGGCGGCCGTATAGGTCTTCGCGCCCGCGGCGTCGGTCGTCAGCTCGACTTCGGGCGCTACGCGAACGCCGGAAACGGAATCGAGCACTTTGTTCGCTTCAACAATAAGGCGCAGCGGCACATCGCTTTCAACCTTGTCGTCAGAGGTCGCCTTCGCAGAAGGCTTGTATTCGCTGTCGACGATGCTCACCTCGCCGCGCGAGGCGCTCGCATCGATGCCCGCTTCAACCGCGCCCGTCACCGTGGCGGTATGTCCGCGGAAATCAATCGTCGCCTGCTCGCCTTCGGGAACCGAAACGAGCAGCGTATGGGACGTCTCCACATCGGCGGACAGATAATAGGTGCCGCCTTTCGTTATGGAAAAATCGCCTTCGGTCCATGCCTTGGCGATGTCGGTTTCTTGTTTGGCCGTATCGGTTGCCTTCGCCGACGCATCGCTTGTCTGCGTTGTGGCAGCGCCGGCGCCAGACGCCGTAGTGGCGCCCTGGTCTTGCGACGACTGCCCGGCGACATTCGTCGCGGCAGACGAGCTTTGCGCCGAGCCCGTTGCCGGGTCGGCGTAGGCGAGGGGGTTTCCTCCGTAGCCGAACGCAAGCGTCACGCTAAGTAAGACGCTTATGGCCTTCGACGACAAAGGAGCACCTCCCTTCGGCCTCGTGCTTCGTTTCATCAAACCAATCCTTTCTTTATCGAGCTGCGAACATGTGCGGATCACAGCCATTGACCGCCTGCCTGCTTCACCACGCCGTAGCCAGAGACGAGGCCCGTGCTTTGGGCATCGGCGAAGCTGCAGCGATAGAAGGTTGAGTAGAAATCGTTGAAATAGCTCTCGCAGCTATAGCGATCGCTCGTGTCGAAGCATTGGAACCACGTATAGGCCCACGGCGCGGAAAGGAAGCTCTCAACCGTGCCGTCGGCCCATGAGCCGGCAAGCCCGCTCGGCATGACATACACGCGGTACGCCTGCCCGGCGTTGTAATAGCCGTTCTCCTTCTCTGACGAGTACACGATGCGGTCGGCGTAAGTCTCGTTGCGGGTGATGCAGCCCGGGAAGTCGGAATCGCCGACGGTTTTGAAGTTGCTCCTGATGCTCGCGTTGCCCGTATAAAGTAGCCAAAGGCCGCGCGACGAAGCCAGCCACGCAGCAGTGGCCTGGTTAACGCCAAGGCTATGGCTCTCGTCGGTCGCCAGGCTTATCAGATAGGGATGCTCCGACAGGGTAAGCCCTTCGACTCCCTGATTGGCGACGCCCGCAGATTGGAGATAGTAATCGAGAATCGAGCAATAATGCAGGCGTGAGCTGCTCGAGATACACGCCGAAAGCCCCGCGCCGTCGGAGCAGTCGACCGTCTTGCCGTCGAGGTAGAAGTCGCCCATGCCCAGCCAATCTTGATTGCCGGTGAAGGAGGCCTTATCGAAGCTCGTCCAGGAATCGATGAACGCGGTGTTGTAAGACGCGATCTTGGCAGCGGGCGTGCCCGAGTCTTCGCCGTTCGAGCTGATTCGATTGTAGGTATTGCCATCGGCGACCTTCATCGATGTGCCCCCGTTGGCGCTTTCCACATTGGCCAGCGTGGTCTGCACCATGCTCACATACTGCGACGCCATATTCGCCGATGAGCCGCCCGTGTCCACGCGCATGATTTCGCCAACCGCCGTCACCGCCTTGATGATGTCGGACTGCGGCGTGTCAACGTCGCCAAGCGCGGGCATATGCGTCACGCTCACGCCCGCCTCGATAAGCTGCGATACCTGGCTATTGCTCAGGTAGGTGGTACCTTGCTCGAGCAGCACGACTTTCGCGCCGGAATTGATGATGGCCTGAATGTTCGCACTTGTGCCCTGCCAACCGACGGTCACATTCTCTAAGCCCTCGCCGGGAAACGCCGACGTTCCCAAAACCGTGTTCAGCCATGCGTCGTCGGCGGCAGCAAGCGTGCCCTTCCCGCCGAGCATCTCAACGATGAGCGCGTACTGCCCGCACGCCGCGATCCTTCCCGCGTGGGGCAATTCGGTGTTGGTGCCGGTGCCGTCATATTCGGCGCCCTTGGAGGTGTCGCCCGACGAGCCATGTCCCTCATCGCCGCCGGTGCTGTTGCCCGAGCCGCTATCCTTCGATTCCGACTCGTCCTTCGTAGCGCCGCTGTCGCCCTTGTCGCTCGTATCGGTCGTCTTGCCGGTGAGTTCGGTGTCGGTCGTCTTGCTGCCGCCGCCTCCGGAAGATCCTCCCGAGCCGGCAGTCGCGTTTATGTTCAGCAGGCTCGCAAGCAAGCCCGCCGAATTGGAGCTCTGCTCGTTGTTGCCCTCTTTGTTCGCCGCCTCGTCGCCCGACGTCGCGTTGTAGTCTTTGTCGGTGTCGTCTCTATGGTCGCGCTGGTCGGTCTGCTCGTCTTCCGTATTCGGGTTTTTGTCGTAAGTCGCCTCGTCTTTTTTCTGGTCGTTGATGTCTTGCGACGTGTTCTTCTCGTATGCGGGAAGGTCGGGGTTTTCAGGCGCCCCCAAAAGAAAGTTCCATACTGGGTCGTTGCTCAGAAGAGCCTCGTCGTCGGTGTAAGCGATTTCGGTGAGCACGTCGGTGTCTTTGCAGCCGCTCAGCGATACGGCCATGGTGCTCGCAAGAACGATCGCCAAAGCGCCACGCGCGACCCGCGACGCAACGCCGCCGAGCTTTTTCATACCCTTGTAAGAGCGAAGCACAGCATCCCCTTTTTGCTTCCTATTGAGCTCGCAGCAGTCTCTTCTTTCGCGAGATTATGCTTATGCGAGAATATTCCTCTTACTTTTTTAAGTTTGATAGGGTAACAAGCCAAGGGGATTTCAACATTTTTTCAAAAACTCGGCCGCATGCGGTCGGCGAACGGGACGAAGGGAAGCCGCAAACAGAAGTACGCTCGCATGCGGCGAGCGCTCCCTAAAGGTTCGGCAAAAGGTCGCCTGGGTCTACCAGCACATGGTATTCCTGAAACACGTTCTCGTCATATGACATGGGGATATTCGACGAGGTCATGCAGAAGTCGCCTTTCGTTCCAAGGCCCGCCGGCGAAACGAGCGAGATATGCGAAAGGTCGTCGTCCGAAATGGGCGAGTTCCAACCTGCGAGTTCCATGGAGCCATGGGCACGCGGAACGGCGAACGGCTCCACGAACGGGCCTTTGTCGTGCGGCGCTCCCCATTCGCTGCCGCCCGCCGCCCCGCATCGCCGGGCAACCTCTTGCGGCGTTCGCTTCGAGGGCGCCAGCTTCTCAACGACATCGATGAAATCCCGCTTCGCGGCGTCGTCGGAAAACAGGATGCGCCTGCACAGGTGAACCCCCGCGGGCAGCGAGCAGGCGGTCACGCCCATGGGCAAGCGAACCGAGCAGGGCATGCGAACGGGAATGGGCGCGGGCTCGTCGTCGCCCTCCTCCCCCATTGGGGCGCCGGCAACCGCCTCGGTGTTGTTCGCCTCGGCGCTCACGTCAATCGACGAATCGCTTCGCGCGGCAAGCACGAGGCGCTCATAGCCTTCCCACGTTCCGCCGGCGACGGGCTTTTCTATGTCGTCGGCCATATAGACCTCATCGAATGCGGAATCGTCATCGAAGGCCTCCCATCGGGAGAGCTCTTCTTCGGTCGGACGCCTTCCGAATCGCGAGCACGCCTCGCACGAAACCCCGCTGCATTCCTGGGCATTGAACGTCTCGTCGATGCAGTGGTAGCATCCGCCGTCGACCACCATCGAACCCGTGGTCACGGGCATGGGAGGGCTCGCGAGCTCGATATAGGCGTAGCGCTCGGCCTCGCGCGAATCGCTCGAGGCGCTTATGAGCGTGCCGAACGTCATGGTCGTGCTCCACCCAACAACATGCACCACCCGCATAAGGTCTTGAAAACGCTCGATGAACAGGCGGCTCGGCGAGAATTTGGCCTCATGCGGAGCTAAAGGGATGATGGCCATCCAGCGAAGGGGCATATAGCGCAGATAGTATCCGTCGCCGGCAAGCCCCATCGCCCCGAGCGCGTCGCTCAGGCGCCGTTGGGTATGGACGATGGATTTCATCATGCGGCGGTCGCGGCGCAGGGCCGAGGCCTGCGCGTAATACGCCGAGTTAAGGAAGTCGGGCTTGGAGAGCTGCGACGCTTCCTGTATTTCCGAAAGCGACGCGCCCGCGGCGCGCATGGCGTCGACGATTCGCGCAAGCGGAATCTGGTCGAGGTTGTAGTACTTATACATGTCGGGCTCGCTGCGATAAGCGGGCGTGATGAGGCCCTGCTTTTCGTAGGTGCGAAGCGTCATCTGGGTGACGCCCGACATATCCAGGAAATCGGAGGTCGAAACAAAGGGATCGATGTCTTTCGCTTTCCTTCTTTGTTTGTTCACGATCGAACCTCCAAAACGCGTTTTACGGCGGGCGTTCGCCGGCGCGCACGCCTCGCGAACGGTCCTCAGCCGAGCATATAGTTTAGCGCACTTAACAATACACAAGCGCAACTGGCTTCGATAAAGGCCAGCATTCGCGGCAATCAGCCCGAATGCCCCCGAAGGCTGGCGCCTCAACGCAAGAGAGCCGCCCCGCAATGGGACGGCCCTCTTCGTGTCGCATTTCGATTGGCTTTAGATCTTATGAACGTCGCTTGCCTGAAGCTTGCCATTCTGGCCAGTGGTGACCTCGAAAGAAACGGCCTGGCCCTCGTCGAGGGTCTTGTAGCCGTCCATCTTGATTTCCGAGAAGTGCACGAACAAGTCTTCGCCATCGGCCTGGGAGATGAATCCGTAGCCTTTTTCGGGGTTAAACCATTTAACAGTTCCTTCAGCCATTTTTCGGCCTCTTTCTCTCCCCCGTTCGAAGGGGAATACAATCTGCCCGGCCCGCAGCCGGGTTTAACAAAACCTGCCCCGCGAAACGGGGACAGAACGCCGCGCGGCTCATGGCGCAATGCGGACAGCCGAGCTCACTTCGACGAACGCTATCATTTTAGAGTGTTTTTTCGACGTTTGCTTATGATTTTTCAAAACGGCCGTTTCAACGCGCAATCGTTGCCGTGCGGTTGAAAAACTCCGTTTGCCTCGCGCGCGGCTTCGAAAAATCCGAGAGGGACGCTGACCGAAGCCGCCTTGCGCCGCGCGCTCGAGGGCGTGACAAGCCGAGCAGGCCCTCGGGCGTGGGCAAGCGAAGCTTGGGGCTTCCGCGCGCGCCGCGTGCGAGCGGCGCAAGGCGGCTTCGGTCAGCGTTTCCCTAAATCCTATTCCTCATCCGAGATGCCGTCTTCCTCGAGCATCTCGTCGAAATCTTCCAGCGCGGGAATCTCGCCTTGCTGCGGCGGCTCGACGCCGTATGCGCGAGCCAGCGCGCACGCCTGGTCGAAACGCAGCTGAGACGCCTGCTGTTTGCCCGCCTGTTCGAGATAGTGAGCCTCGAGCGCCATGCCTCGTACCAGGTATTCCACCACATGGGGGTCGGTCCCCGAAACCTGCAGGATGCTCGCAAAGCTCTCCGGCGCAAGCCCCAGCACTACATTCGCATCCATGTCGAGCGCGTTCGCGATAGCTCCCTCAACCGATTCGGCCTTCGCCTCGGGGTCGTCGTCCTTTTCGACCGTGCGGCGCAACGCCTCGACGAATTGCCAGATCAGACGCATAAGATAGTCTTGTTGAAACATTGGAGTTACTCCGTTCTGCCGAACGGAGTAACCGCTCGACACTACGCACGAGCTGCGCTGGCGCCTTCGCCCGCAATCGTCGCTCGCATGCCGAAGCACGCTTCGCGCCTCTTATGGGCAAACTCGCTCCGCGAATCTCGCGCTCGCTGATTATTGCCGCGAATGGGCCCGCTACTGCGCACCAGGCATCTTCAGCCCAAGATGCTCGAACGCCCTCGCCGTCGCCTGTCGGCCCTTCGGTGTTCGCATGATGAGCCCTTGCTGAATGAGGAACGGCTCGTATACGTCTTCGACCGTGCCCGAATCTTCCGAAAGCGCCGACGCCAACGTGGTAAGCCCCACGGGGCGCCCGGCGAACGAGACGCACAGAAGCTCGAGAATCTTATTGTCGAGCCTGTCGAGCCCCAGCGAGTCGACCTCGAAAAAGCCCAACGCCGCCGCCGCGGTATCTTCGTCGATATCGCCGTTCCCTCGCACCTGCGCCCAGTCGCGCACGCGTTTGAGCAGGCGATTCGCCAAACGCGGCGTGCCTCGGCTGCGGCGCGCGATCTCTATCGCGCCCTCCTCGTCAACGGCCACGTCCAAAATGCCCGCCGAGCGCTTCACGATGTCGGCCAGCTCCTCGGGCGTATAGTAATCCAGGCGGAACACGATGCCGAAGCGATCGCGCAAAGGCCCGGTAAGCAATCCCGTGCGCGTCGTCGCGCCGAGGAGCGTGAAATGCGGCAGATCGAGCCGGATGCTGCGCGCGGCAGGACCCTTGCCGACCACGATATCGAGTACGCAGTCTTCAAGCGCCGGATAGAGCACCTCTTCGACCTGGCGATTCAGCCGATGAATCTCGTCGATGAACAAAACGTCGCCCTCTTCGAGATTGGTGAGAATCGCCGCCAAATCGCCCGGCCGCGCAATCGCGGGCCCGCTCGTCGTGCGAATGCTCGTGCCCAACTCATTGGCCACGACGCTGGCGAGCGTGGTCTTGCCCAAGCCCGGAGGCCCGCTGAACAGCACGTGGTCCATGCATTCGCCGCGCTGCTTGGCCGCTTGGATGAGAATCGAGAGACTTTCCTTTACGCGCGTCTGGCCCAGATAATCGTCCAGGTATTTCGGTCGCAGCGAACGGTCGAGCGCCAGATCGTCCTCGGTCAAATCGCTCGAAACCACGCGCTCATGCGGCGCCTGCCGGGCAAAATCCGCGCCAGCGCCGCCAGATGCGCCCGCAGCGGGGGCCTCGAACACCATGCCTTCTATTTGAATACCTTCAGCCACGAAGACCCGCTTTCATCACTGGGCCGAACCAAGACGCTTCAGGGCATATTGCAGCAACGCGCCTTCGCTGTCCAGCTCGTCGGGGGCGCCCTTCAGGGCGAGGTCGGCCTCGGCGAGCGTGAACCCCATGGCGAGCAGCCCCTCGCGTGCGCCCTGCAAGCGCTCAGTTGCGGCCGCCGTGGCCGCGCTGAACAGATTTTGCTCAGCCGCCTGGGCCAGGTTCCCTTTAAGCTCCAAAATCATGCGCTGGGCGGTTTTCTTCCCCACGCCGGGAATGCTCGACACCGCCTTCACGTCTTCCGCCTGGATGGCCGAGATAAGCTCGGCTGGCTCGAATGTTGAAAGCGCGGCGAGCGCTGCCTTCGGCCCGATGCCCGACACACCAATGAGCCGCAAGAACAGCGCATGCTCTTCTTGTGAGAGAAAGCCGTAGAGCGTCATGGCGTCTTCGCGCACGGCCAGATGCGTGAACAAGGCAACCTCCGCGCCCGCCTCGGGAAGCTTCGCCAAATCGCTCGAGGGCATGCAGACGGCGAAGCCCACGCCGTTCACGTCGAGAAACGCGGCCTCGGCATTGCGCCCGGCCATTTTCCCCTTCAAAAATGCGATCATCGGCGACCCCTTACCCGTAGCAGGCAGCTAAGGCCCGCGGCGTATCTACAAACGTCTGTTCGTAAATATACCACAGCAGCCCATAAGGAAAACGTCAATGCGGCGCCCGTTCACAACCAAGGCACCATTCGGCGCAAAAAAGCGCAACGTTCACCAAAGACCGCGAGAGCCCAGCAACGACGGCTGCGCTATTCGGAATCCAAAGCCCGCTGGATTTCAATGCGCTTGCCCTTGTCCTCGACCACGACCGATTCGATGCTTGCAGCATCCCCGCCGCTCAGACGATATTCCGTCAAGAAAATATCCGCAGTAGCAAAACCGCTTTCATCCTTCTTCCTCAATCGCACGACGAGCGTCGAACCTTCCTGGCTCATCGACTCCACCTCCCTAAAGGGAGCGGAGCCAGTCGAAAGCTGTAACTGCACCCATCCGTCTTGCGGCAACCAGGCATCCCCAAATTCGGTCGGCCCACTGCCGTTCGAGGCTTCTATGTACAGCACTGGCAGATCGTCATCTCGTTCCCACGACCATTCGGCACCCGATTCGGCCTTGCCCGTGCATCCCAACGCAGTCGCCGCAAGCGAGAGGCATGCGCCTGTCACGAACGTTCTTCTACTCAAAAGGCTCCCCATTGCGTCTCCCCTACGTTCGTTGGGCGCGCGGCCCATGCGTGACATAGCAAATGGCAGCGGCGAGCGCGTCAGCGGCGTGGTCGGGCTTAGGGATGTCGTCAAGCCCAAGGATTTGCTTCACCATGTACTGCACCTGCTCTTTTTCTGCGGTACCCTCCCCCACTACGGCCAGCTTGATCTGGCGAGGGGTGAATTCGCCGACCGAAAGCCCGCCTTGCGCGCACGCCACCAGCGCCGCCCCGCGCGCCTGTCCAGTGGAGAATGCGGCTGTGATGTTCTGGCCGAACCACACGGTTTCAATTCCCACACAGCTGGGCTCGAAGCGATCGACCACCGCGCCAATCTGCTGAGCGATTTTCAGCAGGCGCTGGGAAAGTTCCATCGACGCCGGCGTGGATACGCAGCCATACGCTCTGCACGTGAGCCGCAAGCCGTTCTGCTCCACGATGCCCCAGCCCGTATTTGCCAAGCCTGGGTCTATGCCCATGATTATGCGATGCTCGCCGCGCACGCGCCGCCTTCCCTGTATATAACCTGAACAACTTCGCCGATTATACCGCCGTGCGCAACGCGTTGAATCACGGACACACCAGGGAGATTTCCGTGCGCTGTTCGCTAGGTTGCTAGCATGCTATTTTGATATCCCTATAGCGAAATTAATCTTCTATCAACGATGAGATAGTCAATTCAAGCTTAACTACCCCATAACATTATCGTAAGGTAAATTACATTACTTCTATTACATTTTGATAGGGGTATCAAAATACACCTCCTATCCCCCTATTCCCATGTCAGAAAATGAAGATATCCATCTATCAAACAGGAAGCTAGCGGAGGGTTTTGTTATTGGCCTCAATAACGCCAACCGCTTGTTTTCGCAAAAGCAGACGGGTCTCTGAAAATCGCAGAAGTACGCCATGGAGGCCATTTCCTCGCAAGGACGAGGTATGCAGTCGAGCTATCCAGCCCCCCTTAAAAGCATCTCACAGCAGCGTGAAAGACTCGCTTGCAGAATCCAGAATCCCCATAGCAATAACCTTGATTCCATTCTGTCTTTGCATTTTCAGTTTATAGTTAGATTTCTCTTTTGTCCTTACGCTGTATACATTAATATATACGCACGTTATATTCTTGTTTCTCTAATTATCTCCTTCCATGAAAAACGATTATTTTCATTAATCCATTTCGTTAATAAATGGATTACGTTCAATCATTCTTCTATCGAATTTTCCCAAGAAATAACTCGTTTTGACCTATTGGTTTCCATTTTCTTTGGATGAGCGAGGGCGCCTACGCCTTAATCTGCAGGTGATTTTTAATAGACCGCCGAACTAAAACCAGCAAACCATTCCGAAGAAAGCGACATGCGAATCCCGTCAAAAATAAACGTATCTTTCGACCACTCTTGAATACCTAAAGCATCCTTGGAGAAGAAGCCTCGTCATACTCCAGTAATTCAGGATTGAAATTTCTTAAACACGTTAAAATGACATAGTCCCATCATTTCTAATTAACTTATCGCTATCTATTTTCTGCTGCTAGCATTCCTTCCCAATTATTGCTCCCTTGACTATTTATTCCCCGACTCTCGGCAAGCTCTGAATAGCCCTAAGCCCTCTAGGGCCTTTCGGGGCTCCAAACACGCCTCGAAAGGCTCTACGGCCAGAAATTCTGCCCCAACGACGGAGATTTGCCTCTAAGGACGCTAAGAGGGCTTCAAAGAGTACGTTCGAAAGGATTGGCATCGCAGAAAGGAGTCCATGAACAACCCCCGCTAGCCTTGCCATCTCGTATGCTATCCAGATACGAATCTATCTGACTACATAGCTATTTTGCTAGCTATGTAGCTCATTATCAGACCCTCGCAGCGAGCCAAGCTGAATTCTGTCATCAACCGCGCCGCACGACGGCCTAGAAGGTCCGATGCCGATGCCGATGCCGATGCCGATGCCGATGCCGATGCCGATGCCGATGCCGATGC
>CAVHFS010000018.1:0-44722 GCA_963635715.1 Subdoligranulum sp. CAG:314 | reverse complement strand
CCCTGACCTCAGGCTTGCAAAGCCCGCGCTCTCCCAGCTGAGCTAATTCCCCAAACTAATAAACGCTCCACCGGCTCGTGGCTCACGGTGGGGCGTTTATTAAACAAAGTGGTGGGCCTGACAAGGTTCGAACTTGTGACCTCACGATTATCAGTCGTGCGCTCTGACCAACTGAGCTACAGGCCCGCGCTAAAAGCGCTTGGCTATATTACAACGAACTCAGTAGGCAGTGCAACAACTTTTTTTAAAAATTTTGATTGGCGGCATCGACGGGCCAAAACGGGCTACAACGCGAAGCACAGGACGGCTAGCACGGCGGAAAACGCGAGCACGACCCAATCGCTTCGGACCATGCGATAGGAGCGCGCGCACGTGCGCCGCGAGCGGATCCCGTAAGCGCGGCTTTCGATCGACAATGCGAGAACCGTCGATTTGCGCAGGGCGCTCGCAAGCAAGGGGGTCGCCAAGGTCGCAAGGCGCACGACCCTGGCCACCCATGCGCCGCTTTCGAAATCGGCGCACCTTGAGATTTGGGATTTCTTTATTCGAGAAAGCTCGGCGGAAAACGTGGGCACGAAGCGCAGCGTAAGCCCCAGCACAAGGGCGGCATCGTCAACGCGAACGCCAAAACGGCGCGCGCGGGCGAGCAGCGCCGAAAACGCATCGGTGAGCTGAATCGGCGACGTTGTCGCCATAAGCGTCGAAGTCGCCACCAATATGCAGGCGAAACGAACGACCGATTCCGCAGCAAACGCGATGCCGCCCGCACTTACGCACACAAAACCCCAGGCGAACAAAACATCGCCCGAATTCACGAAGAGGCAGTCGAATACCAATATGAAGGCCATAAGCCATCCGAACGGCCTAAGGGCGCGCCGCATTTGCGGAAGGCCGAAACCGGCAAGCATATGGGCTGCGACGGCGATAGCGGCAATCGCCACCATGCCGAATGGGCCCGAAGCCGCAAACGCCGCAACGATATAGAGTAGCGAGAACACGATTTTCGTGCGAGGATCAAGTCTATGCGCAAACGAGCAGCCTGGGCGAAAAACGCCGAATGAGAAAAATCCCTGCTGAGCAACGGCGCCGCCTGGCTCATGGGTTGCGCTTTGCCCGCGCGCCGAGCGAAAGTCGCTTTGCGTCCGTGGCGATGCGCCCGCACCGCAAGATGCCCGCCTCGCCAAGCGCTTCGCAAAAGAAGCCGCGGCCGCGGAGTCCCCTTGAGGAGAAACGGAAGCAATCGCCTGCGCCGCGACAACGCCCGTAAGGAGCCCCGTAAGTAAAGCGGCAACGCTCAGCGGAGCCAGATTAATGATGACCGCAGGCGTTTTCAGCATGATTGCCGCAACCACAAGCTGGCCCGCATTGTGCAGCACCGCCGAAACCATGCTCACCGCAATCACGCCAACGCCGGGAACCGCCCGCAAAGCAAGCATTCCCGCAAACGCGAAGGCCATGCCGCCCAGGCTATAGACCAGCATAATCGGCGACCCGAACAGCAAGCCCGACGCCACGACCTTCGCCGCCGCAACCGCAGCCGCGCTCTTCCAGTCCATCGAAAACAGGGCCACCACCACGGCGACATTCGCAAGGCCGAGCTTCACACCGGGCAGCGCCACGGGCAAAGGAACCATGGTTTCGAGATAGCTCAGCACCAAGGCCAGCGAGGAAAGCAAGCCGATTTTGGAAAGGCGGTCGATTCTCGTTAGGGGCTGCTTCACGAAGGCCTACGACCCAACCACGTCGTAGGCGGAGCCGTTCGAGGCATCGCCCGAACCATCGGTAATGCTCACCACGAGTTTATGGGGAAGGCAGACGATCTGCTGCCCCGCATTGGAAATCTCGCCCTGGTGAACGCAGTCGAGATTGGGGCAGTCCGCCTCGCTCACGCGAACGGCGCCGCCCTTAACGACGACCACGTTTTTGCCGACGCTCGACTCCACCACAAGCGTGGCATCTTCGCCGAGCGGCATGTCGTACGTCGCGCCGTCGGCGTCTTGGATATGCGCCACGCGAGCATCGGTCGACGCGCCAAGGATATACGTCGCGGCAACACCCGCCGCCACGAGCGCAACCAGCACGACCACGACCACCACGCCGGCCTTGCCGTGTGCCGCAGCGGGAGTTTTCGTATTCGACATGGGCATTCCTTACGCATTCAGTATTTCGAATTGCGAGCCGTTCGACTTCGTGGCCACGTCGGCGTCGTCGACGAGCAGAGCCTCGAAGCGGGAATCGCCGTTGATCAGGCTGAGAGCCGCGTCGCGTCCGAGCAGAAACAAGATGGTCGAATACGCATCGCCGTCGGTCGATGAATCCGATTTGATAGATGCGCTCGCCAAGTCGGTCTGCACGGGGTAGCCGGTTTTCGGGTCGAGGATGTGATAGTACAAAACGCCGTCCTCAACGAAGCTTCGCTCATACAAACCGCTGGTCACGAGGGAAGCGTCGCACGCAGGAATACTGGCGATGACATCGTTCGCGGCGCCATTCGGGTCTTGCACGCCCACGTTCCAGGCATCGCCATCGTAACTTTCGCCCATCACATACACGTTGCCGCCAAGCGACAGCGACGCATTCACGCATCCCACATCGCGCAGCATACGCACAAGGTCGTCGGTGATGAACCCTTTCGCGATTCCGCCCAAATCGAGCATCGTCTCCGAATCGGAAAGCGTGACCGTCGTGCCGTCAACCGAAACCGCCTCGTATCCAATATGGGGCAGCGCGGCGGCGATGGCGTCATCCGAGGGCTTCACGCCCTCCACGAAATCCCATAGGCTCGACACCGTTCCGATGGTGATGTCGAACAGACCGCCCGATGCCTTGGAATATTCCAGGGACGCCTTTATGACCTGCGCCGTTTCCTCGCACACCTCCACGGGGACGCCATGCGCGTGATTGATATTCCAGATGTCGCTGCCCTCGATGGTGCGCGAGAACTTGTTCTCGAAATAGGTGCAGCGCTCGGCCAGGGCATCCATGATCTCGGGCGCACACTGCGCGGAGAGCTGCACGACGGTATCGAACGCGAAAATCGTGCGCGATTGCACCTCGTAGGCCTGCGACGAATCGCCCTGCGAGTCGCTTTGCTCATCGCCGGAGCCGTCCTTCGAGCACGACGAGAGCGCCATCGGGGCAGCCAAGGCCAAGGCGGCAGCGCATGCCATTTTCGCGAAATTCCTTCGGGTATATGCAGCGGGCATGAATCAACCAATCCTAAAAACGACACCTATTCAGAAAACGAACGCGACCCGTGCGCCGCGACTTCCCTATTTTATTTGCCATAGCTAACTTCGCCAAGGCAAATCAACCCCCGTCACATCCGAAAACGCAGGGATTCCAGCAATGGCACCAGCAACCCAAAGCACGAAAAGCAGGAGCGCCGACTTCACGAGCACCACGGCGATGCCCGTTCCTTTTATTTTGAAGCGCGGCTTCTCGCGACCGCCAGCGCAGGCAAGCTTTCCCGCGCGCACAAGCGCAACGTTTTCCAGCGGGCAGCCATCGGCGCAGCGGCCGCAGACGATGCATTCACCCGCAGACAGAGAATCCAAATCGGGGAACACCGAAACGGGACAGCCCTTCTTGCAAAGGCCGCAGCCTTTCGCGCAACGGCTTCTCTTGCGCGAAAACGCCGAGAAAGGCAGCACGGGCATAAGGCTGAAAAGGGCGCCGAGCGGGCAGAGGAATTGGCAGAAGAAGCGCTCAATAAGCGCCATACCCACCACGATAGCGGCCAGCACACACACGGCCGCCAGCGAAACCCCATCGAACGACCCAGCGATGATAGACGCGAAGGCGGTCCATGGACTATAGCCCGAGACCTGGGACCACATACCCGTGAAGCACAGCGCGCACATGAGCGCGAGCACCGCGAATTTCACCAATTGCCCCACGCGCCAAAACGTATTGGGCAGCGGGTGCGCAGGGATGTGCAGGAGTTTGCGCAAGGGGGAGAACAGCGCATACACCACATCGCCAAGCGTGCCGAAGGCGCAGGCGTAGCCGCAGAAAAATCGGCCGAACAGCACCGTGAATGCCAAAACCGCAGCGAGCAGCACCACGAACGAGCCAAGCTCGATGGCCTGACAGGCACCAATACTTGCGAACAGGTACTTCACTCCGTTGAACGCCGCGCTGAACACCGCAGGGGCGACAAGGAAAAACATCACCTGAATCGCGAAGCGAAGCGCGCGATGCCATCGAATGAGGCGCTGGCGGCCAAGTGCTTTCGATTTCGGCTTGAAGCGCTTTGCGGCTTCTCGCGCAAAACGCGAACGGGCGCAGTCTTTTGTCCCATCGGCGGTTTTCGAGGCCATCTACGACACCTCCCCGTCGGGGGCAAGGCCCGCATTACTCTTCTGCAAAGCCTCAGTCGCGCCGTTCAAAATGCCGGCCGAGGTAAAAGTCGCCCCCGACACAACGTCGACCGCCGAGGTGTTCGCGTTCACCACGTCACTCAGAAGGCGACGCGTTTGGTCGAGGTAGGGCGCGTCCTCGTTTTCGGCGCTCACGATCTCGAGCTGCTCGATATAGCCGTTTTCGATGCTCACCCGCACCGTGACGAGCCCGCCGTAGCCTTGGGCCGACCCCAAAAACTCACCGTCCGTCGCATACGGGCCCCTGTTCGCCGCGCGCTCGGCATCTTGAATCTGCTTCCGCACGGCGGCGTCCGCCTCTTGCGTTTGCGCAGCCCATGAGCAAAACCACGCGAGCAGCCCCACAACGACGACGACATTCGCCGCCTTGAAGGCGAACACGCGCACGGCGCCCCACACGCTATTCATGGGCGCCTCCGTTCGATGAGGCCGAACTTCCCTTGCCGGCCTCGCCTTCGGAATCGCCTGGCATGGTGGTTCCCGTTGCGCCTGAACCTTGCTCCGAGCCCGCCTCGCTGCCCGACGGATGCGCCTTTTCATAGGCAGCAGCCGATGCGGCGAGTGCTTTCTCGTAAGCCGAGACGAATGCCTTCGACGAGCAGGTGGCGCTTGACACCGCGGTGACTTTCGCGGGCTCCAGCTTGTCTTCGAACAGCTGCGCCAGAACGCCTCGGTAGAACACGCCGCGGCGCGTATAGCCGTTGACGCTTCGATCGATGTATTCGTCGTTCTCATCGTCGTAGGCGCCAAGCGCATCATCGCCGTCGAGACCCACATTAGACCCGTGAATGTCTTTGACCTCGGCGGCCTCACCGTTTTTCACGACTACCGTGAGCATGAGGTAATACGGCTCAAATGCGGAGACGTTCTTCTCGTTCTCACAACGCACGGCCACCGTGAATTCGCCGTCAAGATAGTTCACCTTGCCGTCGGTGCCGTCGGACTTGCCCGAATCGGGGCTTGGGGTTGGGTCGGGGGCGTCGGGTTTCTCGGGGTCCTTCGAGCCGCCTGCTTGCTTGGCCGCTTTCGATTTGGCGAGGGCGTCCTCTATCGCGGCCAGAATGCCTTTCGACGAATATGTCGCACCCGACACGGTGTCGACCGCCGTGGACTGTTTCGCGACAACCGTCGAAAGCAATGCCTCGGCCTGGCTGAAATATTCCTCGTCATCGTCGCTTTGCACCACTGCAAGCGAAACCAGCTTGCCGTCTTGCATGGTTACGGCAATCACCACATCGCCGTTAAATCCGACCCCCGTCCCAATGAAAACCCCATCGGCATAGTCTTGCCCAAACGAAACAACGGGGTTGAGCACGGCCTCGCTTTTTTCCGATTGCTGAGAATCGGACGACTCCGACGCTTCCGCCGAGCCCCCCGCCGCCTGAGCGAGCGCATTGCGAATGGCCACAAGGATGCCCTTAGATGAATACGTCGCGCCCGACACGGTGTCGACCGAAGTAGTTTGGCGCGAGAGCACCGAAGTGATCACGCCTTTGGCGCGCGCGAAGTATTCGTCGTCGTCATCTGCGGAAATAACCGTAATCGATGCGATTTTCCCACCGGAAATCACGACTTGCACGGTAATCGTGCTCTTAAATCCCTGGCCAGAACCTACATACGTGCCGTCTTTGAGATTTGTGGCATCGATACCGTAATCGGACGCGCTGTATTCAACGCCCGTCGTTGGCTCGGCGCTCGCACGCTCGACCTCCGACGTATCGATAACCGAAAGCGAAGCGGCCTGCGCCTGCTGAACTACGGGGAATTGCGAAGCGTCGAACACGAGGGGCTCATAACTCGAAACCACACCCGCAATGCATGCCCCCACCGCAAGCGACGGCAAAAGGAAACTCACCGGGGCCACGGTTGCCGCCGAGCGCGCATGCTTGCCAACTTTTCTCGCCATGCTCGATACGGTTCCTCTCTCAGAGCTGCGGAAGCGGCTGAGCTTCCTTGGGATTTACGCATAAGCGGGCCGAGGAATTTCCTCGACCCGCTTATGGTTCTAAGAACGGGGTCTGTTATCTGCCAGACAGGCGCCGGCGCGCGATGGCGAAAGCCCCCGCGATGGCTGCCGCGAAGCTCGCGAAGGCAGCGGCAACGGCGAAGGCGGCGGAGTTGTCGCTCGTCTGAGCAAGCGTGCTCTCTGCCTTAGATTGACCCGCGTTTGCCCGGGAGGCATCGCTCGAGGGTTTGGCGAGCGCTGCGCGAGCGGCAGCCAAATTGGCGCTCGCCTCCTGGAGCTCGGCGGAAGACGGGTCTTCAGCAGCAGCGGCCTTCTTGGCGGCAGCCAAAGCGGCCTGGTAGGCCTTCCAGCTATCGGCCGTGTAATCCGATTCCTTCAGCGAATCGGCTTTGGCGATTTCAGCAGCCAAGCCGTCGCGATCGTCGGTCGTTGCAGCCTTGGCCAGGGAGGATTTCGCATCGACGAGCGACTGACAGGCTGCAGAAGCCTCATCGTCGGTCGCGTTGTCGTCGGCAGCCACGGCCTGGGCCGAAGCGAGCGCCGCCGCGAATGCGGCCCACGACGCTTTGGTGTAGTCGGCCTGCTGCAGCGCCGCCGCATCGTCAATGGCGGCATTGAGCGCAATGCGCGGGTTCGCCACCAGGGCAGACACGGCTTCCTCAAGCGCGTTTGCCTGGGCGCGGGCATCCTTCTCGGTAAGGTCATCGCTAGAGGCGGCCTGCTTGGCAGCCGCGACGACATCGCAAAGCGCCTGCCACGAAGCGACCGTGTAGTCATCCCCATTCAGCTTCTCGGCGTCGGAGATAAGACCTTCCAGTTTTTGGATGGTCGCCTCGCTCGCAGGGGCCAAAGCAAGACCCTCGATCGCTTCGCTCAGATGCGTCTTCTGCTCAAGGGCGGCAGACTCCTCGAGATTCACCTTTTCGAGCATCTCGACGGTCTCGGCATACTCGGTCTTCAGGTCGCTCACAGATTTCTCGGTGTAGAGACTCTCGTCAATCGAGCTGAGCTTCTCGCTCGCCTCGTCTACCAGCTTTTGCAGTTCGGCTTTTGTCGCATCGGTCACAAGCGTATGGTCGGCGATGTTGTCTTCGGTCGCCTGGAAATCATAGGTCGCATCCGCATAGCCAAGCGCACGAATCGTAATCGTCCAATAGCCAGTGCCGTCGGTGCCTTCGGGCAGCGTGCAGCGCAGGGAATCGGTGAGGCCGAGCTGTATGCTTTGGCTCTTGTGCATCCAGTTGTCGGCAGCGAACTTCGTTCCATATGTGGCGATCGCCTTGGTGCGAGTTGAATCGTCGCCGTAATAGGTCCAGGTGACGGCCTGCATATTGGCCCCCAGGTCCCCGTAATTCTCGGTGAAGTCGACGCGCAGGAATTCGCCGAACGAACCTGAGCCGTCTTTCACCACGGGGCCCATCGCCGACAGGTCGGCGACCTTTTGGCTTTGCCCCTCGATTCCAGAACCCGTTCCTGCGGCGGCGGCGGAGAACGAGAACGCTCCGTTTTCGCCCGCCTCTACGGTCTTGAGGCCGTTGGTGGTCGCATCAACGGCGGCGGTGACGCTGTAAGCCTTGAGATTCTTCTCGGTGTAGCCACCTTCGAGCGTCGCGCCATTTTCAACGAATCGGTAAGTCTGCTTGAAAGCATCGAGCTGCGAAGAGGCAACCTTCACCGGCACGTACTTAAGGCCTGAGACATCGTACTCTTTGAACGTGTATGTCTGGTCGCCGCAGGTCAAAGTCGTAACATCTGTAGCACGGTCGGTGTTTTTGGTCACCTGCTCGCCGCTCGTCGTAGTAAACGTATTGCCCGTGGAATCCCATGCGGAGACCTCGAACGCCCGGCCCTCTTCGGTGTAAATCGTGGCCGTGCATTGGAAGCTTCCGCGATGCAAACCGTGGTTGGTGGTCGCGCGGGTTACCACGTCGAAAGCACCCTTATCAGATTCGTCGCGGGAATCGAGCATCTCGCTCGTTTCGCTGGAGCCGGCGGCCTGCACGCCTTCCTCGGCCCAATATTCGGACCACGTGAGACCGGCGTAGCCATAAACATACGAATCGAGCGTGTCAATCGCGTCTTGCAAATCTTTCGCCTGCTGGGAAGCCTCGGATTCACCCAGATCCTCTTTGGAGAGGAGCGTTTTCGCCTCGTCGCGTTCGATTGCGAACTTCTCCCACGTCTCGGCCGTATAGTCGGCCTCGCTCAGCGCGGCGGCCTTGTCGTAGGCGGACTGCAGCGCAGCCTTAGTTTCCTCGCTCACGGGCGTGGCAGTCTTTTTGATGTTGTCGGCCGTGGCTTCGAAATCGTAGGTGCTGTCGGCGTAGCCAAGTGCGTGGATGGTGAGGCTCCAATAGCCGGTGCCGTCGGTGCCTTCGGGGAATTGGCAGCGCGCGGAATCGGTAAGCCCCAGCTGAATGCCGATTTTCGAATGCATCCAGTTATCAGCCTCGAACTTGGTTCCGTAGGTCGCAACGGCGTTGGTGCGAGTGGAATCGCTGCCGTAATAGGTCCACGTGACGGATTGCATGTTCGCGCCAAGAGCGCCGTAGCCCTCGCCCTTGAAGTCGACGCGCATCATTTCTCCGAATTGGCCGAGGTCTTCGCTCGTATACACCTGAGGGCCAAGGCTGCTCAGGTCGATGGTCTTGAGTTCAGTATCTTTAAGGCCCGAATCGGTGCCCGTTTTCGCGGCGCCGAAGCTGAAGGAGTCGCCAGACTTGGTGACTTCTTTCAGGCCGTTGGTGGCATCGGTCACGCACGCGGTGGCCGCATAGGGAGCCATGGCCCCTTCGCCGTTCACGCCGATCTGGATTTGCGTATCGTTGGCGTAGAAGGTATAGGCTGCCTTGAACGCATCCAAATCGGCGGCCTTCACCTTCACGGGCACGTACTTAGTGCCGTAGATGGAAAAGTCTTTGAACGTATAGATGGTGCCGTCGGAGGCCGTGATGGTGGTGTCACCCGATTCGCCGCGACCGGGCTGATGCCACGTATAGGTTTCGCCATCGGCGGTCGTGAAGGTCGACTGGTCTTGCGCCCACGAGGCAACCGTGAAGGTCTTGCCCTCGTTGCTCTGAATGGTCATGGCGCTCTGGAAGCTTACGCGCTTGATTCCATGGTTGAGCGTGGCGCGGGTAACCACATCGTAGCCACCTTTGTCGTATTCGCCGTGGCTGTCTTTCTCGCTCGAGTTCGACGTATCGTTGGCGTTGTAGACGCCCTCGCCCGACCAATACTCGCTCCAAGGCACAGCGGCAAAGCCGTAGGTGTACTCCGATTCGACGGCGTTCTGCTCGTCGTAGGCGGTTTGCAGGGCATTATCGACAGCCTCGATGATGGCTTTGCTCGAAACCGTCGCGTTCGAAACGACATCGACGTCCGTGGCGTTCTTGTCGACAATCTGCGCGGCAACGCCTTTCACGTTGCGCTTTCCGTTTTCCGCCTTATCGAGGTAGTCCGCGCTATCGCCGTTGCCGAGCGCGTTGTACGTCTCGTCCGCAACCTTGACGGATTTGATGGCGTGGGAAGCCACCGTCACTTCCACCTTCACCGTGTACGAAGGAATTTCCCATTCCTCGCCGCTGGGCTCACTCGCAACCGCCGTGCCCACGTAGGTGCCGTCTTCGATTTGCGCGAGGCTGTATGAGGTGTTTGATTGAGCCTCGGCGTCCCCGCTTTGAACCTGCGTTCCATCCATGCTATATTGCTTGGTTGAGCTGGATGTTTGCGCATCTTTGCTCGCTTTGGGGGCAGTCGCGTCGTTGTTGGTAGCAGTGAGCGCGGCTGCCTCTTGTGCGTTTTCGTTGCCTGCTTCCTTGGCAATCGCCAGTGCAGGCGTCATCGACAGTGCCAGTGTTGCGGCAAGACCCACTTTGGTGACTCCGCTGCCCGCACGCTGGATGTACTGCCGAACCGCATTTCGTTCGGTCATACAAGCCCTTTCTTCGATATATTCGGAAGAGCGCAGGCGAAACGACCGCCTGTCGCAAAATCGCAAAAGGACCGTTTTGCGCCAGCTCCCTTGCGATACCCCCGCCAATGCAATGGTGCAAGAATATTGTAAGCTCCATGAAACTTCAAGAAAAAAGGTAGCCAAGGCTACTCGTTAACCATAGAAAACATTTCAAGACCATATTCGGCGCAAGACTTCGCCGCCAGGGCAACAAAAAAGCCGCTCTTTCGAGCGGCTTTCAAATTCGAATGGTGGTCAGAGAGGGACTTGAACCCCCGACACGGGGATTTTCAGTCCCCTGCTCTACCAACTGAGCTATCTGACCAGTTGCTTCAAACGCGAGTATTTATATTACCTATCGGCCATCAGCAATGCAAGAACTATTTTCAAATATTTTCGCCGCGCTACTTCTCGGCGGCATCGTTGGCGCTGCCCGCCGCAAGCATCTGCTCAAACATGCTCGCAGTGCTCTTGAAATCGTTCGGCAGTACCACCGTGGATCCCTTGCCCGAATCAGCGAAACGGCCCATCATGTCGGCCCATTGGGTGAACATGAACAGCTCGTTTGCCTCTTGCGGCGTGACGCCCGACTCCTTGATGGTTTCGAGCGAGTCCTTGATGCCCAGCGCGATGGCCTTGCGCTGGTTCGCGATACCCTCGCCAGCCTTCTCCATGCTCTCGGCCTCGGCGCGCGCCTCGGTGACCTTCTTGATTCGGTCGGCCTCGGCCAAATCTTGCGCGGCCAGGCGCACTCGTTGCGCGGAGTTGATCTGATTCATGGAATCTTCGACTTCTTTCGGCAACGAGATGCGCGTGATAAGCGTGCTCACCAGCGTGAAGCCGTAGCCAGACATCTGCTCGCTTACCGTGGCGTTCACGTCTTTGGCGATGTCGTCTTTTTTCGCGAAGACCTCGTCGAGCGAGTAGGTGGGAATCGCGCTGCGCAGCGCGTCGGTGATGAAGTCTTTCATCTGCTCAACGGGCTCTTGCAGCATGTAGTAGCTCTTGTAGATTCCCGATTCCTGCGCGCTGTTGCCGAGCGAGTAATCGACGTGGTACTGAGCCGAAACCTCCAGCCCAATCGTCACATTGTCTTCGGTCTTAACGTCGATGTCGAAGCCGTTTTTCATCGTGCGAAGGCTCACCGTTGCGGCCTTGCGTTCGAAAAACGGAATCTTCACGTGGAAGCCCGCGCCCACGAAACGGTTGAATTTGCCCAGCCGCTCGATAATCACCGAATGCTGCTGCTGCACAATGAACAGACCGTCTTTGATGATGGCCGCAATGACCACGATGACGATAACGAGGAACACGAGACTGCCAACCATGCCAGAACCTTCCCTTCGGGGTTAACGCGACAATGATACCGTATGTCGCCCTAATCCTTCATTGCGCAACCAGAGCCGAAGAGCAGATCGCGCTCTTCTTTGGGAAGCGCGCTGCGCGCCTGGTCGCGCAGATTGTTCACGCCGATGAAGAACTGGCGCATCATGACCACCATGAGATAGCGGCCCTTCGGCGTGAGCGTGATTTCTTCGTCGTTGTCGATATCGAATGCGCCGTTCATCTTCATGAAGGCATATTCGGCAGGCAAGCCCGAAGCAACGCTGCAGCCGAAATCTCGCTTCCACTGCTTTTTATCCAAGCGAAGCCCGAAAAGCTGCATCATGAAACGGTAGCGCATGCGATTGCGCTTGCTAAACTCCGCTTTGCCCATGATTGACATGCGGCCGTTTTCGATAGCCTGGTTGTATTCGCGCACGCTGAACGTGTTCACGTATTGGGTATGGCCCAGATAGGTCATGCCGCCCGAGCCGATAGCCGGGTACTCTTCGTAATCGACGATATATTCGTCGATCATCTGACCATCGCCAGGCGTTTTCGCCGTAGGAGCCGCCTCTTCGCGACGGTTGAACGTCCATGCGCTGCCGTGCACGTACGGCGAGTTCGCGCCGCCCGCAAGCGTTTCGGAGATGATTTCGTAAAAGCGCTGTTCGCGTTCGTAGTCGACCTTGCCCACCGTGCGCGCGAGCGAACGCTCCACCGAAGGCGACGCCATAAGCGGATAGAACGTGGTCTGGCCGCTTCCGCCCTCGATGACCATTTCCAAATCGCGACGCAGAACCTGCTCGGTCTGAGCCGGGAAGTTGAAAATCATGTCGACGTTGAGCGACTTGAAATACGGCGCGGCCACCTTGATGGATTCGAGAATGCTCTCGCCCGACCCGTATTTGTCGTAGCGATCCATCTGCTTGAGCAGGTTATTGTCGAAACTCTGCACGCCGACGCTCAAACGGTCGACACGTCCCTGCAGCTTGTCGAGGTATTCGGGAATCAGATGGTTCGGGTTGGTCTCGCACGAGACCTCCTTGATGGAGAATTCCCGTTTGGCCAGGTCGATGAAGTCGCACAGCTCGTCGATCAAGATGGTGGGCGTTCCGCCGCCGATATAGAGCGAATCGAAGTCGTATCCGAGCTCTTTGACCATCATGAGCTCGGCGCGCATATTTTTGAAATACGGCACAGCGCGCTTCTCCGAAAACGGGAAGCGATTGAAGCTGCAGTAGGGGCACAGGCGCTCGCAAAACGGCACGTGCGCATACAGCATATAGCGCTGGCCAAGGTTTGGAGCGGGAATGCGGGGCTCGTCGCACGGCTTAATGTTCATGAATCGCGTAGCGCACGAGCGCACTACGGAAGTGAGCAGTCGTTCACTGAGCATAAATTAGGCCTCCAAAGCGCGAAGCGCGATGTCGTGGCGGTATTGCTTTCCCTCGAAGTTGATCTTGTCGCATGCCTCGTAAGCAAGCTCGCGCGCCTCTTCGAAAGAGTCGGCGAGCGCCACAACGTTGAGCACACGACCACCGTTGGTCACCAGCTCGTCGTCTTGGTTAAACGACGTTCCCGCATGGAACACCGTTACGCCGTCGAGCGCCTCGGCCTCTTCTATACCAAGGATGACCTTGCCCTTCTCGTAATGGCCAGGGTAGCCCTCGCTCGCAAGCACCACACATACGGCAACCTGGTCGCTCCAACGCAAATCGAGCGAATCGAGGGCGCCCGTGGCGACCATATAAAACGCCTCGAGCGCGTCGGATTGCAGGCGCGGCATGATGACCTGGGTTTCCGGGTCGCCGAAACGCGCGTTGAACTCGAGGAGCTTGGGGCCTTCGGCCGTCAGCATGAAGCCGCCGTAGAGCACGCCCGTGTAAGCGTTGCTGAATTCGGAGGCGGTTGCCGCGGCTGCGGCTTCCATAATTTCGCGCATCTGGGCTTCGAGCTGCTCAGTCACGCACGGGACGGGCGAATAGACGCCCATGCCGCCAGTGTTCGGGCCCAAATCGCCGTCGAAGGCGCGCTTGTGGTCTTGGGCGCACGGCATGACGATTGCCTTGCCGCCCGCCAAAAACGCCAGCATGCTGCATTCGGGGCCTTCGAGCATCTCTTCCATCACAACGACGCTGCCCGCTTCGCCGAAATCGCCGGCGAAGCAGTCGCGCACGGCCTCTTCGGCCTCTTGCTCATCTTCGGCAACGATAACCCCTTTGCCGGCAGCCAGGCCATCGGCCTTCACCACAATGGGAGCGCCCACTTCGCGAAGATATTCGAGCGCCTCTTCTTCGGTCGAGCATTTCTTGTAGCGCGCGGTCGGCAGGCCATGGGCCAGCATGAATTCCTTCGAGAAGCTCTTGGAACCTTCAAGACGCGCACCTTGGGCATTCGGACCGAACACGGCAAAGCCCGCTTCGCGAAGAGCGTCGGCAACACCGGCGACCAAGGGGGCCTCGGGTCCGATAACGATCAGGTCGACGTTTTCGTCTTTGCTAAACCCGATGATGGCGTCGGCATCGTTGATGTCGAGCGGAACATTTTTCGCGATGGACGCCGTACCCCCATTGCCGGGAGCGACGAACAGCGAATCGAGGCGCGGGGATTTCGCAATGGCCCATGCCAGCGCATGTTCACGGCCGCCCGAACCAAGCACCAAAACGTTCACGAATGTTTCCTTTCTCAAAATACGCTTAGATACGCGGAAACCCGAGGGCCGAAAACAGCCCCCGGGTCTTCAATCCTTTATGCAATCGATATGTCAGCCGAACTGTGACTGTCCATGGTTTTAACTACCAGCCCCTGGTGAACGTCTGATCGCGGTCGGGACCGACCGAGATAATCGTGGCCTTCACGCCGGAAAGGCGCTCGAGCTCCTCGATGTAGGCCTGAGCGTTTTTCGGCAGCTCCTCGAAGCTTTTGGCCTTCGTGATATCTTCGCCCTTCCAGCCCGGCATGGTCTTGTACACCGGCTTGGCATGGAACAGCACGCTTTGCTGCATGGGGAAGTAATCGTAGGTCTTGCCGTCGCATTCGTAGGCGACGCAAATCTTGAGCTCGTCGAAAGCCGAGAGCACGTCGAGTTTGGTAAGCGCGATGTCGGTCAAGCCGTTGACCTCGGCCGCATAGCGCGCGATAACGGCATCGAACCAACCGCAACGACGCTTGCGCCCCGTGGTCACGCCGTATTCGTGGCCTTCGGCGCACAGCAGGTCGCCATCGATCGCATCTTGGCCCTTGCCGCCATTTTCCGGGTAGATGAGCTCCGTCGGGAACGGGCCAGCGCCGACGCGCGTGACGTATGCCTTCTGAATGCCGAGCACGCGATCGATTGCCGTAGGGCCTACGCCAGAACCGGTCGCCGCGCCGCCAGCGCAGCACGAAGAGCTGGTCACGAACGGATAGGTGCCATGGTCTATGTCGAGCAGGGTTCCCTGCGCGCCTTCGAAAAGAATATGCTTGCCCGCACGCAGCGCATCGTTGAGAAGCTGCGCGGTTTCGGCCATATGGGGGCGAATAACATCAGCGTAAGGCAGGTACGCTTCGCAGATTTCGTCGACCGTGAAGGTTCGCTTGCCGTATACCTTCTCGAGAATCGCGTTTTTCACCTCGAGCGCGGCGGCGACCTTCATACGGAACACGTGCTCGTCGAGCAAATCCTGGATGCGAATGCCGCTGCGCGCGGCTTTGTCCTGGTAGCACGGTCCAATGCCGCGATTCGTCGTACCGATTTCATTTTTGCCCAAGCGGAATTCGGATGCCTTATCGAGCTCGATGTGGTACGGCATGATCACATGGGCATCGCAGGAAATCTTCAGCCTGTCGCACGAAAGGCCCTCGCCTTCGAGCATGCGCATTTCCTCAACGAGCACCTGGGGGTTCACCACAACGCCGTTGCCGATAACCGGCACGGCCTGTTCGTACATGATGCCCGAGGGAATCAGATGCAAGGCGAGCTTCTTCTCGCCATGGATAACGGTATGGCCGGCGTTGTTGCCGCCCTGGTAGCGCACCACGTAGTCGAAGTCACGGGCGATGAGGTCGGTGACCTTGCCTTTCCCCTCGTCGCCCCACTGGGCGCCGACTAACACGACGTTCGGCATAATGGTCCTTTCGATTGCCAATCCAAATAATGCGAACTTCGCGATTATAGCCTTAAAACGTGCACACGCTTCGCCCGTTCGACAAATGCGCTCACGACCTCCTCATGACAGGTGAACACGATTACCTGCCGAGTTCGGGCGAGCTGCTCAAGGGCCAAAACGGCGCCGCCGCGGCGCTCGTCGTCGAAATTGACCAGAATGTCGTCGCAAAGCACAGGAACCCCGAAGCCTATCGCGGGCACGCATTCGAGCAAGGCGATGCGCAGAGCGAGATAGAGCTGCTGGCATGTGCCGAGCGAGAGCAACCGAGGGTCGACGCGCTGGCCGAACGGGTCGACGGCGTATATTTGGGAGTCTTCGAGCCTCACGCCCGTCCATGCGCCGGAAGTCATAAGCTCCATGAGGCGCGAGGCGCGAACGTAGACTTCGGGTTGGAGTTCCGACCCCCACGATTCGGTCGCCCCAAGCACGAGGCGGCGGGCAAGCAGAAGGCGCGCCAAATCTTCGGCGGACTCTCGCTGGCGCGTGACAATCTGCGCGCGAGCCGTCTTCAGCAAGTCGAATTCGCTTTCGCGCTCACCATCGGAAAGAAGCTGTTTCAGCTGGCCGATGCGTGAATTCATATCGGTCAAATCGGCATCTATCTCGCACCGCCGAGAGACGAGTTCGACCGACGCCGCTTCGATATCTTCCAGCGTGGAATCGCAGGGAAGCTGCGCAGCCGAAAGGAGTTCAGCGCGGCGATCCGAACGGGCCGATAGCCCGGCTTCGGCCTCATCGAAGCGGATGCGCGCGAGATTGAGCGATTCTTGGGATTGGGCGATGGCGAAGCGCGCCTGCGCGGCCGCATCCAGGTCGGCGAGGGCAGATTGGGCCGTTTGCGCCTGGGTGAAAAATCCCATTTCAGCAAGCGCCTGCTTGGCCTCATCCGCCACAACCATGACATCGCCCTCGCGGGAATCGAGCGTCGATTTGCACGCCACCATCGCCGCTCGCGCAGAATCGACCGTCGAAGACGCGGCGGTTTGGCGAGGCTGGCGCGCAAGTAGTGCGCCGAACGCAAACGAGGCAGCCGCGCAGATGAGCATCGCGGCGCAAACAAGCGGATGCGCAGAAGCCGCAAAAACCGAAGCGAATGCCGCCAGGCAAAGCGCGATCCCCACGATGAGGCACGCTATGGGGATCGCCCGCGAGGCGCGCTCGCTTCCAGGCTCCCCCGCGTGCTTCGCCGAATCGGTTTGGACTTGCCACAAACTGCGCGCCTGCTCATAGGCATCGCGAGCCGCTTCTACGCGACGATGGACCTCAGACTCTCGACAGGCAAGAGACTCGATGAGCGCGCGAAAAGCCCGCTCGTCTTCGAGCGAGACGGAAGGCATATTGTCATAGGACTCCAAAACCGAGGCGTGGTGGGCCTCGGCCTCCCTCAACGACGACCGCGCTTGGGAAAGCGCCCCTTCAAAACGGGCAATCTCGGCTTCGCCCTGCGAGAATTCTCCTTTGCAGGCAGCGAGGCGCTCGATTTGCGAATTGAGCGCAGCAAGTTCACCAGCGGCAGCATCGCGCCGAGCGATAAGGCGGCGCAGCTCAACGTCTTCGTCTTTGAGTTCGTTCGCCGCGCAACGAGCGTCGGCGATGCGCGCTTTCACCGAGTCGAGCTCTCGAGCGAGATTGGGGAACGACTCCGTCTCGCTCGCGGCGCGGCTCGAATAAGAAGCGATTCTTGCATCTATGGAAGCGGAGACCTGGGCGGGGCTTACCTTCGTTGCCGAGCCGGCCGTGAATAGCTTCGCGGAAATGTCGGGGGCGTCGACCAGCGAGCGAAGCTCATCCGCATCAAGCGAGAACAGCGTCTGGAAGGTCTCTTTATCAAGGTCGCCGAAGACCTTTTCGACCAGGCCTTCATCCCCGATGAGGCCATCCGCGTTTCGCGCCCGGGAAAGGGCGCCCACCTCGGCCGCCTCCTCATCGAAAAAGACGAGCGTCCCTTCGCGATCGCCCGCCTTGGGCTTGTAGGAGTTTCTCGACCCCCGCGCCTCGGGCCAACCGAACAGCACGCCGCCGACGAACGCTCGCGCCGTGGTTTTGCCCGCCTCGTTGGCCCCATACACCACATTGAGGCCGCTCTCGAAGGGGCCGATCGGCTTATCGACGAATCTGCCAAACGCACCGAGGCGCATTCGCTGCAAATAGACGCCTTGGCCATTCGCCTTCTTGGCGCATTCGCCTTCCCGCTGCGCTCGTTTTCCTTGTGCGGCATGTTTCGCTGCCATCATCGCTCACGACCTTCGAGCATCTCGAGCGCAAGGTCTTCGGCACGCATGCACAAATCGGGCAGGATTCGTTCGATATTCGCGGGAAGCGCCAAGCCGCGCTCTGAAAATTCTCCCTGCAGATATCGAAGCGTATCGTCTGAAGACGCCAGCTGCGCATCGGATGCCCGCAGAACAGACGAAGCAAAAAGCCCCGCTTCGCGCATGGCGTCCTTATCGAAGGACGACGTCGTCTCGTCCGCGATGGCATCGCAGAAAAACGAAGGGTAGCATTCGTTGAGCTCATCGCGCAGCTCGCTTACGAACCCAGGGCGCGCAAGCATGGCATGAAGAGGCGTTTGCCCCACCAGGCGAATACGCGCGATCATCTCTTCGCACGACGACGGGGCATTGGCCGAGAACATCGCCTTCACGCACGCATTAAGAACATCGCCCGTTCCAGCGCAGGCCGAAACGTCGACGCTGAGCTGCTCCCACTGAACCGATTCGCACGCAATGAACTCGAGCCTGTTCGGCAACCCCTCCTCAAGGGTTACCGCCAAACAGCCCCTGTCCCCCGTCTCTTTGATGTCGCGACCCTGAACGCAGCCGCAGAAGGCGGCTTTGGGTTCGAGCTTCGGGTTTTTCGGAAAGCGAAAGTGCTTGTGGATATGTCCAAGCGCCCAATAGTCCATACCCGATGCATAGAGGCCCTCTTCGCTGGCGGGGGCTTTGTACGGGTCCATCCACAGCCCCGTATGCAGCATGCCGACGACGAACGGGGCAGAAACGCCGCACGCCCGCTCGGCCGCTGCGCGAGTCATGCCCGATGAGGAATCGGCGAGCGCGTTGTTGTTCGAAAAGCCCCTGGCTGCGATAATCGCGCAAGGCTGACCATCTCGCTCGAAGAGGGCGTAGCTCGGCTTGTCCGAGCCGAACATGACCGCATTGCTGGGAAGTTCATCGCGAATCCCCGCCCACGTAGCATAGGGGTCGTGATTGCCCGCGATAATGTAAACGGGAATGCGCGCCTCGCAAAGGCGCTCGAGGCCGCGAAGAAAATGCCTGTAGTGGGCATAGCTTGGCTTGTCGGTGTCGAAAACATCGCCCGCGAGCAGCACGAAGTCGACCGACCGGATAACCGCCTCGTCGATCATTCGGTCATATGCCTCGGGAATCGCTCGCGTAAGCCTATCGGCCCATTTAGGCGAAAGGCCGCGAAGGCCACGGAACGGCGCACCCAGATGGATGTCGCCCGAATGAATGAATGTAATACGCTCGCTCATAATGGCGAGTGTAGCGCATGCGCCAGCGAAGAAACGCTCCCTTTCCCGCCAAAGTCAGCGAAAAGCCGCAAGCGAGCGCTATATCTGCGACGGGTCGATGAAGTTCCCGAATTTCGTGTACTCGGGATTGAACGACAGCGTGATATCGCGCGTGGCACCGTTGCGGTGTTTTGCGACGATAAGCTCGGCCGTTCCCCATTCGGGGCGTCCGTCCGTCTCGGCCTCGAGCTCGTCCATAGAGCGGTCGATGAACATGACGATGTCGGCGTCTTGTTCGATAGAGCCAGATTCGCGCAGGTCAGAAAGCATCGGGCGCTTGCTTCCGCGCATTTCGACCGCACGGGAAAGCTGGGAAAGCGCCAGAAGAGGCATGTCCATCTCTTTGGCGAGCACTTTCAATCCGCGAGAGATTTCCGCAACCTCAACGGCGCGGTTGCCGTCGCGCCTGTTCGACGGGGGCTGCATAAGCTGCAAATAGTCGACGACGATGAGGCCCTTTTTCTTATCGCGCAGTTGGCGGCGCGCCTTCGCCCGCATCTCGAGAAGGGACAACCCCGGCGTGTCGTCGATATACAGCTCCAAGCCGGAAAGCGTCGCAGCGGCGTTCATGATCGCATTCCAGTCGCCCTCTTGCAGATTGCCTTGGCGAAGCTGGCCCAGATTCACGCGGGCCTCGGCGCACAGAATACGCTGAACGAGCTGATTGGCGCCCATCTCCAAACTGAAAAATGCCACAGCGGCTCCCGATTTCGCCGCATTCGTAGCCAAGTTGAGCGCGAACGACGTTTTGCCGACGCCAGGACGCGCCGCCAAAATGATCAGGTCGCCGCCGCGCAAACCCCAGAAAAGTTTGTCGACGTCAGTAAAGCCCGTCGGCGTTCCCGCCATCTGGTTTCTGTTGTTCACGAGCTCGTCGATTTCGTCAAAGGCCTGCGTAAGCAAGTCGGTGATGTTTTGGAACGAAGAAGAGACGCGCTTCTGCGTCACATCGAAAAGCATCTTCTCGGCCTCTTCGATAACCTCGTTGGTGTCATCGGGCGCATCGTAGGCAAGTGCATTGATATTCGTCGAAGCGTAGACCAAATCGCGCAAAACGCTGTTGCGCTTGACGATCTCGGTATGGTTTTTCCAGTTGGTGAGAGCGAGCGTGTTGTTAGCGAGTTCTATTAGATAGGGGCGCCCACCCACCGCGTCGAGCTGGCCTTCGGCCGCCAAGCGGTCGGCGAGCGAAATCTGATCGACTGGGATATGCCTCGTGTTCAGCTCGAGTATCCCAGAGAAGATCAGCTGATGCGCAGGGCGGAAGAAATTCTCGGGCACGAGCTTGGTTGCGATTTCGTCAATCGCCTCAGGGTTGAGCATGCAGGCAGCGAGGACCGACTTTTCGGCTTCGATATTGTTCGGAAGCGGACGGCCTGTCGTACTCTGCAGAGCAGGAGCGTTCTCGCTGAATCCATTCGCAAAATTCCCTGATTTACCGGCCATACCCTTTGCCTTTCGTCGTTTCTCGCGCCATACATTATGGAGCATTCCCTTTCATAGGAGACTCCTTGGGCCGTTTTTTCAAAACACCAACGAAGAGCCAGAAGCGCACAAAAACCCGCCGAAAAAAGGCGCCAGCCAACCCCCTCGAATCTGGGAGTGCATGCGGTTGACGAAAAACCTGCTTCCCTGAAATACAAAAAGAGGGGCGCATGCGCCCCTCTTCAATAGCTTTGCCAGACGGCAAGCGAAACTATTCGGCAGCCTCGACGGCAGCTTCAGTTTCAACGGCCTCGGCCTCAGCGGTCTCAGCCACTTCCTCGGCGGCAGCCTCTTCGGCAACATCGGTGCCAACCATCAGCTGAAGGTCGACATGGATGTCGCGATAGATGCTCAGCGTCACCGTGTGAGCGCCAGCGGTCTTAATAGCCTTGCGGATATCGAGACGCTTGCGATCGATTTCGACGCCAGTCGCAGCCTTAACCGCATCAACGATCATGGAAGCGGTCACGGAGCCGAACAGCACGCCCTCTTCGCCAACCTTAGCTTCGACGAAGATCTTCTTGCCCTCGAGCGATGCCTTCAGAGCCTCGGCGGCGGCAATGCGCTGCTCTTCGCGCTTTGCGATGTTGCCACGACGCTGCTCGAGTTGCTTCAGGTTGCCGGCAGTAGCCAGCACGGCCTTCTTCTGAGGGCCGAGATAGTTGTTGAAGAAGCCACGGGCGACCTCGACGACATCACCTTCGCCGCCTTTGCCCTGAACTTCGGTAAGCAGGATAACCTTCATTGGTGCCTCCTAGCGATTGCGGCGATCGCCGCGGCCGCTCACGGCCGGAACCGTGTAGGGCATGAGAGCCATCTCGCGAGCATTCTTGATCGCGCAAGCGATGTCGCGCTGATGCTGGACGCAAGCGCCAGTCACGCGACGGGGCTTGATTTTGCCGCGATCGGTAACGTATTTACGCAGCATGGCCGTGTCTTTGTAGTCGACGTACTGCGCATCGTCTTTGCAGAACTGGCAGTACTTGCGGCGCGGCTGCTTGGTGTATTCAGCCATTGATTTCCTCTTTCAGAACTTTACCAATAATGATTGGCAGGGCAACTAGAACGGAATGTCCTCGTCGTAGACGGACGTATCGATTGCGGGAGCCGCGGGCGCCGAAGCGTAGTGCTGACTCGAATCCTGCATGCGGGCTGCGGGCTGCGCAGAACCGTCGCGGCTCGACATGAATTCGAGCTCGTCGACGACGACTTCAAGCTTGCTTCGCTTGCTGCCGTCTTGCGCCTGCCACTGCGACCAGCGCAGCTTGCCCTCGATAGCGACCTTCGTTCCCTTGCTCAGGAAACGGGACACGCTCGCGGCGCGATTGCCGAACATCGTGCAATCTACGAAATTCGCGTAATCTTCCCACTGGCCCGTCTGGTTGTTCTTGCGACGATCGTTAACCGCCACACCAAGCGAGAGAACCTGAAAACCGCTCGGGGTTTCGCGAAGTTCGGGGTCGCGCGTAAGATTGCCCGTGATAACCACTTTGTTGATGCTCATGACAAAATCCTCGATCCTGAAAACTTGGGAGCGTGAACCCCCTGCCTAATGTTTGACCTGCGACTACTCGCGGTCGAAGCGATGAACGATCTTGTGGCGGACCACCGCGTCGGTGATGCGCAGCACGCGATCGAGCTCCGCGATATTGGCGGGATCTGCGTGGAAATCGATGAGGGTGTAATCGCCCTCGGCCAGGCCGTTGATCTCGTAGGCGAGCTTGCGCTTGCCCCAATCCTCAACGTTGTCGATCTTGCCTTCGCCCTCGGCGATGGTGGACTCGATACGCTTCATAACGGCGAGACGGGTTTCGTCGCTGATGGTGGGCGCGACGAAGAACAGCAATTCATAAGCCTTCATTGTGTCACCTCCTCTGGACTTAACGGTCCTGGGACACATGAAGGCACTGCCCAGGACAGGAAACCTGGCTATAGTACCAGCTTGAACCAATCTGGACAATTGTCGTTTTCATCTTCGCCCCAACTTCACGCTTGCCCCACATTTCCGCAGAAGTCCGCTCTATTCGCGACGATTTTACGACGCAACCCTTGCCGAATCCTTGCCGAAAAGCACGCGAAATCATCCAAAAATGCTGGGGTTTCGCAACCAATCACCTCTATAATCCGGCGCTTTTCTGACCGAAACCAACGAAGAATCGCAATGAGGCGCAGGCGCGGCGACGGTTTGATATGATTCGCCCGTAGAAAAAACTGGCCTGCCGAAAGGGCGCGCCGCGACAGATAGGAGCAACCATGGCCGATCGCGATGTGGAAAGCGACGAGCTCGGCGTTCCGCCGATTGACGAAACCCTCGAAATCCTTCTTCTCCAGGCTATCGAAGAAGCCCAAGACCGCATGGAGGCAGGCGCCGAAGTCGTTCCCTTCACCTCGCTTCTCAACGGGGAAACGGTGACCGAAGACACCCACACCGGAACCACGGAGGAATGCTTCGAATCGGCGCGCAAGACGGTCGAAGCCGCCAAGGGAGCCAAGGCCTACACGCTGTGCTACGACGGGTATATCGACACGGACGATGGACGCAAAGACGCGATTATCGCCGAAGGCGGTACGGCCGAAGGCGGCGCGGGCGTCGCTGTATGTCTCATCTACGAAGAGGGCGAAGACGTGCTTACCTTCGAAGACGAAGTGGTCTATCTGGCCGAAGCGCCGAATTTCTTGGCAGGAGACGAAGAAATCCCCGCCATCATCGAAGACGACGAAGACGAAACGGAATAAAGCCAGAATTCTGTTTACCTTTGCGACTTTTTTGGTATACTGCATTTTCGCTACGCGCAATACGTGTGGCAATCGACGCAACGGAGAGATGTCCGAGCTGGCCGAAGGAGCACGATTGGAAATCGTGTATGCGCCAAAAGCGTATCTGGGGTTCGAATCCCCATCTCTCCGCCAGACAACCTAAGCGCCTCATTGAGGCGCTTCATATACGGCCCAGGCGGCCGCACCCTCGGAGGGGTGGCAGAGTGGTTGAATGCGGCGGTCTCGAAAACCGTTTGGCCCGCAACCCGGGTCACGGGGGTTCGAATCCCCCCTCCTCCGCCAGTCAGAATGCAACAGGCACGGGAAACCGTGCCTGTTTTTTTATTTCCCAACAACGTAGTGGGGATTCGAATCGATGAGGTCGGTTCGCGTTAAGAAACAGCCCAGCGGGCTGTTTCTTAACGAATCGTGAGGAGGCTTTAGCCGCGCCCTCCTACTTTGCCTTTGCAGGAGCGTCAAACGACCCCGCACAATGAGGGCAACGCGTGGCGCCTTCCTTAATCTCTTCGAGGCAATATGGGCACGTGGGAGTAACCTTCTGCTCTTCTTCGACCTTGCCAGCGAGCTTATCGCCAAGAGCCTGCGCATGGTTCACGGCCTTCACGAGCAGAAATACGACGAACGCGACAATCAAGAAATTGATGCATGCGCTGATGAAAGCTCCGAAGTCTATATCAGTCCCAGGCACGACCAATCCCGAGATGGCCCCCGCTCCGCCACCCGCGATAACCGAGATGAGCGGGTTGATGATGTTGTTCGTCAGGGCGGTGACGATAGAAGTGAATGCGCCGCCTATGATGACCGCGACTGCCAAATCCATAACGTTGCCGCGATTGATGAATTCCTTGAACTCTTCGATGAACTTCCTCATGGGTGCCTGCCTTGTCTCTTCATGCCAAACAAAATCATTGTATCAGGCGAAGGCGGCATGCCGAAAGCGCCGAAAAATGTGCCACCCCATGTGCCAATAGAAAAGCAGGCCAGGAAAACAAGCCCCTGACCTGCTGTTTTTATCTGGCGGAGGAAGTAGGATTTGAACCCACGGAATGCTACCGTGATGACGGCACCCTGCGGCACTCTGCGACGCGTAATCGCAGGCCACAGGGCCATTATTGCGCCCAAACGTCCAGGATTTCGGCACCTTGCGGCACTCTGCGCGCACGCTCCGATGTGCCACCCGGCACATGCCCGGATGTGCCGCCGAAGCGCGCCCCGAGCATGCCCACGGCGGCGGCGTTCGCGTCGGCGTCGTCGTGCACGTACACGTTCGCCATGGATATGTCCGCCCAGCCCGCTATCGACTTGAGCGACTGCATACTCGCGCCCGAGTTGGCGAGCATCGTGAGGAACGTGTGCCGCAGCTCGTGCAGGCCGCAGCCCACCCCGAATTCGGGCTTGGCGCGCATCCACCACCGGAAGAGGTTCTGCGCCGCGAGGCGGGTTCCCGCGGTCGATGTGAGCACGGGCGTCTCGGGGGCCTGGGCCAGCCCGAGGGCCGCAAGCTGCGCGGCCTGCTCCACCTTCCACGCCGCCAGGGCTCGCTCAAGCTGCGGGAGCATGGGCACGGAGCGCAGGCCCGCCGTCGACTTGGGCGCCTTGGCCTCGCCCGTCTTCTCGTCGACGCTGCGCCGCACCCTGATGACTCCCCCGCCCACGTCGCGCCACTCAAGGCCGCACAGCTCGCCCCTGCGCAGGCCCGCCAGCACCGCCAGGCGTATGCCCACCGTGTGCGAGTCGAGCGGGCGTGCCTCGAGCAGGTCGAGCATCGCCGCCACCTGCTCGATGGTCGCGGCCTCCTTCTCGCGGGTGTCGCGCCTGGGCGGCTTGAGCATGTCCAGCGGGTTGCGCTCTATGTAGCCGTCCCACATGGCGTCGCGCATGACGTGCTTCATGGTGCCGAACGTCTTGTTCATGGTGGTTCCCGAGAGGTGCCGCCCGCTCGGGTTCGCCCCGCCGCGGATTGAAGACAGCCCGTCGGCCACGCGGTCGCGGCTGAGCGCCGACAGGGGGTCGTCGCCGAACTCCATCAGCAGCCTGTTCAGCGCGGTCTGGTCGCGCAGCAGGGTCGAGTTGGCGTACTCGCCGGACTCCTCGCGCAGGCGCTGCCAGCGCACGGCGTAGTCGGCGAAGGTGGCCTCGGGGCGGTCGGGGCGCTCCAACTCGAGGCGGAACCGCTCGCGCTCGGCCTTGGCCGCCGAGTACGTGCCCGTGAAGCGGCGCGTGCGCTCCCCGCCGTCGTCCATGCGGAAGCGTATCTTCCAGCGGCGGCACCTGGCCTTGGGGGCCTGCTCGAGCCTGGTCACGGAGCCTTCGCCGATCGGCTGGGCCATGTTCACCGCCTCCTAAAGGGTCGAATCCGATGCCTTCAAACGTTCGCGTATGGCCCAGAAAATCAGAAAAGCCACCAGCCTTGCGGTCTGGCGACTTTTCCTTCGTCCCCGCCTCACTTAGAGTCCACGGGGTCTTGCGCCATTAAGTATACCGCATGCAGCGCCTTACAAGAAACAATGCTACAATGAAGCCATCAACACGGCCAGCTCGCGACGGCTAATACCTTAGCTCGCTGGCCTTTTTCTTTCCCAGAACCTGCCTCGTGTCCAGAGTCGCGCTACTCTCGTTCTTTTCGCATTGCCTCGCTTTCGCGGTACTGCTCTGCTTCGGCGGTTTGTGCAAACTCGACCGTCTTGTCGTAATTCGCCATCACGACCTTCTCGATTTCATCGAGCGAGACGCGGAAAAACTCGCGGCGGTTGTTGACCATGTTCACGCGACGGTCGGCGAACTCGCGATGCAATGCGGCTTCGAGCTTCGGAGCGTCGTCGGAGAAAATGAGCGCGTGCACGTCGAAGGTGAATGGAACCGAGGCGTCGCCCAACTCGCGAACGCGTTCCATCGGATCGAGGCGGCGCGTCATGCCGATTTTGTACACGCCCTCGCCGAAAGAGCCGATGTTCGAGATAACGTAGACATAACCGGCGCGTTGGTTCGCCTCGCGGTAATCGACATCGGCGATTCCCGCATCGACCTCGACGAGGTTGGCTTTGAGCGCGGCGATCTTCTCTTCGAGCTCCGGCGTGGTGCCGCTGTCCTTCTGCTGCTGCAAGGCCTGCTTCAATGCATCCTTGTACTGCTGCTTCTCCTTTTCGAGCTTCTTGCGTTGGGCTTCGATTTCCTTTTTTACTTTCAGCTCTTCACGTTCACGCTCGCGGGCTTCGCGAATGGCCTCCTTTTCCTTCTCCTTTTCGATGGCGAATTCGTAGGCGAGGTATGCTTCCTTCGTTTTCAGCGCTACATATTTCGGTGGAATTGATATGCCGAGCTCTTTTCCTAGGTTGGAAATGCTGTCGGCAGATTTGCGTATGCGCTCGGTAGTCCGCTCGATATTCGATGCCTTTACTTTGTTTACGAGGTCGTCGCAATCGGAATTAAAGCAGCGCATTAAAAGTTTCGTCATATCGCGAATCATCCGCTTTCCGCGTTTCGCGTCACCCTGAACCGTCCAGGATGATTGCTTCGCCTGCTCGTTGAAATCCTTAAGCATGGCGCGCTGCTCGTCGCGAATCTTTTTAAGCTCGTCGCGGTATTTGGTCGAGTTCGCGAACTTGTATCGCGGCTTGTACAGCCCGAAGTCCTGCGCGAACACGATGTTGTCGAGGTCTACGACTTGCTTTTCCAGGGTTTCTTTTTCGGCGCCGAGCTCGCTTACTTTCTTGAGCGTTTCTTTAAGCCGTTCGCTCGATTCCTCCATATGGGATTCGATGCCCTTTAGCGCGGCCTTCGCGGTGTCGAGGTCGCGCATTTCGGGCGTCATCATCGATTCAAGCTCGGCGTTTCGCTGCTTCAGCCGGTCGATTTCGTCTTGCAGCGCCTTGGCCTTCTTCTTGCCGAAAATATCCATGGTCGGACCTTCGCTCTCGCTCTTCTCGCGTTTCGGTTTCGGTTGCTTTTCTCTCGACTCGAACCTGAATGCCGGTTTCGCGGATGCGGTGATTTCATTGGCATCCCTCGCCTCTATGTAGGCGTCCTTCGCTTTGAACGCTGCCGCCACCAGCCTGCAAACCGCCTTAATCAGCTCCCACCACCAGAACAGCAGCCAATACAGGCATCCGCGCTCGTTCGAAGCCTTCTTCCGACCCTTCGCCATGGCTACCTCAGATCCTTCTCGGCCTGGTACCACACGACCACGCCTTTGAGCCTCACGGGGGCGTCGTCCGCCCTCACGATTATGTCGTCGAACGAGCCGGAGTGGCTGTCGGGCGAGAGCATCAGCGCGGTGCTGCCCCTGCTGTACTTGCGCACGATGCTCTGGTATTGGTCGGTCTCCGCCAGCACGGCGCAGCCGTCGAAGGGCTGCATGTGGGGGTCGACGAACAGCACGCAGTCGCTGGGGTATCGGTTGTTCATGCACTCGCCGTCGGCGTGCACGCAGAACCCGCCCGGGTGCGCCTCGACCACACTCGCCGGCACCTCGACCATACGGTCGCACTCATCCTCGTCGGAGAACTCGCCCATGTGGGTGGTGCCGAGCAGCGGAACCAGCACGGAGGAGGGGCGGGCTTGCATAGTTAGCCCATGGAGCTTGGCATAAAAGCCGTCGTTTTCGCCGTACAGGTCGCTGTACGAGAGCCCAAAGCCTTCAATGATGTTGTTCGCATTTGCCTTACGCGGCTGAACGCCGCGATTAATCCATCCGCTCACTGTCGTTAGTGAAGTTCGGGCTACGTCGGCGACCTTCTCTTGCGTTACGTCGTCGCGCGACTCGATGAACGCGCGGAGGTTCTTTCCGAACACGTTTTTCTGCTCACTGCTCATTGGGTGCTCCTTCCTCTGTACAGATTAAAAATAAATTTACAATTTGTAAATTTAAGTTGTAATTACATAAAGAAGGTTGTATTATAAGTACAAGTTGAAAGGAGGAAACCTTGAAAGGAGAATCGACCCCGGTACGTCAGGCGAGGCTAGCCGCAGGAATCTCGATTGCGGAAGCTGCGAGAACAATCAACGTTACGCCTCCTACGTACATCAAAAAGGAGAATTCGCCAGGTCTTTTCACGCTCGACGAGTTCTCCGCGCTTCGCGAGAAGATGCCTAACTTTTCGGCGGGGCGAATGCTCGACTGCCTGGACGAGATGCATTTGACCAGGCATTAATTTTACTCTTTCGTTGTAAGTTAAACTTAAAACGAAAGCAATTAGAAAGGAAAGGGAACCAACCATGGACAAGAAGTACTTCACCGAGCTGGCGGCGGCCTACGAGGCCGAGGCGAAGGAGCTCGAGCGAGGAGCGGTCAACGCCGCGCAGGCCGCAATCGCCGCCATCGAGGCGGGCGAGCTGGACGAGGCGATGCGCCTGCTGGCCGACGCGGCCAACAGCGCGAGGGGCGCGGCCATCGACCGCGCAGGCCAGCGCGAGGCCGAGGGAATGGCCGCGAAGGCCGCGGCGTAGGGATGATTCGGAAGGGAGCCGGAAATGAGCGACTACATGGTTTTCGAGAGCGAAGAGGACAGGGCCGAGCTGGCGAGGAGGGCCTGCGCGAAGTACGTGGCGACGCGTGACTGCGAGGTGATTGAACCCCGCTTCGAGGCCGAGGGCGCCCTGTTCGTCGTGGCGCGCGACGGGGACTGCGTCGTGTTCGCCTCGTCGTCGATTGTCGACGAGTTTCACGACGGGCCGAGCGTCTCCCGCGGGCAGTTCGAGAGGGCCGCGATGCGCTGGCTGATGGACAACCCAGGCCGCGACTCGAAGCTGCGCGCCGACGACATGCAGGTTCAAATGCTCGGCGACACGGGCAAGGCCTTCATCCGCTACGCGGCGAACGTCATGGGCAATGCGTAACCGTCCCGGGGCCGGCGTTGCCGGGGCGTCGAATTCGCCGCCGGCTTTGGTCGGAAACCGTGGGGCGGCGGTCAACGGGCCGCCACCGTGCGCGGCGCAGAATGCCGCCAAGTGCCGAGGAGAAAGGAGAAGGGCATGGAGTTCGTAGGCCTGGCTTTCATGGCCGCCGTGGTTGGGAACCAGCTGGCGGCGCTTGCGAAGCTAAAGCGATTCGACGAGCGATTGGGCGAGCTGGTAGTAGAAGCACGCATCGGGAATCACCGTCAGGAAGACGAAGCCGACGGCTTTCATGGGGTGCATGCGCAGGCCGGTCCTTGCGGATGCCGAGCGGCGCAAGGCGGATGCCGAAGCGCGCGCGAAAGCCTGGGAGGGGGCGGAAGCGATGAATAGTGAGCAATCGGCCAAGCCCTCCTCGAGCTTGGGAACCGCCACGGCGGGTTCGGGTGTTTCTCGGCGCAACTCCATGCCCAAAGCATGCCAGACGCGCCACACGCTGCCCGACGGCGCCCCCGCCCAGGTCACCCCCCGAGAGCTGGCGGCCATCACGGGCGGCAGCGAGGCGTGCATCCGCCGGATGTGCGAGCGGGGCGACCTCCCCGCCTACAAGGTGGGCAGGCGCTGGTACATCAACCGCGTCCGCATGATGGGGGCCGCGCTGTGAGGCCGTGGAGCCGAGGCGAGGACAGGGTGCTGCGGGAGTTCGGCGGGCGCGGCGCGAAGTACTGCCAGCGCCTCATAGCCCGCAGGTTCGGGGTGACGCGCACGGTGCACGCCGTGGAGGTCAGGGCGAGCCGCATAGGCGTCTCGCTGCAGCCGGTGCAGACGTGCCCCCAATGCGGGCGCAGGGTCACCAGGCTGAGGCCGACGACGGGGCTGTGCGACCTGTGCCACGAGCGGAGCTTCATCCCCGCCATCGAGCAGCGGGGCGAGGCCATGAGGCAGGTTCGGCGCGACGAGGGCGACCCCGAGTACCGCGAGGCCGTGGCCGAGGCGAGCCGCGCCCGGCTGAGGCTGCGCAAGCGCGAGCAGCGGCTGAAGCGCCGTATGCAGGATTCGTGAAGTTGAGAATCAACTTGAGAAGACCCAGGTCAGAGGGTCGAAGTTTTTTCGAACTTTTTTGGAGGTGAGCAAATGGAAATTCTCGCGGGTTATTTCGCGGGGTTCGACGGCGCGACGGTTACGGCCCTGATTGTCGGAACCATCGCCGTGTTCGAGGCGCTAAAGGCCCAAGACGGCCTTTGCGAGTTCAAGAAGAAGGTCGAGCGCGAACGCCGCCAAGACGCGCAAGGCGGTGCGGGGGAATCGGGAAGCATCCCGCTTGGCCCTGGCACGCGATGCGGCGATTAGGCCATAGCGGGGGTTCAGGCGCGAATAGCGCCCGAAAGTCCCTGCGGCGTATGTCTCGAATGGTTTCATGCCGCGAACGATACGCGGCGAGTCACAGGAAGGAGAAAAGCCATGGAAAGCAATAACGCGCCCGGAGATTGGAACCCGATGGGCGCGGCTTACGAAAGCACGGAGGATTCTACCGGTCTGCGCGAGGATTTGCGATTCGCGCTGCAATCGCTGGGGATTCGCGAGTGCGCCGAGGACGTGAGGGAAGAGCTCCGCGACCCCGGGCGGCTGCTCGCGGCGGCGGGGCTGTGCTTGGCCCTGTACGGCGGGCTGCTGCTGATTGGCCTCGGGTGGTGAGCGTGCAGAGCTTCGAGGTTCCGGGGAGGTTCCCCTCCCTGAACGACTACCTGCGCATCCGCAACCGCGCCCAGCGGGCGGCGATGAAGCGCTCGCTCGACCACAGGGTCGCGTGGGCCGCCAAGGAGGCGGGCATCCGCCCCGTGGGCCGCTGCATGGTGCGCGTGACGTGGGTCGAGCAGAACAGGCGCCGGGACTTGGACAACGTGCGCAGCGGAGTGAAGTTCGTGCTCGACGGCCTGGTGAAGGCCGGGGTCATAGAGGACGACGACCAGCGCCACGTATTGGACTTGGACGACGCGTACGCCCGCGACGGGGCGAACCCGAGGATAACGGTGGAGATCTACGAGGAAGGCGAGCCGACATGGCGGAAACGATGACGAAGGTGCAGCAGCTGGGAGTGCTCACGGCGCTGCAGAAGATGGTGAAGAGCAAGCTCGACGAGGTGCGCGCCGAGGTCGGCGAGGACATGGCCGACGGCTACCTGAAAGGCGACGGCGGAGACAAGTACGTCGTTCTGGACGGAGAGCAGGTCGGCAAGGTCACGCTCAAGGTCGACAAGGCGGGCTGGGAGGTCACCGACCCCATCGAGTTCGAGGCCTTCATGAACGACAACGGGCAGATGGCGGAGCGCTGGTCGCTCAGGCCCGAGTACGCGCTCGAGGCCAAGGCGCTGCTCGAAGACCGACCCTGGATGTTCCAATGCGAGATGAGGCCCCGCGAGGACTTCACCAAGCTGTTCGAGCGCTGCGGCGACTCAATCATCGTGGCGGGCACGGACGCCGTGGTGCCAGGCGTCGCGCCCTGCAAGGCCAAGCCCAAGGGAATCATGGTGACGGGCTGCAAGCCGCAGCAGGTGGCGCCCATCGTGGCGCGCATCGGCGGGCTGGACGCGATGCTGCTCGGGGATGGCTCGCATGAGTAGCCGCAAAGAGGTCAACGACCGCCTGACGCGCACCAACATCAAGGGCCGCCAGTACATCGACGTCGCCCAGCGCATCCAAGGCTTCTGGGAGCTTTACCCGCAGGGCCGAATCGTCACCGAGATGGTGGCCGACGACGGCAAGCGGTGCGTGTTCAAGGCCGAGGCCCACGACATGGCCGAGGGCGGCGCGGGGCTTCTCGCCACGGGCCACGCCTACGAGGTCAACAGCGGGCGCGGCGTCAACGCGACGAGCTACATCGAGAACTGCGAGACGTCGGCGGTGGGCCGCGCCCTGGGAATGCTGGGCATCGGCTCGACCGACTCGATCGCGAGCGCGGACGAGGTGATGAACGCGCAGCAACGCCAAGCCCAGACGGCTCCCGCGAAGGCGCAGGCCGACCCGCTCAAGCCCGCGAAGGCCCGCCTGTGGCGCGCGGTGCGGGAGTACGCGGCCGCCCACGGAGGGACGGCCGACAGGCTCATAGAGGGCGTGAAGGCGCGCCCCGACGCCGACTTCCAGAGCGTCGAATGGCTCGAGGCCGTGGCCAATGAGTTCGAGACGGCCTGAGTTCGTCGGCACGGCGCGCGAGTGCATCGCGTGGCTGGCCGAGAGCGGCGGCGACGGGAGATACGAGGTCGCGCCCGTCCGCAAGCGCCGGAGCCTCACGCAGAACGCCTACTACTGGGAGCTGCTGAACAGGCTGGCCCGCGCGCTTCGGATGCCCGACTCCGAGGTGCACATGAACATGCTGCGCGAGTACGGGGTGTGCCAGGCGTTCACCGTCGTGAGCGAGGCGTTGGAGGCGGGGTACTTCCGCTACTACGACGTGCTGCAGGAGTACGTCGACGACGCGGGCAGGCGCAGGGCGATGGTGCGGGTCTACCTGGGTAGCTCCCGGATGGACTCGGCGCAGTTCTCGGCGCTGCTGAACGGGCTGATAGAGGAGTGCCAGGCGCAGGGGATACAGACCATGACGCCCCGCGAGCTGGCCGGGCTGAGATACGTCGGAAGGGAGTGACATGACCCAGAAGGAGACGGTGCGGGCGCACCTCTCGCGCCACGGCACGCTGACCTCGTGGGAGGCGTGGGAGCGCTACGGGATAACGCGCCTGAGCGAGTACGTGATGGAGCTTCGGCGCGAGGGCTTCCCCATAGAGACGCCCGCAGAGCGCATAGAGGTCAGGGACAGGTTCGGAAACGCCAAGCGGATAGCCCGCTACAGGCTGATTGAGAGGTAAGGCATGAGCATCAACAGGGTAACCATCACCGGCAATCTGACGAGGGAGCCGGAGCTGCGCGAGACGGCCGGGGGATTCCAGGTGCTGCGCCTGGGCGTGGCCGTCAACGACCGCCGCAAGAGCGCCGAGACGGGCGAGTGGGAGGATTTCGCGAACTTCGTCGACGTCGTGATGTTCGGCAAGCGCGCGGCGTCCGTGAGCCGATTCCTCTCCAAGGGGACGAAGGTCGCCGTCGAGGGCAGGCTGCGCTGGTCGCAGTGGGAGGCGCAAGACGGCAGCAAGCGAAGCAAATTGGAGGTCGTGGCCGACGAGCTCGAGTTCATGAGCCGCAAGGACTCCGCGCAGGGCAAGGCCGAGCGGCCCGCCGACATGTACGACGAAGAGATTCCGTTCTAAGGCGTGAAGATGGAAGAGCGCACATTCACGTGGTTCCCGAAGCTGACGCGCGTCATGCGGGCGCTGCCGGCGGAGAACGTGGCCGAGTTCGCCGTGGCGGTGGCCGAGTACGGCACCAACGGCGCGGAGCCGGAGTTCTCCTCGCCCATCCTCGCCGCCGTGTTCGAGGGCGTGAGGGAGGACATAGACAACTCGCTCAACGCGCGCTACCGCAACAAGGGCGGGCGCCCCGCGAAAAACCCCAGGGAAAACGGGGGTTCCGAGGTTTCCGAAACCAAGGAAACCCCCGTTTCGGAAAGCGGAAGCCAGTTTTGCGAAGCGGAAACCCCCGTTACGGAAAACGGAAACCAAAGCGGGGAGGTTTCGGAAACCGAAAACCCCTCCTATATAAACCAAACCAAGCCAAGCCAAACCAAGCCAAGCCAAAAGGGAGAGGGGGGCGCGCGCATGGCGCGGCCCTCGCCCCAGGAGGTCGCCGCCAAGGTGGCGGAGCTGGGCTACCACGTCGACGCCGAGGCCTTCTGCGCCTTCTACGACTCGAACGGCTGGAAGGTCGGGCGGAACCCGATGAAGTCGTGGGTGGCGGCGCTGTCGACCTGGGAGCGCCGAGAGACGGGCGGGAAGGGGGCCGGGGATGCAGACGAGCTTTTCGGGCGATTCGGCTAGCGCCCTCATCGCCCGCATCGAGGCGGTGCGGGGCTCGCTGACGCCGGAGCGCATGGCCGAGGTCGACGCCGCGCTCAAGGCCGAGGCCGACCTCGAGAGGCGCCGGCGCATCCTGGCCGTGGGGATGCCCTCCGTGTTCGAGTTCACGCCGTTCGAGGCCGCGCCGAAGCGCGCCAGGGACTGGGCGCGGCGCTGCTGGGAGGGCGACTCGCGCAACCTCGCGCTCGTCGGCAAGTCCGGGGCGGGCAAGACCGAGGCGGCGTGCGCCATCCTCGCCGCGACCGCGCCGCGCATGACGTGCTGCTTCGCCACGCTGGGCGACGTGCTCCGGGCGGTGCGCGGCACCTACGGCGGCAACGGCAGCGAGTCGGCGGCGATGTCGCGCTGGGCGTTCTGCCGGCTGCTGTGCCTGGACGATTTGGGCAAGGAGCGGCCGACGCCCGACGCGCTGGATAAGCTGTTCGCCCTGGTGGACATGCGCTACCGGAGCGGCAGGCCGACCATCTTCACCAGCCAGTACCAAACGCCCGCCGATTTGGGGCGGCGGCTGATGTCGCAGGGAGGCGACGCCGAGACGGCCGAGGCCATCGTGCGGCGCGTCTACGGCATGGGCGAGCACAGGGCGGAGGTGGTCACGTGTTCCTGACCTACGACGCCGCGACCCTTCGCGGCAGGACGGCGGAGGCGTTCTCGATGCTGGGCAAGCCCTGCGTCGGGGCGCGATACGTCGGCAGCGGCGACTCGCACATCCTCGACCCCGACGCCCGCTGCCTCGTGTGCGGCAGGCTCGCCGCCAACGCCCACCACGAGCCGCCGAAGGGCATGGGCGGGGGAAGCTTCACGCTCGAGACGCCGAGGGGCTTCTTCGCTCTGCGCCCGCCGCTTCTGGCGGTGTGCGGCCTCGGAAACGCCACGGGCTGCCACGGCGGGCTCCACTCCGGGCGGATAAGGGCGCGCTGGGAGTGGGACAGCGAGATTCTCGAGAGGGATTGGCTCGAGGGCAGGATGCGCCCCGAGCTCTACGGAAACGACCCGCTGCTGTTCTCGATGGGGCGCTACGTCCTCGAGGCCGGCGGCATGGAGATGGAGGTGAGGCCATGAGCGCGGAAGAGGCCGAGATTGTGCCCGACACGGCGCGGCTGACCGAAGACGACGTGGAGACGCTGTTCCTGTCCTACGCGGTCAGGTGCGGCGGGGCCGGCGACGAGTGGTGCGAGGGCTGCCCGCTCAACAGCGAGGCGAACGACGTCACCTGCGCGGCGTACCTGATGGACGTCTGCCGCTACCCCGAGCTCTACGAGGTTCGGGAGGGCGTCGTGGAGCCGATTTTCGGCGGCAAGTCGAGCGGGGCGGCATACTTCCCCTCCCGGGCCAAGATAACGCCTCAGATGAAGCGACAGGCGCTCATACGGGGCATCTTCGAGCGTCCGGAGGCGTGGAGGTTCCCCGTGAGGCGCATCGGAGACGGCGACTGCGTGCAGCGCGTGGCCTTCGACGCCAACGGCAACGAGGTCGACACCGAGACGGTCTCCGGGGTGGCGGCCAAGGCCGAGCTCTACCGGGGGCTCTACGAGGGCGAGAGGCCCGTGCTCGAGGGCCGCGAGACGATAGGCCTGCGGGACGACACCGGCAGGGTCGAGTTCTGGCTGTGCGACGAGATGGCTTACGACGAGTGGAAGGAACGAAATGGACATTAAGACGGTATGCGGGGAGGGCATGGCGCCGGAGCGCATGCACCCCTACGACGCGGGGGCGGACTTGCGGGCATGCCTCGGGGAGGATTGGGACATCATCCCGAACTGGATGCGCGCAATCCCGACGGGCGTGCGCTGCGCGATTCCCGAGGGATACGTCGGGCTGCTCTTCGCCCGAAGCTCGATGGCCAAGCGCGGGCTGATGATGGCGAACGGCGTCGGCGTGATAGACCCGGGGTACACGGGCGAGATCACGGTGCCGCTGTTCAACGCCACCCAGTGGCCGAACAGGGTGCTCGACGGCGAGCGAATCGCGCAGCTGGTGGTCGTGCCGTGCATGCTGCCGACGTTCGAGCGGGTCGAGAGCTTGGGCGACACCGAGCGCGGCGAGGGCGGCTTCGGAAGCACGAGGCAGCGATGAGGGTGCTCGTGGCGTGCGAGGAGTCGCAGCGCGTTGCGCTCGAGTTCCGGAGGCTCGGCCACGAGGCTTACAGCTGCGACCTGCTCGAGTGCAGCGGCGGGCATGACTCAATCCACCTCAACGCGGACGCGCTGCAGATGCTCAAGCTCCGGTGGGATTTGGTCATAGCGCACCCGCCGTGCACCTACCTCACCGTGACGGGCAACCGCTGGTTCAGCGAAGAGAGGTACGGCGAGAAGGCGCGCGAGCGCAAGCGCCTGCGCGAGGAGGCGGCGGCGTTCTTCATGGAGTTCGCCGAGTGCGAGGCCCCCAGGGTGGCGATTGAGAACCCGATAGGCTACATGAGCACGGCGTGGCGCAAGCCAGACCAGATAGTGCAGCCGTACCAGTTCGGCGACCCGGAGCGCAAGGCCACGTGCCTGTGGCTCAAGAACCTGCGCCCGCTCACGCCGACGGACATTGTGGAGCCGAGGGTGCACACGTACGCCAACGGCAAGACCGACCCCGCCTGGCACATGGAGAGCATAGGCATGCCCCCGGCCGAGCGGGCGAGGTACAGGAGCAAGACGTTCCCGGGCATGGCCCGGGCGATGGCCTCGCAGTGGTGCGAGCAGATAGGGATGGAGGGCATATGACGGACAAAGAGAGGCTCGCCCGCATAGTGGGCTTCCTCGAGGGGTTCTCGGCCTACCTGTGGTCGATTGGCGACGAGAGGCTGGCGAGCGAGACCGTGGCGCAATACTCGGAGTACGTGGAGGAGCTGAGGATGGCTCTGTTCCCGGCGGGAAACGGAGGGAAAGATGATTAGCGACGATAAGCGGCGCGAGATAGCCGCCGAGCTGCGCAGGCAGGCCGCGTACAGCAGCGGGAGCCTCGGCGAGTGGTGGTCGCGGCTGCAGGAGCTTGTGCTCGGCGAGGTTGACTTTCCGAAGCCCAAGGATGTGCTCGAGGAGCTGGCCGAGCTGATAGACCGCCCGACGTGCGAGCTGCGCGATAACCCGTATTCTCACGGGTACAGATGTACCAACTGCGGCCAAGTTTACCTTGACCCGAGGCTCTACGTGGTCGGTAGTGGCTATGAAGAGGCCCGTTATTGCCCCAACTGCGGCGCGGAGGTGGTGAGCGAATGAGCATCGAGCTTATCGCCAAGTGCGCGAGATGCGGCGACATGGTTCCTTTTAGCTCGGGGGGCGGAGGAGTGCCGACCGTTCCCGGCGTTATCTTCTGCCGCATTGGCCAGAACGGGGTGGAACACTACTGCGACGCAGACGTCTTTTCTCTGTGCTGTGCATGCCGCGACGAGGTGCTGGCGATGATCGATATCGTCCGGAGAGTGCGGCACCCGCACCAACCAGGCGGCGAAGGAGGATGCGGATGCCTAACCCCCGGAACATGCGCCCCGTCCTGCTCATCCACAAGCGCGACGGGCACGGACGGCGCGACCGAGCGCGAGATATGGGAGTGCCCCGAGTGCGGGGCCTGCTTCGTGCCGAAGGGAGGCGCGCAATGAGCACGCGCAGAACCGCGGCCGACTGGCTGGAATGGGCGCAGGGCAAATACGACGCCGCCCAGGAGAGGTACGCCTGGAGCGAGCGGGCGGACACGTCGACCATGGACAGCTACGCCGAGCTGGTGAGCGCCATAGAGGCGGGCATGGCCGCGCGGAGCCGCAGAAGGCCGGCGGAGTGCGGCGGGACAGCCGCGCTGCTGGCCCTGGCCGACCAGATGGAGGCGCTGGGCAAGGGAGGCATGGCCTTCAATGCGTCGTCGATGGTCGAGGCGTCCCGGACGATACGCTCGGCGCTCGAGGGGCTGTGACGGGGCATGCGCAACCCGCAGAACCCGCGCAGGGCCGTCACGGTGGGCGGCGTCGCGTACCGGTCGAGGCGCAGCGCCGCGAAGGCCTTCGGATGCCTCTGCAGCGAGGTGCGCCGAGCGGCGGACGCCGGCGGCGAGATAGGCGGCAAGCCCGTCCGATGGGCTGTGACCGATAGGCGATAATGCGTTCGAGCCGCGACGGCGCGGTTCCCTTCCTTCGGCCCCCGGGTGCGCTCTCCCGGGGGCCTTTTCCGTGTTCGGGCCGCTCGCCGACGGAAACGACCGAACAAGTTTACGGTTCGGCAAACCTGGCGCCCATCTGGGGCCGAGCCGATACCCGCCCAGGCCGCCGGCGCCCTTCCCCGCCCGATAGAATCTTCGGAACGCGAAGGCTTAGGGAAGGGAATCGCGATGGGATACTGGGAGGCTATAGGGCTGCTGGCGCAGCGGCTCGACATGTGCGAGAAGCTCGAGGCGTCGGACCTGAGCTTCAGATACGAGGGGCTGTGCCACGCGAGGGCCGAGGGGCACTACGCGACGCAGGTCCTCTCGAGGCTGACGGGAAAGCCGTACGACTCGGTGCTGGCCGACGTGACGGCCGCGCTCGAGGCCCAGCGGGCGGGAAAGCGCGGCGCGTGACCGCTTTGCGACAATGGAGGGGCCAGGAAAGGATCGGGAAGGGAGCGGCCATGAAGCGGCAGCCCGAGCTCACGGTGGAGGAAGTGCCCACCGAATCGCTCATACCTTACGCGCGCAACGCGAAAATCCACACCAACGAGCAAATCGACCAGATATGCGAGAGCATCGGGGAGTTCGGCTTCAACGACCCCGTTGCCGTCTGGGACGGCCCCGACGGCCCCGAGATTATCGAGGGCCACGGCCGCGTGATGGCGGCCAAGAGGCTGGGGCTCGAGGTCGTGCCCGTGGTGCGCCTCGACCATTTGACCGACGAGCAGCGCCGCGCCTACGGCATCGTGCACAACAAGCTCACCATGAACACCGGCTGGGACTTCGCTAAGCTTGAACAGGAGCTCGATGGCCTTGCCGGTTGGGATATGGGAGCGTTCGGCTTCGACGGCATGCTCGACGATGACGGCGAAATCGACATGAAGCTCGATGCCGGCGTAGTGGAGGGCGAGGAGGAATTCGCGAGCGCCATCGACATGCGCCACGAGTACATCGTGCTGATGTTCGAGACGGAGGAGGACTTCGACTGGGCGTCGCAGGCGTTGGGCGTGAAGAGGGCGAACCAGCTCAACGTGGGGTCTAAGCCCACCTACTCGAAAGGGCGCGTAATCGACGGTGTGAAGGCGCTGATGCGGTATGCCGAAGCTGATTAGGGTATGCATCCCGTCGTACAGGCGGCCCAGGGTTCGTACCCTTGAGGCATACCCGTTCTGCGCGGTGTATGTGGATGCCTCCGACGAGCAGGCGTATAGGGAGCTGCACCCCGATACGGAGATAATCGTCTGTCCCGATGGCATTCAAGGCAATGTGGCAAGGGTGCGGAACTACATCCTCGGCAACGAGTTCGGCAACGGAGCCGATGCCGTGGTGCTCATGGACGATGACATAAGCTACATGGGGCGGTTCGAGACGAAGCTGGGCAACGAGCGCGGATACGACTACCATAGGCTCGACGAAGACGGCCTTCGCCAGCTCGTGGCCCAAGGGGCGCAGCTGTGCGAGGACTTGGGCTACCGGATGTTCGGGGTCAATCTCACGCCGCAGCCGGTGTCGTACAGGCGTTCGGTGCCGTTCAACACGAACAAGTTCTGCGGCGGGCCGTTTCAGGGATTCCTCAAGAACCCACTGAGGTATGACGAGAGCCTTCCGCTCAAAGAGGATTACGACATGACCATTCAGCAATGCAGGAAGTACGGGGGCGTGCTGCGGATGAACTTCGCCTACCCGATGGCGGAGCAGGCGGGCAAGGGCCAGGCGTGCTCCGGCGGATGCTCCACGATGCGCAACACGATAAGGGAACGAGAGCAGTTCGAAAGACTGCAACGCAAGTGGGGCGGCCAGATAGTGAGGAAGGACAAGGGGAGCAAGCGCGGGTTGGATTACAACCCGATAATCAAGATTCCCATCAATGGACTTTAGGCGAGCCCTCTTCGGAGGGCTTTTCTTATGTTTGCGATTATATGGTATAATTAGAAAAAAGACGGAAGGGGCTGGCATGGCGGCATCGGAGGCTCAGAAGCGAGCGAGTGCGAAGTACCAGAAGGAAAAAGTGAAGCAGGTCAATTTGAAGTTCTCGCCGAACGAGATGGATATGTTCGAATGGCTTGAGGCGCAGGGCGGCACCATGTCTGGCACGATAAAGGCGCTCATACGTGAGAAAATGTCCGAGAACCTATAATTCTAACCGATAATACCGCTGCTATATGGTATAATTATAGCAGCGGGAAGGAAAGGAGCCTTCCCATGGACGAGAGGCAAGAGGAGATGAACATCCGAGAGTTCGAGTACATGCTCCGAGAGCAGAAGGCGTTTCTCGAGAAGCTGCTCAAGCAGGGCGTGGGGGACGAGGCGCGAGAGGAAATCGAAACCCGCCTCAAGGTGATAGCCGACACGCTGAAGGACTAAAGGAAAGGGGTCGGGAGAAATCCCCGGCCCCAGCGAAGCAGGCCCATCGTACCACGCCATGGCATAATCAAGAAGCCGATTCCCGTCGGCATGTCACAGGCCCCGCATGACGCGGGGCTTTTTCTTTGCCGCGACCAGAGCGGCATACTTGGGGCATGGGTAACAGTCCGAAAACAGGCCGCAAGACCAAATACGACAAGACGCTGCACGTTCCGTGGGCTCGCTCGCTCGCGCTATCAGGCAAGACGAGCGACGAGATAGCGGAGGAGCTGGGCGTGGCGCGCTCGACGCTGTACGGATGGATGGGGGCGCATCCCGAGTTTTCGGACGCCATAAAGAACGGCAAGGCCAAGGCCGACGCCGAGGTGGTGCTGAGCCTGTACGCCCGCGCTTGCGGCAACGCGAGGCGCACCACCAAGAAGAAGCGCGACGTGCTCGACTCCGACGGGCGCAAGGTGACGCTCACCGAGGTCGTCGAGGAGACGCTGCCGCCCGACACCACGGCGATAATCTACTGGCTCAAGAACCGCCAGCCCGAGCTGTGGCGCGACAAGCCCCGCCAGGACGACACCGACGCCGCCGTGCTCAAGGCGGCCAAGGAGCTCGTGTCGTCGGTGCAGAGCGCGATAGAGTAGCCCATGCTGACGAGGATGCAGAACGAGTACCTGCAGAGCTGCACGCACCGCTACAACGTCAAGTGCGGGGCCACGGGCAGCGGCAAGAGCTACGTCGACATAGCGGTGACGATACCCCAGCGCATCATGGCGGCCAGGGGCGAGGGGCTGCTCGTGATGATTGGGAACACCCGCTCGACGTTGGAGCGAAACATACTCGAGCCGATGCGCTCGCTGTATACGGCCGACGTGGTGGGGAACATCCGTCTGGACAACACGGCCACCATCTTCGGCAAGAAGGTGTACTGCCTGGGCGCGGACAAGAGCAACAGCGTTTCCAAGATTCAGGGCGCGACGTTCGAGTGGGTATACGGCGACGAGGTGACCACGTGGGCCGAGCCGGTGTTCCAGATGCTCAAATCCCGCCTGCGCTGCCCCCACAGCCACTTCGACGGCACGTGCAACCCCGACTCCCCGAACCACTGGTTCAAGGCGTTCCTCGATTCAGAGGGCATCGACGTGTACCGCCAGGACTACACCATCTGGGACGGGGCGCTGCTGCCCGAGGTCGTGAGGCAGCTCGAGGCCGACTACGCGGGCACGGTGTACTACGACCGCTACATCAGGGGGCTGTGGACGCAGGCCGAGGGGCTGGTCTACCCCGGGTTCAAGGACGCCGCGGAGCCGCGCTGGGAGGGCGACGCTGACAGGTGGGCGGTGTCGTGCGACTACGGCACGCAGAACGCCTTCGCGGCGCTGCTGTGGGCATGCGACGGCCATACGTGGCACGTCGTGAGGGAGTACCGCTACAGCGGCCGCGACACGGGCCACCAGAAGACCGACGCCGACTACGTGGAGGACATGCGCGCGTTCCTGGGAGACCTGCCGAAGGACACCCCGTTCATAATCGACCCCAGCGCGACGAGCTTCCACGCGGCCATGCGCCGCGCTGGCCTCAAGGTGCGCAAGGCCCGCAACGCCGTCGAGGACGGCATCCGCGAGACGGCCTCGTGCATGGCCCGGGGCATCGTCAGGTACGCCGACGATTTGCCCGAGCTCAAGAAGGAATTCGCTGGCTACGTGTGGGATTCGGCGAGCCACGGCGACAAGCCTGTGAAGGAGAACGACCACCTGATGGACGCGCTGCGCTACGGCGTGGCCACCCTGCGCATGTGGAAGCCGCAAGAGAGATACGTTTCGCCGTTCGAAAGGGGCGTCAGATGACGGCATCGACCATAGTCACGTTCGCGGAATTGCAGGCAAGCGGCGGCACGCCCGGGTTCGTCAGGGAGTGCATCGAGCGGCACCGGGCCAGCGAGATGTACAAGAACGCCCGCAGCGCCGACAACTACTTCCGGCAGCGCAACGAGACGATAGCGCGCTTCAGCGCCATCATGTACGGCCTGGACGGCTCGCAGTTCAGGGACTTCACGGCCAGCAGGCTGCGCCTGGCGAGCAACCTGTTCAAGCGCCTGAACGTGCAGCGGTGCATGTACAGCCTGGGCAAGGGCGTGTCGTTCGTCGAGGTCGGCGAGGGCGGAAAGGACACCACCAAGGCCAAGCTGGGCGACCGATTCGACGACGACGTGAAGCAGATAGGCATCTACGCGCTCATCCACGGCGTGGCGTTCCCCTTCTGGAACCTCGACCACATCGACGTGTTCAGCGCCGCCGAGTTCTGCCCCATCTGGGACGAGACGACGGGCGCGCTCATGGCGGGCGTGCGGTTCTGGCGGCTCGACCCGCACCACCCGCTCAACGCGGTCCTGTACGAGCAGGACGGCTACACCGAGTTCGCGAGCGACGGCGACTCCGAGCTGCGCATGTCGGAGGCGGGCAAGCGCCCGTACAAGGCCACCTACGCCGAGGTGCCGGCGGACGGCCTGAAGCTGGCCGTGGACGCCGAGAACTACTCGCGCCTGCCCATCATCCCCATCTGGGGCAGCGACGCCCACCAGTCCACGCTCGTCGGGCTGCGCGAGGCCATCGACGCCTACGACCTGATAAAGAGCGGCCTGTGCAACGACGTGCAGGACTGCGCCCAGGTGTACTGGATCGTGGAGAACGCGGGCGGCATGGACGACGAGGGTTTGCGGCAGTTCCGCGACCGCCTGAAGTTCACGCACATAGCCACCGCCGACACCGACGAGGGCGGCAGGATAACCCCCTACACGCAGGAGATACCGTATGCGGCCCGCAAGGAGGCCCTGGCGGCCATCAAGGCCGACATGTACGAGGACTTCGGCGCGCTGGACGTGCACACCGTGGCGGCGGGGGCCACCAACGACCACATAGACGCGGCCTACCAACCCATGGACGAGGAGGCCGACGAGTTCGAGCGCCACATTCGCGAGGGCATCATGGACATCCTGGCGCTGCAGGGCATCGAGGACACTCCCGTGTTCACCCGCAACCGCGTGAGCAACGTCAAGGAGCAGGTCGAGATCGTGCTCTCCGAGGCCGAGTACCTCGACGGCGAGACGGTGCTGCGCAAGCTGCCGAACGTCACGCCCGACGAGGTGGCCGAAATCCTCAAGCGCAAGGACGCCGAGGCCGCCGACAGGATGGCGGCGCTGCCGGCGGCGCTTCGGCAGAACGCCCAGCAGCCCGAAGGCGGCGAGCAGGAACCCGGGGAGTAGCCCATGGCTGACCGGGGCCACGAATACGCGGACGCCAAGATAGCCGAGTTCCAGGCCGAGGTGCTTGAGACGTACCGGCAGGCCCAGGCCGACGCCCAGGAGGCGCTCTCGGCGTTCCTCGCCCGCTTCGAGGACGAGGATGCCAAGCGGCGCAGGCTGGTCGAGAACGGCGAGATGACCAAGGCCGAGTACAAGTCCTGGCGCTCGGGGCAAATCCTGCGCTCGAACCAGCTTTCGAGCACGCTCGACCAGGTTTCGCAGGCCATGACCAACGCCAACCAGGTCGCCATGGCCGCCTTGGAGGGCAAGCTGCCCGATGTGTACGCCGAGAACGCGAACTACTCGGCGTTCTGGACGTGCAAGGAGACGGGCCTGGCGGTGGGCTTCGATTTAGTCGACGCCGACACGGTGCAGCACATGCTCACGGCGGGCGAGGCGCTGTTCATGCTGCCGAGCGTCAACGTCGCGAAGGACATGGCCTGGAACCGCAAGCTGGTGGCCTCGCAGCTGACGCAGGGCGTTCTGCTGGGCGAGTCCATCCCGAAGATGGCGCGCAGGGTTCAGCGCGTCACGGGCAGCAACTACGCCGCGGCCGTGCGAACCGCGCGGACGGCCG
>CAVHFS010000017.1:0-46082 GCA_963635715.1 Subdoligranulum sp. CAG:314 | reverse complement strand
GGATTGCTGCGCGTCTTCGATGGAAAGCGCGGGAAGCGTGGCCGACAAGTCGGGACGCTGCGCGGGCATCGCATTGGCAACGCGCGCGCGTTGTGCGGGAGCCTGAGGCCGCCCAGTCGCAGGAAGGGCCCCCGTCGATGAGGGCTGAGCTGTCCGGCGTGCGTGGCTTGCCCCGGCATGGGAAGCATGGCGGCCCGCAGAGGGCGCCGGCCGCGACGGTGCGCTCGCAGCGCGAGAATCGCCGCGTCGCGCGTCATTTTTGTTCGTCACAGAATGCTCCGTTCAAATCATAGTTACTGGACTAAACCCGAACATTTTACCAAGACACGCCATTGAGCGCTGCTTCGCTACGAAACAAACACCGCCGTGAACAGAGTCTGAAAATTTGAAAACGCAGCTCTTTCGCCCAAACGAAAAGGCCGAGCCTCATGACCCGGCCTTCAAGTGATAGTTGAGCGCGGCTCTACTTGCGAGCGATCGCCTTTTTGGCAGCCTCGGCGATCGAGGCTGCGTCCATCTTGAATTCGACGAGAAGCTCCTCGAAGCTCGCAGACGTTCCGAAGCAGTCTTGCATGCCCACGCGAACGAGCGGGGCGGGGGCGTTTTCGGCCAGGCATTCCGCGATTGCGCCGCCCAGGCCGCCGATGACGGAATGCTCCTCGGCGCTTACCACGCAGCCCGTTTTGGCCACAGACGAGAGAATGGTCTTCTCGTCGAGCGGCTTCACGCAAAACGCGTCGATGACCTCCGCGCTGATTCCCTCAGCGGAAAGCAGGTCGGCGGCCTTCAGGGCCTCGTCTATCTCGACTCCGCACGCGACAATCGAAACGTCGCTGCCCTCCCTGAGAACGTAGGCCTTACCGAGCTCGAGCTCTTTGCCCGCTTCGTAAACGCAGGGAACCGATGCGCGCCCCATGCGCACATACACAGGACCGGGCGTTTTCGCGGCGAGCTTGATGGCGGCCTTTGCGGCATAGTAATCGGCGGGCACCAGCACGCGCATATTCGGCAGCACGCGCATGAGGGCGATGTCTTCGACCATCTGATGGCTGCCGCCGTCGGGGCCAACCGAAATTCCCGCGTGCGTCGGAGCAATCTTCACATTGAGATTCGCATAGCACACGGTGTTTCTAATCTGGTCGTACACGCGGCCCGTGCCGAACACGGCGAAGGAGCCCGTGAACGCCACATGGTCGGTGAGCGAGAGGCCAGCGGCGACGCCAACCATATCTTGCTCGGCGATGCCCACATTCACCAGGCGCTCGGGATAGGCGGCGCCGAGTTTGTTCGTCGTCGTCGACCCCGAAAGATCGGCCTCAACGGCGACGATGTCCAGGCCCTCTTCGACGAGCTCGACCAGAGTCTCGCCGTAGGCGGCGCGAGTGGCTTTCTTCTCTGCCATGGGTTAGGCCTCCTTCTTGCCGGTCAGCTCCGCCAACGCCTCGGCCGTCTGCTCGGCATTGGGAGCCTTGCCATGCCAGCCAGCCTGATCCTCCATAAACGACACGCCTTTGCCCTTGGTGGTTTCGGCGATGATCGCGCACGGCTTGCCCGCGCGGGAATTTTTCGCCGACAGCAGCGTATCGAGCACGGCTTCCATATCGTTTCCGTCGCACTGGAAGACCTGCCAGCCGAACGCGCGGAACTTATCGCCCAGATCTTCGGGCGAGCACACCGTCTCGATGCGGCCGTCAATTTGCAGGTGGTTGTGGTCGACAATCGCCACGAGGTTGTCGAGGTTTTTGTGGGCCGCGAACATCGCCGCCTCCCACACTTGGCCTTCTTGGCATTCGCCGTCGCCCATAAGGACGAACACGCTCGAATCGCTGCCCTTGAGCTTCAGGCCGCACGCCATGCCGGCGGAAATCGAGAGGCCCTGGCCGAGCGAACCCGTCGAGGCCTCGACCCCCGGAAGCTTCCTGCAGTCGGGGTGCCCCTGCAAACGGCTATGCAGCTTGCGCAGGGTCGAAAGCTCGTCTTTCGGGAAATAGCCCGCCTCGGCGAGCGTCGCATACAGCGCCGGCGCCGCATGGCCTTTCGCCAAAACGAAGCGGTCCCGATCCTCTTTTTTCGGATGGTCGGGGTCGTGGTTCAACACGCCCCCGAAATACAGCGCGCACATAATGTCGGCCGCAGACAGAGAACCGCCCGGATGGCCGCTGCCCGCCTCTGAGACCATCTTGACGATATCGACTCGGATATCGCCCGCCTTTCGCTTGAGCTCTTCGAGATTCACGACGCCCCTTTCAACGCCAAAAAAGAAAGGCGCCCGCTTGCGCGCGACGCCCCATCACGCAGTCACGATTACTGTAGCGCAAAATCGCCGGCGTATGCTATTGGGAAACGCGCCAACGATGATAGCCCACGACGAATTCATCGATGTCGCCATCGAGCACTCCGTCGACGTCGCTGGTTTCGATGCCGTCGCGTACGTCTTTGACCAATTGGTACGGGTACAGCACATAATTGCGAATCTGGCTGCCGAAGCCGTTGTCGAGCTTCTCGCCCCGAATCGCGGCGAGCTCCTCGTCGCGCTTTTGGCGCTCGAGCTCGTAAAGCTTGCCGCGCAGCACCTTGAAGGCCGATTCCTTGTTCATCAGCTGGCTTTTTTCATTTTGGCAGGTCACCACGATGCCCGTGGGAACGTGCGTGAGGCGTACCGCCGAATCGGTGGTGTTCACGCACTGCCCGCCTGGCCCGCTCGAGCGGTACACGTCAACGCGAACGTCCGCGGGGTTCAGATTCACCTCGATGTCGTCGGACATCACAGGCATCACCTCGACGCTGGCGAAGGTCGTCTGGCGGCGACCCTTGATATCGGTCGGCGAAATGCGTACCAGTCGATGCACGCCATGCTCGCTTCGCAGCATGCCGTAGGCGTTTTTGCCCTCCACCTGAATGACTGCGCGATCGAGGCCTATGCCCTCGCCCGCGACCGCGTCGAGCACCTTGAGCTTCCAGCCCTTCTTTTCGACGTATCTGGAATACATGCGAAACAGCATATCGGTCCAGTCTTGGGCTTCAAGCCCTCCTTGACCTGGGTTGATGGAGATGATTGCATCGGAGGAATCGAGTTCGTCCGCGAACCACGAGTCGATTTCGAACTGATCGAGCATGCTATCGAGGCGAGCCAGGCACGACTGAACCTCGGCCGCGAACGCCTCGTCTTCGTTGGCGAGTTCCTCGGCAGCGCACGCATCGCCAAGAAGCTCGCGCGCGGCGCCATAGGCGCTCAGCGTATCGCGCAGGGCGCTCGCCTTCTTCGAGACCTCTTGAGCATGGGCGACGTCGTCCCAAAATCCTGGTTCTGCGATCTTGTGGTCCAAATCGCCGAGCTCGGCCGTGGCATCTTCGATATGAAGATACCCATATGCCGCATCGAGGCGCTCGGCCACGTCATCGATATTCAAATTCTCTTTTTCAGCCATGGGGAAACCGTTTCAAACTCAAGAAGGGCACGAGCTCAATGAAGCCAGCAGGCGAAATCCGAAAACGCATGGACTCCACCCGCTGAGCGAGCGCGGCGGCGAGCGCCGTTCTCAGAAACGGCGTCACCTATTCATGCCGTGGCATTTCTTGAATTTCTTGCCGCTTCCGCAAGGGCACAAATCATTGCGTCCGACGTTGGCATACGGGTCTTCGTCTTCGTCTTTGCGATAGGTCTTGGGCTTTTCGGGCGCGGGCGCGGGTTTCGGCTGGCCCTGTCGCGCGGCCGGTTGCGCGCGGCGATTGGAGATGGTGTTTTCCGAAAGGGCCGCTTCGGGCGAAGAGTAGCTCACCTTTCCGTCGAGGGGAGACGCCTCCTCCTGCTCGACGGGAGCGGCAATGCGCAGACGCAGGAGCGTTCGCAGGAAGTCCTCGTACATCGAAGTCGTGAGCTCGGCGAACGCGCGATGAGCTTCCTCTTTGTATTCCACGAGGGGGTCGCGCTGGCCGAAGGCTCGCAGCCCAATGCCGGTTTTCAGATAGTCCATCGCCTGCAGATGATTCATCCAGCGAACGTCGATGATGCGCAGCATTACCTGGCTTTCAAGTTGGCGCATGGCGTCGGCGCCGATGGTTTCCTCCTTGGCGCGGTAGGTCTTCACGAGATATTCGCTCAGGGCCTCTTCGAGAGCCTCGGCATCGTCTTCTTCGTTGGCGTCTTCGGCTTTGAACGACGCCTCGCCCGTCATATTCGCCGCCCATACGTCGACGGCCTTCATATCCCAGTCGTCGCTCGGCAGCTTCGCAGGGCAGTTCTCCTCGATGACGGCGGCAACCTCGTCGTCGACAATCTCGTCAATGCGGCTGGAGAGGTCTTTGCCATCGAGAATGGCGTTGCGCTCGGCATAGATGGCGTTGCGCTGCAGGTTCATGACGTCGTCATATTCGAGCACGTTTTTACGGGCTGCGAAGTGCATGGCCTCCACCTGGCGCTGGGCGCTCTCGATGGCCTTGCTCACCATGCCCGCCTGAATGGGCATATCGTCGGTGGCGCCCGTCTTCTCCATCATATTGCTGATGGAGTCCATGCGGTTGCCGCCGAACAGGCGCATGAGGTCGTCTTCGAGCGAGAGATAGAACTGCGTAAGACCCGGGTCTCCCTGACGCCCAGCGCGACCGCGCAGCGCCTGGACTCATGACGCTCAGTGCCGATGACGGCAAGGCCGCCGGCGCGGCGGACGAGCTCCTGTTCCTCTTTGCAGGTCTGCTTCGCCTGGGCGAGCGCTGACGCCCGATCGGCGCTCGTGGGCACTTTGAGTTGGTTTTCCTCGCCGTCTTCGGGAATCTGCCCCTCTACGGCGTCGGGATCGAAACCCCGCTGGCGCAGCACGTCGTCGGCAAGCACTTCGGGATTGCCGCCGAGCAGGATGTCGGTGCCGCGGCCTGCCATGTTCGTGGCGATGGTGACCGCGCCCAAGCGGCCCGCCTGGGCGACGATGTGCGCCTCGCGCTCGTGATTTTTCGCATTGAGCGTTTCGTGGGGAATTCCCCGCTTGTCAAGCAGGCGCGAGAGCTTTTCCGAGCTCTCGATAGAAACGGTACCGACCAAGCAGGGCTGCCCCGCCTCGTGGCGACGCTGCACGTCGTCGGCGACGGCGTGGAATTTCGCCTCCACCGTGCGGTAGACCAAATCGTTTTCGTCCTTGCGGATGACCGGCTTGTTCGGCGGAATGGCAACGACGGGAAGCTTGTAAATCTGACGGAACTCGGCGTCCTCGGTCATGGCGGTACCTGTCATGCCCGAGAGCTTGTCGTAGAGGCGGAAGTAATTCTGCAGCGTGATGGTCGCAAGCGTCTGGTTCTCTTCGCGAATGCGAACGTTCTCCTTCGCCTCGAGCGCCTGATGAAGGCCCTCGGAATAACGGCGGCCTTCCATGATGCGGCCCGTGAACTCGTCGACGATCTTCACCTCGCCGCCCACCACGACGTAATCGACGTCGCGCTTGAACATGAAGTGGGCCTTCAAAGCCTGCTGCAAATGGTTCGCGAGCTGGCCCGAAGGGTCGTCGTAGATGTCTTCGATGCCGAGACGCGCCTCGATCTTCGCCAAGCCGCTCTCGGTGGCCATGATGGTCTTTTTGGCCTCGTCCATTTCGAAATCTTCATCGCGAACCAAGCCGAACATCGCCTGGGCGAACTTCTTGTACGTATCGGCGGCCTTCACCCCCGCGCCCGAAATGATGAGCGGCGTGCGAGCCTCGTCGATGAGGATCGAGTCGACCTCGTCGACGATGGCGAAGTTGTGCCCGCGCTGCACACGCGAAGAGGCGCGCGTCACCATGTTGTCGCGCAGGTAGTCGAAACCGAACTCTGCGTTCGTTCCGTATGTCACGTCGGCCTTGTATGCGGGTATGCGGGCCGCCGGACGCATGCCGTTTTGCACGAGGCCGACTTCCATGCCCAAAAACTTATACAGACGCCCCATCCATTCGCTGTCGCGGCGAGCGAGGTAATCGTTAACGGTGACGATATGCACGCCCTTGCCCGAAACGGCGTTCAAGTAGCCGGCGAGCGTAGAGACGAGCGTTTTGCCTTCGCCCGTCTTCATCTCGGCGATCTGTCCTTCGTGAAGCGCCATGCCGCCGATGAGCTGCACGTCGAAATGGCGCATGCCCATCGCGCGCTTTCCCGCCTCGCGCACCGTCGCGAAAGCTTCGGGCAGCAAGTCGTCGAGACTCTCTCCCCTATCGGCTCGCTGCTTGTACGCCGTCGTGAGCGCGGCGAGTTCCTCGTCGGAAAGTGCCTCCATGGAGGGCTCGAGGGAGCCGATTTTGTCGACGAGCGACTGATAGCGCTTGAGTTGCCTGCCTTCGCCAAAGGTAAGAAGCTTAGAAAGAAATCCCATGATCTGCCTAACTTCGCCGAAAGCCGCGCGGCTCCGACGCCATCGATTTCAATGTTTTCGTGCGAATGCGCACATGGGGTGCACTTTAGCACAGCATGGCAACGCTTCGGCAACGACCGATGAGCGAACAGATAACCTACGCCTGCACAAGGCCAAGCGATCCGCGATACGCCCAGCCGATTACGCCTTACCTTCAAGCAACTCGGCATACAAATCGGACATTCGCTCCGAGACATCGATGCCGAGATTCTGCGAGAGATACTTTCCGCACGACCGGTATGTCTCCATGGCCTGCACGCGTTGCCCGCTTCCCGATTGCGCGCGCATGAGCGCGAAGTAGGCGTCCTCCCTGCCGGGCGCCGATTCGAGTGCCGCATTCGCAAACCACAATGCTGCGGCGGGCTCGCCGGCGTCCACGAGGCGCATAGCCGCCGTCACGTAGGCGTCTACGCGGCGGACGCGGTATTTCTGGCGCATCGTCGCAATGTAGGAATTCTCGGTCTCGGAAGGAAGCAAGTCGCAGGAAAAGCCCTCCTCCATTCGCTCGAAGATGGCAAGCCACGAACGGGGATTGGGCTCGTCGAACATGAGCGTGCGGCACAGAGATTCGAATTCTTCCACGTCGGTTTTCACGTAATGCGAATTGATCATGACGCTTGTCCTATGGCGCACCAGATAGGGGCATTCGTCGTTTTTCGATGCGCCAAGCGCTTGGCGAAGCTTGCACCACAGCGAATAGAAATTGTTCGTCGCCCGCTCCTCGCTCGCGTTCGGCCAAAGGATGCGCAGCAGTTCGGGACGGGGCACCTCCTTACCCCGAAAGAGCACGAGCACGGCGAGCAGGGTCTTCGTACTCTGCCTCGAAAAGCCGTTCGGATCGAGCGTCGCATCGCCGATGGAGACCTCCATTCCGCCGAAGATGTTCACGCGCATTTCGGGAATGATGGTCGTGTTCGAATCGCCCCTGTCAATGGCAAGCGATTCTCGAGCGGCCCGATCGAATCGCCCCGTTTCGCGCTGAGCGGCGAGGGAAATGAGCATTTCGTCAATCAGGCTCGCACGATGGGCCGACATATCGGGGGCCATTCCTAAGCGAGAAAGCTCCGAAGAGAGCATCGCTTCGAAAACCGTGGGAGTTTCGAAGCGTCGGCCGAGCGCATCTCTCATTGAAGCCGAAGACTCAATAAGGCCAGAAGCGAAATCGCGAGGTGAGCCAGAGGGAAGCTTCCCGAGCAAAAAGGCGGCATACGCTGCGGCGATGCGCATCAGCCCCGAGGGTACCGAGATATCCGAAAGGGCTTCGCAGGCAGACCGAACGTCGCCCGACGCGAGAAAGGCCGCAGATTGGACGAGATTCCGAGCGCAATCGCGCATCTGGGAATCGCCATCACCGAGCAGGACGGAGGACTCCATCGCCCGAACGGAGCGTTCCTTCGATGCTTCGTCTTGCGAGAGCAAGACGACGAGCGCACAGACGAACGACTCCACGGCCGAGGCGCCTGAAGACCCCAGAACTCGAAGGGCGATGTCGCGCGCGGCAGCGAAATCGCCAAGAAGCGCGAGCCTAAAGCACGCCATCGAAAGCATCGATGCGCCGAACCCCGTATACCTTGAGCCGAGGCTTTCGAAAAGCTTCTGCGCAGGCGCCGCGCATCCCGCGTCGAGCAGGCTTGGCCCCTGCTGGGAAAGCCAGGCGATTCTGCGCTTTCTCGAACAGGTCGCCTGCACGATCTCGCATGCCCGCGCGCCAGCTCCTCGCGAGAGAAGAAGGCAGGCGAGCTTCGGGGAGAGCTCGTCGTAGGCATCCGTCAAAGACGGCTCGCCGCGACGAAAATCGCCCAGCCCCTCGACTATCTGCGAAATCTCGAATCGGTGGGATTCGAAGGTCTCATCGGCCATATCTATGCCGAGATACGGATAACTTGCAGCCATGAAGCGAAGGTCATCTTCGCGAAGGCCGCCAAGAACAACCGCAAGTTCGTCGAAGGTCCCCGACTCGAGCACGGCCATCGCAAACGCCGCCGAACGTATCTCTGCGGGCATCTCGCCAAAACGCATACCCCTGAGAAATTCGCTCATACCACCGCCGCCACCCCACAAAAACGCCGGAACCCTGTCGCATTTCTCCAAGTTGCAGCATCGCTCAAGACGACTTGCGGTCGCTTCGGAATCGTCTATGAGCAAATCTCGAGCGTCAACGATGACGCAATCGCGCTGAGTTCGAGTAGGAGGGCAAAACGCAGGCGTAGCGGCAATCAGCACCTCGCATCCCGCATCCATAAGAGAATCAATCGCCTCCGAAAAGCGCTCAAGACGAGCATCGTCAAGATAGGGAACGTCGTCGAAAACGGCCAGGTTCGCCGAGTCGGAAGACGCCAGAAGCGTTTCAGCCATGGCGCTCGAATCCAAATCGCGCAGAAAGCAGGGGCTTTGGCAATCGAGCCAATACACGCCGACGAACGAGAAAATCGACCCCGCATACTCAAGGGCGAGGCTCGTCTTTCCGAACCCCGAAGGCGCGACGATGAAGCGCGCAACCTGACGCTCAGATACGAGGCGCTTGACGAGCCGCGGCCTTGAATAGATTCTCTGAGGACCCACCTTCTTCGGGCGTCGGCCATTGCACGACGCGTTCGCAAGATATCCCCTCATCGTTTCCTCCTCACATTGGGAAAACCCAATTGTTGGCGCCATCTGGGCGCCGCTGATATTGAGCGCGGCCACCGTCGCGCATACTCGAGGAACGGCACGAAATCTTATCCGAGAGGCGAAAAGAGGAAATGTCCCGAAAACGTCACGCATCGAGGCGATTCGCCATTCGCCCGCCGAACGCGCGCATTGGAACCGTCCATTTCGGTAAAAAGCATGGCGGCGGCGAAGAAACGGAAGCGCACATGGAGTTTTCAACTATGCTCGCCCCATGAACAAGCGAATCGACATATCGCCCCAAGACCCCGCGGCAATAGCGCTCGAGACGCTCGAAAAAGCTGGCTGGCAAGCGTGGATCGTCGGAGGCTGGGTGCGCGATGCCCTCATCGGGCGCGCGGCTCACGACGCCGATATTGCAACAAAGGCCAGCTGGCGTGCCGCGAAGGCCGCATTCGAGGAGGCGGGGTTCGGCGTTCACGAGACGGGCATCAAGCATGGCACGATAACCACGATCGTGGCGGGCGAGCCTATCGAGGTGACCACCTATCGTACAGAAGGGCCCTACAGCGACGCGCGACACCCCGACTATATCGAGGCCGCCGAAACGATAGAGGCCGACTTGGCGCGACGAGATTTCACCATAAACGCCATCGCGTGGCATCCGGCGCGCGGCTTTGCGGACCCCTACGACGGAATGGGGGATATAGGACGCAAGCTGATTCGCTGCGTTGGGCGCGCGACGGAGCGCTTCGCCGAAGACCCACTGCGGATTATCAGGGCCGCGAGATTTTCCTCCCAACTGGGGTTTTCCATAGAGCAGTCCACACGAGAAGCCGCAGTCGAGAGCGCTCGCATGCTCAGCCTCGTCGCGCAAGAACGCATAGGAGCTGAATTCTCGAAACTGCTGATGGGGGCGCATGCTGGGCAAACGATCGAAGCCGAGCTGGAAATCCTCGGCGTCGCCATTCCCGAGCTTTACCCCCTTCGCGGATTCGAGCTCAAATCGAAGCGGCATTCCTACGATTTGCTCGGGCATCTCGCCCACAGCGTCGATGCGGCGCCGGCTGATTTAGCTTCTCGGTGGGCCGCCCTCTTGCATGACGTGGCGAAACCCTACGCGAATCACGACCATGCCGAAAAAAGCGCCGTATTGGCCCGCGAAATCATGCATCGCCTGCGCATAAGCCGCAAAGCCATCGACGAGGCATGCGATGCCATAGCGTGGCATATGACCGCATTCATCCCAAGCGACCAAGCCGTCAGGGAATTTATCGCCTGCCTCGGAGGGGACGTTTCGCGAGCGAGGCGAATTCTCGAGCTGCAGCGAAGCGACGCTCTGGGGCATGGACCCGCAGGGCTTGAACGGGCGAAAGAGGTTGACGAAGAGCTCGCCGCCGTTGATTCGCTCGCATTGCGCGGAGAGGCGCTCAAAGTCAAGGATCTCGCCATTGGAGGATCTGAAGTGTTGGCGCGAAGCGACGCGCGCGGCGCACAAATCGCGGAAACGCTTGACGCCCTGCTTGCCGGCGTCTTCGACGGCGAGGCCGAAAACGAGCGCGAGGCTCTGATTGAGTACCTGCCGCGCGCTCGAGAACGTGCATGCAATCAAGTTTTTAAAAAAAGATTAGAAAAGTTCTTGACGAAGCGGTAACGAGAACGTAATATACCAACTCGCGCTTGCGAAAAGCGAGTTGCCACTGGGGTGTCGTCTAATGGCAGGACAGCGGTTTCTGGTGCCGTATGTGAGGGTTCGACTCCTTCCACCCCAGCCATTTGGCCTGGTCGTCTAGCGGTTTAGGACGCCGCCCTCTCAAGGCGGAGATCGGGGGTTCGAATCCCCTCCAGGCTACCAAATTCTTACAGGTCAGGAAGAGTTCCTGGCCTGTTTTGCTTTCCTGACAGGTTGCAGGGATTCGAACCGATGAGGTCGATTCATGCAATATCCCCTAGCAATAAACCGCGTTCTGAATGCAGTTTCGAGCAGCTTCACTATCGCGATTTCATCTTGAATCTCCACATGTTTTCCACTTTTCGACAATCGACTCGAAGTTTTGGCCGCCGAATCGGTTTCCTCGGATTTTCCTGCGAGATTCTTGCTTTTTCCTCCCCTTTTCTATCGAAAACCTTACCGCGCACCCGCGAAATTCTTTCCAATTTAATAGTTGCTCTGCTAAAAAGGTTGTTTGTCGATATTATGAACGCTGTTGCTTATATCGGTAGATGGTCTTATTTATTCGGCAAACGGCTATAAAGACGCGCGAAATTGCCACATATGATCCAGGGGACCTGACTTTTTACCAAGGTCAAGACCCGCCGAAAGCGCTCCCGAGATATATTCCTTCGCATGCGAGCAGGCTTCCAAAACGCCCTCCCCCTTTGCAAGACCGCACGCAATCGCGCTTGAAAGGGTGCATCCCGTGCCATGGGTGTTGGGGTTGTCTATGCGACGACCGGGAAGCCAATGCGCCTTTCCGTCAATGGCAAGCACATCATCCGCATCGCTTATCCCGTGGCCCCCTTTGACCAAAACCGCCGTTTCATACCGCTCGGATACTTCGCATGCGGCTTGCTCCATGGCCTTTTTCCCATAGATTTCGCGGCCAACCAGCACCTGAGCTTCGGGAATGTTCGGCGTGACGAGGCTCGCCAGAGGAAACAGGCAAGACACAAGCGCATCGCCCGCCTCCCGCTCCATGAGCGAACCCCCGCTCGTCGCCACCATCACGGGGTCGAGCACGATATTTTCCGCCCCGAAATGCCCGAGGCGCTCGGCCACGGCGATTGCGATTTGCGACGAAAAGACCATGCCGATTTTCACAGCAGCGGGACGAATGTCAGTGAATATCGCATCGATTTGATCGGCCACGAATTGAGCAGGCACGCCGTGCACGCCAAAAACGCCCAGCGTATTCTGAGCCGTAAGGGCCGTTATCGCGCTCTGAGCGAAAAGGCCCATGGATTCGATCGTCTTTATATCTGCCTGAATGCCCGCGCCGCCGGAGCAATCCGACCCCGCGATGGTCGCAACCGAAAGAAGCGAAGAGCCCATGGTCATCCTTGAAAATCTAATCGCAGCCCAACTGCGTCGAATCTAAGATTCGACGCAAATCCTTCGCAGCGGCGGCAACGTCATCGGCGGCGAAGATGGCCGATACGACAGCCGCGCCGTTTACGCCAGAGCCCGCAAGCGACTGAAGCGTCGCCGCATTCAAGCCCCCTATGGCAACAACAGGAATGCTCACCGATGCGCAAATTTCCCTCAGCGTCGCAAGGGAGACATCGGCGGCCTCGGGCTTCGTGGAGGTTTTGAACATCGCCCCCACACCGAGATAATCGGCCCCATCCGCCTGCGCCGCCAACGCCTGGTCGAGCGTCTGAACCGACACTCCCACAATGGCCTTCTCGCCAAGCCGCGAGCGGGCATACGAACACGAGGCGTCAGATTGCCCGACATGCACACCATCCGCACCCGCCGCCAACGCGGCGTCAACATCGTCGTCGATCACGAAAGGGACCCGACAATCAGGGCAGCACTTCTCAAGCGCCGCCCTGATTTCGGCATATTCGCAAACAAGTTCCTCGGTCGTCGCACGCTTCGAGCGCAGCTGCAGAAACGTCGCCCCGCCCGAAACGGCATCGGCGCAGCAAGACGCAAGGGTTCTGCCCCGAAGCCAGGCATCGTCGGAAACCGCATAGAGAAGCAGAGAATCGGGCGTCGAGCGCAAGAACTCGCGCGGGTTTTCGAGCCTCACGCTAGCGAACCTTCCTAACGAGCGCCGAAGCCTGCGCGCCTTCGCTATCGAGCAGCGAGAGCGCATCCATCAGATATCGGTGGAAACTGCCCGTTCCATCGCCTTGCCCCATGCGTTTTTGGGCCGCCTGGCCCGATGCCCCCATATGCACCACCGACGCCACGGCCGCCATGAACATATCGTCGCCCGCATAGGCGGCATATGCGCCGGTTATCGCCGAGAGCATGCATCCCGACCCCGTGATACGCCCCTGCAAAGGAGTGCCGTTGTAGACAGCATAGGCGCTTTTCTCATCGGCGATGATGTCGATGGGGCCCGTGATAGCGACGACGCAGCCAGCCTTCGACGCGAAATCGCATGCGAAATCGACCGCAGAAGCAACGTCTTCGTCGCTCGTCAGCGCATCAAGCGGGTTCACGTCAACGCCCTGCGTCGCCGACGCCTGACCCGCAAGGGCCTTTATCTCGCTCATATTGCCACGAACAATGGAAATTGGCAGGGAATCGAGCAGCTCCGCCGCCGTCTTCGTGCGCAAAGCCGAAGCACCCGCGCCCACCGGATCGAGCACGATGGGATGCCCGAGTTCGGCAGCGCGCGCCCCTGCGGCGCGCATAGCGTCGATGCTGCGCATGTTCAAGGTGCCGATATTTATCACCAGCGCATTGCAGATCGAGGTGATGTCAACCACGTCTTCCGGCTCGTCGCTCATAATGGGACTCGCCCCCACGGCCAAAACCGCGTTTGCGCAGCTCTCAACCGTCACGTAATTTGTGATGCAGTGGACGAGCGGAGCATCGTTCCTCACGCACTCGAGACGTCGAACGATCGCCTCGAGAATATTGGCTGAAGTGTGCAGCGTTGAATTATCCGCATTCATGCGTATCTCCCTTCGTTGGCATTACCCATATCAGGTTCGGCGGGTCGAGGCGATTCAGCCTCCTCTCAGCCCACTTCGGCGAGCTCCCCGTTATGTCGCGATAGATTATAGTGCTATACGCTCGCTACGAAATGACGATATCCGCCAGCGGCATCTTCGGAAGAAAAATGAGCAGGGCCCCATCGCCCACGGAAATGCGCACAGGACGTCCCACGAATTCGTTCGAAAGCCCGAGCGTTGTGTCGTTTCGCAAATCGACGCCTTCGACCTCGTACAACGGACCGCTCTCGCAGACCCCCCGCGATACGTCGGCCGCCGAGAAGACGGAAAACGTGCCCGACCCAATCGCGGGAAGCGAAAGCGATTCGCCACCGGAAAGGGCCACGACCACGTTCCCCTCGCCCACGGCCACCACACGCATGCCGCGTCGCGAAGCCGAGACAAGCGCCGCGAGCGTTGCCATGGTATGGTCGAGCCTACCGCCAAGGGCACCGTAGACCGCAACGAAACGCTCGCCGCGAGCGTAGCTCCAATCGAGCGCAAGAGCCGTGTCGCTGTCGTCCTTCATAACGGGATGACGCTCAACGACAACATCCTCGGGGACGAAGCCAAGGGAATCGAAGTCGCCGATTGCGCACGCCGGAATAATCCCTTCACGCAAAAGCGAGGCATAACCGCCATCGACCGCCACCACCTTCTCAAAAGATTGCCGCCGAAAATGATCGGCGTCAAATGCGGCTGCGCCTACGAGCGCGCAAGAAAAACGATTCATGTCGAAAGCTCCTCGGGAAAGAATCGCGATGGACGGCGAATACGCCGCAGATTGAAGATTAAACGCAAAGGCTGGCCGTTTTTCAACCGCCCCAACCGAATCAGCGAATGAGAAGCGCCCACTTTCAAGGAAGCGAAGAGCCGCCAGCCGCAACCGCTCGCTCGAAACGCATGCCAACCTGGCGAATTTAATCAGCGTTTCCCAGGGAAATGCTGATTAAAGCCGCCTTGCGCCGTGCGTTCGCGACGAGTGCGCGGGAGGCGAAAGCCGAATGCGCCCACTGACGTGGGCAAGCGAGGCTTGAGCCTTCCGCGTGCCGCCGCGGGCGGACGGAGCTGGCGGATTTAATCAGCGTTTCCCAGAGCCCGTTCGTGATATAATGGCCCGCGCTATGCGGGCTGGACGGTCGCGGGAGCTTCGGCTCACGAGGAAAGTCCGGGCTTCTTGAGGCAGGATGCCGGCTAACGGCCGGGCGGGGAAACCCGACGGAAAGTGCTGAAGAAACTTAAACTCCCACTGGCGCCTTGCGGCGTTAAGAGAAAAGCTGAGAAGGTGCGGTAAGAGCGCACCAGCGCGTCAGCAATGGCGCGGCTTGGTAAACCCCATCCGAAGCAAGGGCGAATAGGCATGCGATACGGTTGAGCCTCTCCGTGCATGCGGGTAGCCTGCTTGAGGCGCGCGGCGACGCGCGTCCTAGATAAATGGCCGTCTTCAACGACAGAACCCGGCTCATAGGCCCGCTAAGGCACTCTATACGAAAGCCCGCTTACGCGGGCTTTCGTGGTTTCTGGGAAAAATAATATCGGGCGCCAACGGCCCCATGCCGTCAGCGCAACGGCACGCCTGCTTAGTCGATGTCCCCCAAATCGAAGCCATCGGAAGCATCGCCAAAGCCAGAGAGATCCTTTTCAACGCCGGGCTTCGGGGCGGGAGCAACGTCGTTGTTCATAGGCAAAGCGGTCGTAGACGCCGCAGGAACCACGGCCGCCGCAGAACCCGCAGCGGGAGCAACGTAGCTTGGAGCCACAGCGCCAGTCGCACCGAAAGAGGGCTTGTGCACGGGAGCCTGCGTCGCGCTCGCGAAACGTCCATGGGAGCGCTTCTTGCCGTCTTTCTTGGCAAGCTCGTCCTCTATGTCGTCAAGCTTGGCATTCGCGTCGTCGATGAAGTTCTTCAAAGCCTCGGAGTACGCTTCGCACGTCTTCTTATGGGTACGATCGAGCTCTTCGATGGCGCTTTCGATCTTCGTCTTTTCGGCGTTCGCCCGATCGATGATATCGGAGGCTTCGGCTTCCGCATCGTTGTGGATGCGCTTCGCCTCGGCGTTGGCGGCATCGATGACCTCTTTCGCCGAGCGCTGGGCGGTCACCAAGGCATTGGCGATGGCGGAGGCGTCGGTCTCTTTCTCAGAAAGAGCCGCCTCGAGCTCGGCGATGCGCGCGTCTTTCGCATCGGAAGAGAGCTCCGTCTTCTTCTCGGGCTCGGAAGGCTCGTCTTCCGCAGCGGGCATCGCGGGCTCCGCGAATGCCGCATCCATATCCATGGGCTCATCGTCGAAGGAAGCCTCGCCGCCCGTCAGCTCTTCGATGCGAGCGAGCAGCTCATCAATCTGATCGTTCAGGCCGTCGATTTCGGCAGCGACATGCTCAAGGAAAACGTCGACCTCGTCAACGTCATAGCCTTTGCGGTCGACCGTAAAGCTCTGGTTGTGGATGTCTTCGGAAGTGATGGACATGCTAGCTCCAATCTTCATTCGAACAAACCCGGCGGCGCCGGGACAGCTGGTCAAAAGCGCCGATAGCGGCGCATAATAGAATGCTGCGCGACGCGCGAGAAGCACGGGCGACTACAAGATGTTAACGACCAAGCGCACCAGGAATTGTAATACAATCAGGGCGAAAATAGGCGTCACGTCTATCATGCCCCCAATAGGCGGAATGAATCTACGGAAAAGGTTCAGATAGGGGTCGCAAACCTTGCCCAAGACCGTCTCTATGTCGGCAATGATTCCCTGCCTATTGGGAATCCAGCTCATGATCACGTACACGAACAGAATCATCGTGTAGGCATCGGCGAGCTTCACGATGAAAACCTGCAGGGCATACATGCTCATCTACATCAACCCCTGGGCCTTGAGGCGCGACATTTCGGCATCGCTGAGAGCCGCTCCCCTGGTAATGGCGAAAACGTGCCCCGATACGCACTCGACCTGGGCGTCAAGAGCGCAGGCAACGCCGAAGCTGAAATCGAGGATTCGCTTTCCAAGAGCCTCTTGGGTATTGCGAAGCGAAAGCACGGCGACGTCGCCCGATTTCAGAACCTTTGCGATGCGCTCGGCGTCGGCATACGTTTCGGGCTTGATGATCGTCACAACGCGAGCCGCCCTCTGGGTCACGCGGCCTTCCGCGCTCGACGGCTGCGCAACCTGAGAAGGCGCAGCTGCGGCGGCAGGAATGGCCTTGCTTTCCGACTGCGTATAGGCGCCCGTCGAGCTCGTTTTCGCCTGAGCCGTGGAAGACGGCTCGAAAAGGGAGTTCACGCCAGGCGAGCGATGGGAATCCTCACTTATGATTTTGAAATCGCGGTTCGGACGAGTCGCCTGCGAAGAGATGCTTTCCGCCGAATCGCTCGGGGTGTATTGCGTATGGGCCCGAACATCTTCGGATGTGATGAGCTTCGGCATATTGGCCGAATATGACGGAGCGGATTCTTCCTGAGCGTAATCGGCGGATTCGTCGTAAGCATACTCGCCGTAATCTTCGAAACCGCTGTCGTAGCCGTAGGCGTCGCGAGAACGGCTTCCCGAAGAATGCGTACGCGTCGAAGCGGGGCTCCCCATACCCAAACGATCTTTGAGCTCGTCGAATTTTGGAATCTTGAAATCCATAGCAAGTCCACCTATCAATCAAGCGGGCTATCCCGCATAATCGGCACTGAAAATGGCGCGGCCTATGCGAACCATGGTAGCCCCCTCGCCAATGCCCTCTTTATAGTCGTTGCTCATCCCCATTGAAAGTTCATGGAGGTCCATCGAAATGCCGCGTTTAAGAAGCTCGGCCTGGGCCGCATCGCGCAGCGTACGTAAACGGGCGAATGTGCTGCGGGCAAGCGAGGCGTCGCCGATGGGGGCCATAATCATCAGGCCCTCGACGCGCACATGGTCAAGCGAGGCGCAATGCTCAAGCATTTCGAGCAACTCGTTATCGTCTACGCCCTGCTTGTTCGATTCGCCGTCGTTCACCTCGATGAGCACGCTCTGCACGATGCCCGCCGCGGCGGCCAGACGTTCAATCTTATCCGCATGATTTTTTTGGTACAGAGAGTGGATGAGGCACGCGCGGCCGACGACCTTGTCGAGCTGGCGTGATTGGATATTCCCAATGAAATGCCAGTTCTCTTGGGGGAAAGCGTCGTGCTTGCGCACCAACTCATCGGGACGGTTTTCTCCGAAATCGTGGATGCCGGCTTCTATGGCCTCGGCCACGGCATCGAGCCCCACGGTCTTGGAAACGCCGATTACGCGCACACCTTCGCGAGGACGTCCCGCACTCGCGCACGCATCGTCGACCGACGCGCAAACCGATTCCCAACGCTCTTTCAGAGTAGACACGGGAAACTTCCTTTCCACCTATCTTCTTGGCGTAGCTGGCGAGGCGGCGAAAAGCAATCCGACGCGCACAACCAATGCCGTATCTGCGAGCCCAACGGACAAACCCTCGAAGCGCGCACCATGCAAGCATATCGAGCGCAGTGCGCAAACCGCGAAAACGTTACCCCATCTTCACGGCGAAGGCGCCATGGCGCCCGCACGTGCCGCCCGACGCTCGATACGAATAGAACCGCTCGCCCGCATCGCACACCGTGCAAACGTTCACATCGGCGATTCTCTCGAAAGCAACTCCCATGCTCTCAAGCCCCGAGCGCAATGCGATGCCCATATCCACATGGCGCTCATCAACAAGGCAGCCCTCGCCGAAAGAGTCGATGAATTGTTTGGAAACCTCAGCTCCCACCTCGAAATGGCAGGCGTGGATATAGGGGCCCACATAGACATTGAAACGGCTCGCACTCTCGCCCGTCACCTCACATAACGTAGAAAGCGCCGTAGACCATGCGCCATACACCATGCCGCGCCAGCCGCAATGAGCCACTGCGAATGCGCCCGAGGGCGCCACGATGATAACCGGCATGCAGTCGGCGAAGCAGAGAAGGGCCGCGACATTCTCACAACCAACGACCACCGCATCGCTGCCTTCGGCCGCGAATTTCCGAGCTTCGGACACGTCAGCAACGCTTTCGCATACCGTCACATCGGTGGCATGCACCTGATTCGGCACGATAATCTGCGTTGACGGCGCACCAAAGGTTTCGCAGAGCAAATGCCGATTCTCCGCAACGGCGAGTGCATCGTCGCCCACATGGGAACCCAGGTTCAGCGAATCGTACGGCGCAGCGCTCGAACCACCCGTTCGCTGGGTAAACGCGATGCGCACGCCGCATGCCTCGTACAGCGATTCGTCGGTAAAAGCCGCCAGGTTAGAAAAGCGACCCTCGACAAGCCGCGGCAACGGCAGGTCGGGGGTCGCTTCATGCCCTGACGCGTTCTCGTAACCCGCCATGGCCAATCGCTTCCGTTCTATCGGCGACGAAGGAAATCGGGGATGTACTCCTCATCGGCTACGCGCGTGGAAGAAGCTCCCATCGAAGAGGCCACAGGAGAAGACGCATGGCTCTGGTTGGAAGTGTATGTATCGCGGCCGAAGGAACCCGACAAAGGCGCAGCGGTTCCCTGGGTTGCGGCGAACAGATCGTTCCTCGCGGAATCGAAGTCCATGGCCGCCTGCGACTGGCGAGTAAAGCCCGTCGCGATGACGGTGATGCGGACCTGATCGCCCAGAGCGTCGTCGATAATCTGGCCGTAGATGATGTTCGCATCCTCGTCGACCACGGCCTCCATGGCGCGCGCCGCAGCGTCGACTTCCGCAAGCGTAAGGTCGCTGCCGCCCGCGATGGAGAACAGAACGCGGCTTGCGCCCTGAATCGAGGCCTCGAGCAGATTGGAGTTGATCGCCTGCTGGGCTGCGTCGAGCGCACGATTCTCGCCCGTACCGAAGCCGATTCCCATCATCGCCGTACCGGCGTCTTTCATGACAGTACGGATATCGGCGAAGTCGAGGTTAATCAAACCGGGAATGGTGATGAGGTCGGTGACGCCCTGAATGCCCTGGCGAAGCGTGTCGTCCGCGATGCGGAACGCGTCGAGGGCAGACGTCTTTTTGTCGATGACCTCGAGCAGGCGGTCGTTCGGGATGACGATAAGCGTGTCGACCTTCTGCGAAAGCAGGTCGCAGCCCTGTTCGGCCTGATTGCGGCGAACGCGGCCCTCGAAGCCGAAAGGCTTGGTAACGACGCCGACCGTCAGCGCTCCGATCTCTTCGCGCGCGATTTCGGCAACGACGGGAGCGGCGCCCGTGCCCGTTCCGCCGCCTTCGCCCGCGGTGACGAAGACCATGTCGGCTTCGGCAAGGGCCTCACGAATCTCGCTGCGCGACTCCTCAGCCGCCTGGCAGCCGATCTCGGGATTCGCGCCAGCGCCAAGGCCGCGCGTAAGCTCTTCGCCGATATGGATGGTCTTATCGGCCTGAGACACAAGCAGCGCCTGCTTGTCGGTATTGACGGCGATGAATTCGACGCCTTTCAGGCCCGCTTCGACCATTCGGTTGACGGCGTTGGTGCCGCCGCCGCCGACACCGACGACTTTGATGACGGCCAGATGCTCTGAACCAACAGTTTTCGCCATGTTTCCTCCAACGTGCTGCGTTTACGGCTGCGTTTGATAGCTCCCGCCAGGGCGGGCTCATAAAACCAATTCTCACTAAGAGAAACTATAACACGCATACTTTACACGAATAGGCACGCTTTGCAAGAACGCCACCCCCCGACAAAAACCGGCTTTCGCCGAATCACCACGGAATTTCGACGCGGAGGCGCGAAGTTGGGCGGCTCATTCGCCTTGGCGGCCCCAAGATGGAGGCGCGCTCGCCTATGCCGTTCTCCAGGTGGGACTTTTCACCACGCGAACGTTTATGTAGCTCACTTCGTCGGGATGGTCTTCCAGAATCTGCTTTATCACGCGCTCTTTGTCGCGAATGTCAGTCGCCGAGCCGAAGGCGATCTCCACATTCGATTGAAGCGTCAGCGTCGTGTTTTCCGTCGAGGTCGCCGAAACCGATTTCACCTGGTCTTTCAGATCGGTCGTAAGGCCCATGACAACGCTGAGGGCGTTGGTCACGCTCGCATCCGTGCATGCCTGCCCGACTTCCGGCTTCACACCGTACGCCACATTGGTGATGGAAAACACGCTTGCCGCGTCTTCGTAGATCTTCGGAGAAATCGTCTGGGCCGCCTGGGAATCCTCGTCGGGAATCCGGCACAGCCAAATGCCGTCTTCCGAAAGCGCCCAGCGCTCGGTCGATTTGCCGTCGTCAACGCCCACTTCGACCACGGCGCCAATCACCCGCTCGGTCACCGCGAGGTTGAGCGTATTGGGGAAAACGCGCTGCACGTCGACGCTTTTCACCCATGCGTCGCGCGAGATATTCGATTCGATGGCCGCCGTGTCGACGCGCAGAAGCGTCGTATTGCTGGGAACGTTCGCGAGCTGGGTCATTTCGCTCGCCGTAAGATGCTCGACGCCCGAAACGCTCACTTCTTCGATGGCGAACAGATTCGACCAATACACACCAACGCCCACGGCGACAACGATGGCAAGAGCCGCAAAGGCCGCAATGACGCGCGCCATATGGTTTCGATAGTTAGCCTGCGCGCGAACGCGATGAGCAGAAGCCGCCGAACTCGCAGCCTGAAGCTCGCCCAGCTTGACCGTCGACACGCGAGGAGCCGCCGAACCAAGTTGAGAACGGCCGGAACTCCGATAGGTCGGCGTCTGCCGCATGCGAGGCGAGGCGTTCTGCGCACCACGGACGCGAGGCGATTGGCCGCGATTGCGATGAGATCTATTCAAAGCCAAGGAAACGCACCTCCGGCACAAGATCGATCCCATATCTATCGGCAACGGAGTCGCAAGCCGCGTGGATAAGCGAAAGAACGTCCACGGCTCGGGCGGCGCCAAGATTGACGATGAAGTTCGCGTGCGTTTGCGATATTTGGGCATCTCCGCACAGCGCACCCTTCAAACCGACGTTTTCGATAAGGCGTCCGACCGATTCCCCCGAAGGGTTTCGGAAGACGCTGCCGCACGAAGGCAAGCCTATCGGCTGCGTAATACGCCTGCGCTGCTGGGATTTCTCCATTAAGCGACGCAGAAAATCGGGGTCTTGAGGGATTGTCGAAATCGAGCATTCAAGCACCACTTCGTCGAAGGGAATCGAAGTCTCGCGATAATCCCATTCGATTTCCGAGCCGAGATATCGGCGAAGCCCAAAACCCGGGCGATAGGTTGTAACCGATTCGATCCGAGGGCCCAAAAACTCCCTGCGGGTTCCAGCGTTCATGCGAATGGCGCCGCCCACCGTTCCCGGTATGCCCACGGCGAATTCCAGCCCACCGCGGCCAAGAGAGGCAGCGCGGCGAACGGCCTGCGAAAGGCGAAGCGCGGCGCCAGCGGTAATCACCCCCGAAGCCTCGTCATAGACGCACTTCGAGAAGCCTTCGCCCAAAACGATGACGGCTCCGTCGAAGCCCTCGTCACTCACGAGCAAATTCGACCCACCGCCGAGAATGGTCCAGGCTATTCCCAAATCGCGGCAAGCTTCGCAAGCCGCCACAAGCGAGTGGAAATCGTCGGCCTCAACGTAAAAACGGGCCGGCCCCCCGATTCGTATGGTCGTATGGCGAGCGAGAGGCTCGTCCTCGAGCAGAACGCCCGAGAATTCCCTCCCCAAACGCCTTTTAAGAGCGCTCGACATGGTCGCCTTGGTCGCATGCGGCGGAAAGCTCCGCGATTATCTTCTTGCCGAAAGTCGTGACGTCGCCCGCGCCCATGGTTATGAGCAAATCGCCCGGCTTGAGCATACGAACCACGAATTGAGGGGTCTCGTCCTTATCGGGCACGAATGCCACGCTTTCCACCTGCCCCGAAGCGACAACGGCATCGGATATGAGTTTTCCGCTCACGCCTTCGATGGGCGCTTCGCCGGCGGCATAGACATCCATGACCACGAGGGCGTCGGCGTCGCCGAACGCCTCGCCGAATTCGGCAGCGAGCGATTCCGTGCGGGAATAGCGATGAGGTTGGAAAAGCACGACGACCCTGTTGAAATCGAGCGCGGCGGCGGCGGCGAGCGTCGCCTTTATCTCGGTGGGATGATGGGCGTAATCGTCAACGACCGTGACGCCGCACGCCTCCCCCACGGGATCGAATCGGCGCCGAACGCCCTTGTAGCCCGAAAGGGCCGTGGCGGCCGCCACGGCGTCTTCGTCCAAAACCCAAAACACCGACGCGACGCCCGCGGCATTGAGCGCGTTGTGCCTACCGGGATTGCAGGAGAGCTTCACGCTCGTCGAGGTGCCGTCGGGAAACGTGAGCGTGAAAACCGAGCCCACGCCGCTCGTTCGGTAATCCGACACGCGCGTATCGCAATCATCGCCGAACCCATACGTCACCACGCGACGCCCGCTCTGGTGGGCAAGATCCGCAAGCGAACGGTCTTCGCCGCAGGCGACCACGGCGCCATCCTCAGGCACCGACCGCATGAATTTCAGGAAGGTGGCGCGAATCTCATCGATTCCGCCCGTATAGTGGTCAAGATGGTCGGCTTCAACGTTCGTCACGAGCGCCACATACGGCGACAGGTTCAAAAACGACCCATCGCTTTCGTCGGCCTCCACCACATAGTATTCGCCTTCACCCGAAACGGCGTTGGTATGGTACGCATCAACGATGCCGCCCACCACGAACGTCGGGTTCAACCCGAGCGCATCGGCCACGGTGGCAAGCATCGAAGACGTCGTCGTCTTGCCGTGGGTTCCGCAGGCTGCGAGGGTCTTTTTATTACGGCCGAGCTCGGCGAGCATCTGGGCGCGATGCCACACCGCAATCCCGAGCTCCCGAGCCCTCGCAAGTTCGGGATTGGTTTCGGGAATGGCGGAAGAGATAACGACCGCGTCGATGCTCTCGTCAACGTTTTTCGCATCGTGGCCGATGAAGACGGTGACCCCTGCCGCAGACAAATCGTCGGTATAGCGGGAAGGCTTCATATCGGAGCCGCTCACGCGCATTCCGGCGTCAAAAGCCACGCGGGCGATTCCGCTCATGCCAACGCCGCCAACGCCGATGAAATGCACGCGCTTGCCACATTCCGCCATCTGCCATGCCTCCTTGTTTTCCTAAGGGCCGTCCACCGACGCCCCATTTTCAAGCAGTCGTCAATTCTATCCCAGCTAGGCTCGACGCGCTGCCGCAACCACAACATCAGCCAATTTCGAAGCCGCGTCTTGGGTCTCGAACGTCGCCGCGGCCTCGCGCATCGAATCGCGCAGATCTGCATCGCTTACCAAGGAAAGCAGCTTTTCGGCGAAGCGTTCATCATCGAGCTCGGCATCGGCCATCATCTCCGCCGCGCCGCGCTCGACATACGCCCGCGCGTTCGTCGTCTGGTGGTCTTCGGTCGCGTAGGGAAACGGAACGAGCAGCGCCGGCAGGCCGAGCGCCGAGATTTCGGCGAGCGAAGTCGCGCCCGCGCGCGATATAACGCAGTCCGCCGCATGCAGTGTTTCGGCCATACGGTCTTGATAGGGCATCACGTTCCACCTCTGCTTCTCTTCGGGAGAAAGCGCGAGGGCGGCGCAGGTCGTTTCGTATTCCTTCGGCCCGCTAATATGAACGACGTAGAGGCCGTCGATTGCGAGCAGGCGCTCTTTGAGCGAGCAGACCGCGGAATTGATGTGGCGCGCGCCAAGGCTTCCGCCAAACACGAGCAGCATCGTTGCGTCTTGCGGAATACCGAGCATCTGCCGGCCCTGCTCCCGCGTAGCCGAAAAAATGGACGATCGAACGGGGTTGCCCGTGACCGAGAGCTTCGACTTGTCTTCGATATCTTTGCCAGCAACTTCATATGTGAGGGCCACGGCGGCGGCCTTTTTCCCCAAATACTTATTCGCCATGCCCATGACGGAATTCTGCTCATGCACGACGAGGGGAACGTGCAGCTTCTCGGCCGCCATCCCAACGGGAATGGAGACATATCCCCCGAAACCGACAACCGCATCGGGGGAAAGGCTCCGCATCCACGCTTTCGCCTTGCGCGCCGAACATACGATTTTAAGCGACGAGGTAATCAGCGTATGCGGGCGCTCCCGATCGAACCCCGAGGCCTCGAAGCTCGTGAAGGGGATGTCGGTCTGACCAACCAAGCGCGCCTCAACGCCCTGGGGCGTACCCGCGAAATAGACCTCGTGGCCGCGTTTTTGCAAGACCTCGGCGAGCGCGAGCGCAGGATTGATGTGGCCCGCAGTGCCGCCTCCAGTAAGAACGAATTTCATCGAGAGCCCCTTCCGCCGCTACGACGATTGCGGTCTGAGTATCTTGAATCGCGAGAGGTGGTTCGCGACGTGCCTCCGAGTTCGAGATCGCGAGAACGCCGACCCGACGACGCACGCCGCAGCGAGAGCGAATCGCTCGATGCCTCGCGGCGGGATGCGCGCTCCGTCGCGCGCCCAGAAGACAAATCGGAGCGAAGGGAGCCTCGGTCAGATTCCCGCTCGACGCGAATGTAGTTCAGATTCTCCCTGCGACGCTCGGCGGCCATCGACCTCGGCGAAGACGATTCTGCCGCCGAAACGCGAGATACCGACAAAATCATACCCACCATGATGAGCGACGCCACAACGGAAGAGCCGCCCGACGAGACGAACGGCAGCGGTTTTCCCGTTGTAGGGAAAAGCCCCGTTGCGCAGGCCATATTCAAAAACGCCTGGCCAACGAGCATGACGCTCAACCCGCCAGCAAGCAGCTTTCCGAATTCGTCAGCGGCATGCCGCGCAATTTGAATGCCGCAGAAAAGCACAACGAGGAACAGCGCGATCACGAACAGGGTTCCCACCAGGCCGCACTCTTCGCCGATGATTGAGAAAATGAAGTCCGTTTCGGCTTCGGGCAGATAGAGGAATTTCTCCCTCGAATTGCCCAGTCCGACTCCGAAAAGGCCGCCTTCCGAGAAGGCGTAAAATGACCTAATCATCTGATACCCGGTGTCGTATTGGTCGCTCCATGGGTCGAGCCACACGGCGATGCGCGCCGAGCGATATCCAGCGAGGCCCCAAGCGCCTAGGCCCACTATGACAACGATGGCAACGGCTATATGCCACCAAGGGACCTCGGCGAGCCACAAAACCGCCAGAATGCCGACGATGATGATTACCGCAGACCCCATGTCAGACTGCGTCTTATAAAGAAAACCGAGCGGCACTAAAACCAAAACGACGCCCGCGCCAACGGCGTGCTTGAGATCCACGGCCTCTTCCCGATAGTCGAGCATGACCCGGGCACCCGCCACAAGGAGCATGATTTTCGCGAATTCGGTCGGCTGGATACTGAAGGGGCCGATGTAAATCCAGCGGGTGGCGCCGAGGATGTTCGTGCCGACGAAAGGAACGATTGCAATCAGGAAAACGCAGATGCCCCAAAAGATCCAAAACCACAGCCCCGATCGCAGGGAACGGTAGTCGAGACGCGCGATGAACGCGGCAAGACCAGCACCAAAGGCAGAAAACGCCGCCTGCTTCACCACATACGACGCCGGAGAGTCGCCGTTGTTGATCGCCTCGACCGTCGAAGCCGAAAAGACCATCACGATGCCTATGAGCACAAGCAAAAGCACGGCCGCAATAAGGCCCAAGCGAGGAGCCGTGAACGTCGAGGGCGCATCGAGGCTCGAGGCGCCTCTCCTCTTCGATTCGATGGAGCCGGCGAATGCGCCGGCAGCAAAATTTCTGGCCACCAGCGCTTCTTCCTATCTAAGCGCGGTAGCCCTGAACGCTACGAGTTGCTTGAATACTTTCCCACGATGTTCGAAAGACTCGAACTCGTCGAAAGACGAGCACGCAGGCGACAGCACGACCTCATCGCCCGGCGACGCCATGGCGATCGCCTCATCGAGGGCATCTTCCATATGGCTCACAAGAGCGCGCTTCACGCTCGCGCCCTCGAAGGCCTCGTAGAAGCGCTCGCCCGCCGCTCCGAAACACACCACGGCTTTGCATGACGCATCGCATGCGGCCACGAGCTCGGACAAATCGGTTCCCTTGTCATTTCCTCCCAAAAGGAAGATCGCCGTGCGGGGCGTGAATGCCGAAAGGGCCTTCAGCGTGGCGTCCACGTTGGTTGCCTTCGAATCGTTGACGAATTTCACCCCCGAGATTTCCCCGCAGGGCTCGAGCCTATGCTCAAGAGGCTCGAACGTGCACAGCCCCTCGCGAACGTCGGCGGGCATCACTCCGAAGGCGAGAGCCGCCGCAGATGCCGCGAGCGCATTGGCCACGTTGTGATCGCCTTTGATCTTCAGCTCGCTTTCATCGACGAGGTCGATCCCCTTCTCGCCCAAATCGATATGCAGCATACCGTTCGCCGAGAAGGCCGCGTTTTCGCTTCCGCAGGCCTCCTTCATCGAAGAGCCAATGCCAGCGGCGCAGCCGACGGGCACGTAATCGAAGTCGCGGGAAGGGTCGTCCTTGAAACTCTTCACGCAGGCGCGCGTGACGTCGCAGACGGCGTCGATGACGAGCGTCCCGTGGTTTTGGGAGAGATTCGCATAGATGCGCTTTTTCGCATCGGCATACGCTTCAAAAGCCATGTGCCAATAGAGATGATCGGGGGTGATATTGAGCAGCACGGCGACATCAGGCGCGAATTTCCGGCAGCTCGCCAGCTGAAACGAGCTCGCTTCGCAAACATAGGAATCGGCCGCATGCGAGGCAACCGCCTCGATGCAGGCGTAACCGATATTGCCTACGGCCGCCGCACGATACCCCGCGCATTCAAGAATATGCGCGATAAGCGACGTCGTGGTCGTCTTTCCGTTCGTTCCCGTTACGGCGATCCAGCGGGAATCGGCGGGGCTTTCGCGCCAGGCGAATTCGACTTCGGAAATCACCTCGTCGCTCGCCGCGGCCGCGTTCTCATAGAATCGAGAGAACTGGGAAATCCCAGGACTTGCGATGCAGACGTCGTAGTGCTTCTCGAACGTGAACGAATCGAAGAAGACGCGCGCGCCGCGCGACTCGCACGTGGCGGCGAACTCGAGCGCGGCATCGTTTTTCTCGCCCGCCGCGATGGTGAGGCTGCTTACGCGCGAGCCGAGGAGGCCCAGGCAATACGACGCCGTGGCCTTGCCGCTTTTGCCCAAGCCCAAAACAAGCACATCCCCCCAGCATTCGGGAGCGGCCTTGGTTCCCTCTACGATAGAATCGCCCATGATGCCACCTCTTTCTCAAACAAGCTAGGCAACGGTGCCCATGACGATGGGCTGAATGAAAAACAGCACGAAACCGAAACCGGCCAAAGCGCCGGAAACAATCCAAAACCGAATAACGACCTTGGTCTCGCTCCAGCCCTTCTTCTCGAAATGGTGGTGAAGCGGAGCCATGAGAAAGAGGCGCTTATGCGTGCGTTTGTAGTGCACGACCTGCAAAATAACCGAGCATGCCTCGGCCACGAACAGCCCGCCGATAATCAGAGAGAAGACCTCGCTCTTCGTGAGAATGGCGATGCAGGCAAGCGCCGAACCCAAGGCAAGAGAGCCCGTGTCGCCCATGAAAATGTCGGCTGGGTACGCGTTGAACCACAGAAAGCCCACGCAGGCGCCCGCCATGGTGGCCGCGAAGACGGCCATGGGCAGCATATTCTCGCGATAGGCGATGGCCGCCATAACGATCATGACGACCATGACGGTACCCGCCGCCAAGCCGTCAAGACCGTCGGTGAGATTCACTGCGTTCGACATGCCGATGATGAGCAGATAGCAGAATATGAGATACAGCCACGGAATGTCGAGCGTTCCGTCTTCGGGGCAGATAGCGCAAGGAATAGAGGTGGTAATGATGCCGAAATCCCAAGGCTGCAAAAACGGGATCTGCACCGTAGGTTCGATCCCGAGCCAATTCACGACGAAAAGCACAAATACCGTCGAAATGGCGAACTGCCCGATGAGCTTCCCTTTGGGCGTAAGGCCGAGCGAGCGCTCATGAACGACCTTCTCCACGTCGTCGAAAAGCCCGAGGGCCGCCGTGAGCAGCGTCCCCAAAAGCGCGGCGACAAAACCCCATGACGGAGGCACGACGAGCAAAACGGTGATGACGATGGCGATGAGCATGACCACGCCGCCCATGGTGGGCGTTCCCTGCTTCACCAAATGGCTCTGCGGGCCATCGGCTCGAACGTTTTGGCCAATATTCGTTCGAGTGAGCAGGCGAATCCAGGCAGGCATAATCGCCATGGTGATGGCGGCGGCCACTACGAAGCCCAAAAACACCAAAAAAGACGGGTATGCGGAAAACAAGCTGCTGAGCATTATTTGACAATCCCTTCGACAACGGCATCGAGACCCATGTAATGGGAGGCCTTCACCAGCACGACATCGCCTTGCGAGACGGTTTCCGACGCAACCGCAAGCGCGCGGTCGGCATCCTCAACGCAGATGATTTTCTCTTCGCCCAGGCCCGCCGCCTTCGCGGCGTCGGCGATGCCGAGCGAGAGCTCGCCAACGCACACGAGTAAATCGAGATTCGCTTGCGCAGCCGCCCGTCCAACGGCGGCGTGCCCCTCGACGCTAGCCGAGCCGAGTTCGCCCATGTCTCCAAGAATGGCGATTCGACGACCCGATGCGGCATATGCCGAAAGCGTCGAAAGCGCCGCGCACGTCGATTCGGGCGCGGCGTTGTAGGCGTCGTTGAAGACGAGGGCACCGCTTGGGGCGCGCAGCAATTCCGCCCGACCCGACTCTGGCTGAACCGCGGCGAGCGCGACTGCCACCTCGTCGAATTCCATGCCGCAAGCAAGGCATACGGCAACGGCGCCGCACGCGTTCGACACGTTCTGGGCACCGCGAAGCGACAAGGAAACTCGAGCGTGCTTCGGCGGGCACTGGGATGAGGCCGCATCTCGGGCATAAAGCTCGAAAGAAGGGCGCCCTTGCTCGTCGAGCGAGATGCCCTGCGCCCATACGGCATCGCCGCAGGCCCAGCTTCCAAGCGACGCGTCAGGTTCGCCCTCGGCCGAAAACGCGCACACCCGAACGCCCCGCTCTTCAAGGCGGGAATGGCTCGCCATGAACGGGGACATATCGCAGGCCGCGTTAAGGAACGCTCGGCCACCGCGCGGAAGGGCATCGAGGAGCTCCGCTTTGGCGAGGGCGATGTTTTCGCGGGTCTTCAGGTATTCGAGATGCGAAGTGCCCACGATGGAAACGATGCCGATTTCAGGTTTCGCCATCGCGGCGAGATGGGCTATCTGACCAGGGCGGTCCATCCCCATCTCGACGACAAGCATCTCCGTGTCCGCAGGCGCCGAGAGCACCGTGTAAGGCGCGCCGAGCTCGTTGTTGAAATTGCCCTTCGTCGCCCATGTCTTGTATTTCGTGGAAAGGATGTCGCGAATGAGACCCTTGGTGGTCGTCTTTCCCACCGAACCCGTCACCGCCACGACCGTGGCATGGAGAGATTCCCTCCATGCGTGGGCGATATCGGCAATCGCGAGCGCGATGTCGTCGACGAGGAGAATGGCCGCACCCGCATCGCGGGCAGCCGCGCAGGCGGCATCGCCCGGGTTGCGCGTGCACAGCGCGGCGCATGCCCCCGCGGCAATGGCGGCGCCCACGAAATCGTGCCCGTCAACGCGCTCGCCCTTGATCGCCGCATAGACGAACCCAGGCTCTACCGTGCGGGAATCCCACGTAAGGCCGCAAGCGACGGCGCTGCCATCTGCGGGCTGCACGCATACGCGAGCAGCGCAAATCTCCACCAGGCGTCCAATTTCGAATTCCATTCATCCCACCTTCGCAAAACCGCGAATCAATCAGCCAAAACGCCGCACAATGGCGGCGTTTTGTTTACTTTTGCACGATCTTATAGCGGCTACAAGCCTCGGTCATTATATCTTTAAACACCTCGCACGTATTGCGCTCGTAAGGCACATGGTTCACACCGACAAAACATACCAAGTTCGTCGACGCGCCAGGCAAAAAGCCCACGAAATCGAGGTTGTACGAATTGCTGACATAGGTTCCAGAATCGTCGGCATATTCCGCCGTTCCCGTTTTGCCCGCCGTCACGTATCCATCGAGGGCCGCCGTCTTGCCCGTTCCGTCGGTTACGACCCCCTCGAGCATCCCGGTAAGCGTCTCGATTGCGTCCGTGTTCGTGATGATTTGCGAGCTTCCCCACGTCACTTCCTCATCGCTGTTCGGCTTCGAAATGAGGAAATGCGGCGTATAGGCGACGCCCCCGTTCGCGATGGCGCCATAAAAGCGCGTGATCATAAGGGGGCTGAGAGAAATACCCTGACCGAAAGTGACGTTGTACGACTGGATTTTCGACCAGGTATCCACATGCGTGAGATAGCCCTCGGCCTCGCCCGGATAGTCTATCCCCGTCGCATCGTTGAGCCCGTATGCGCGAATCTTGTCGTAAAGCGCCGAAAAGCCCAGATGCTGCTCCACGAGCAGAGACGTACCGACGTTCGACGATTGGGCAAGCACCTCGGAAGCGGTCATAAGAGCCGCGCCGCGCTCATGGGCGTCGGAAACTTCGTATTCGTCAGCCGAAATCGAACTCGGGCAATCGACCGTAGTCGAAGCCGTTATGACTCCCGCTTCGAGCATGGCGCAAAACGATGCGGTCTTGAAGATAGAGCCCGGCTCGAACTGCGTCGTAATGGCTTTGGTGGAAGTCGCGCCGTCTTCGATATTCGTTCGGTCGGAAGGATTGAGAAACGGGGTCGAGGCTATGGCGATGACCTCGCCCGAGGCGGCATCGTAGAGAATCGCCGATCCATCATCGCCCCCAATGTCGGAGACCCCCTGCTCGAGACGCTGTTCGAGATACTGCTGCATATCGATATCGATAGACAAGATGATGTCGGTGCCGTCCTGGGCAGGCTCGTCGATTTCGGTTCCGCCCGGAATGGGAGTGCCGTAGGCGCCTTGCTGCAAGACGAGCTTTCCGGGGGTTCCCTTCAAAATGTCGTCGTAATACAGCTCGAGGCCCGTTTGCCCATTGCCATCGACATCGACCAGGCCAAGAATCTGACCCGCCACTTTGCCGTAAGGATAGACGCGCTTCATGTCGTCGAGAAAATAGATGCCGTCCAAGCCGAGGTCTTCCAAAGCTTCGGCCTTATCAAGATCGACCTTGCGCTTCACATACGCGAATGTCGTATCTTGCGTTTGAAGAGCCCCCTCATAAAGCGACGCGTCGCCGCCAAGGGTATCGGCGAGTTTTTCAGCCGTATCCGAAACGTCGGATATCTCTTTGGGATTGCAGTAGATTGTCTTCGCCTGCACGTCGCTCGCGAGCACTTTTCCATTGCGATCATAGATTGTGCCGCGGCGCGCGGAAAGATCGAGCGACAGCGTTCGGGAGGCGGCGGCCTGCTCGCTGTAGTCCTGCGCCACAATGACCTGCAAATACACCAATCGGGCAACGATAAACAGCGCGGCACAGCACAAGAGGGCTATGAGACAGCCAGCCCGACGGGAACGATATGCGGTCGGCGAAGCTAGGCGCCGCTCTTCGCGAGGCACAAGCACCCTAGCCTTGGGCGGACATCGATGAAAGGCTCGCGGAAAGCGAGAGATTTCCCGAAGCGTCCGTTGCGATTACGTCTTCGGAAAGCACGACGGCCTCGGTCGCGGCGGGAGCGGCCATGCCCAAGCCCTCGGCGGCAATCCTGACATGCATCGAATTCGACAGCTGGCTCTGCTGAACCTCGAGGTCGTTTCCTGCGGTGCGCTCGGCCTCTATCTGGCTCGAAAGCTCGCTCGTCGCGATGACGGTGGAAACGCTCGCCGCGGTAAGGCCTACGCGAACGCAGCACAAGACAGCGATAACGATTGCAACAACGGCTCCAACTCGAAGTATCCCAAAGACGCTTTGCGGAAGGCTCGAGACCTCGGGGCTGCGCCCCTTGCCAGAGAAAACGCTAACGTCGGGCTCGCCGGAATACAAGTCGGGAGCCGCGCTGCCATGGACATACGCAGACCGGGGGGCGCGGTATGAATCTCTCCTCGTCATGCCGGCCTCCTTTCTGCGGGCAATTCGCGTTTCCGTCGAACGTCGAATCTCTTGCTTCGACGCCTATCTGATCTTTTCCGCCACTCGCAGCTTGGCGCTGCGCGCGCGGGGGTTTGAATCTATCTCGCCTTGCGTTGGCAAGACGGGCTTGCGAGTAATGACCTTGAGCGCGGGGTTCGCGCCGCACGCACACACCGGCAAATCGGGAGGGCACGTGCACTTTTTCGAATGCTCGGCAAACGCCTCTTTCACGGCCCGATCCTCAAGCGAGTGATAGCTGATGACCGCTATGCGTCCGCCTGGGTTCAACCAGCGAATCGCTGCCTCGAGCCCGCGCCGCAAAACGGAAAGCTCCGCATTCACTTCGATGCGAAACGCCTGGAATGTCCGCTTGGCGGGATGCCCGCCAGCTCGACGAGCCGAAGCGGGAATGGCCGACTTAATGACATCCACAAGCTCCCCCGTCGTTTCGATGGGAGATATCTGCCGACGCTCGACGATGAACTGAGCAATGCGACTCGCCCACTTCTCGTCGGAGTTATCGCGAATGATCCGGGTGAGCTCTGCTGCGGTTAATGTGTTGATGAGCTCTGCTGCGGTTAGAGTTTGTGTACCCGGGGACATTCGCATATCCAACGGCGCGTCTTCCCTGAACGAGAAACCGCGCTGCGGGAGGTCGAGTTGCGGCGACGAAACGCCCAAATCGAACAGAATCGCATCGATTCCAGGAACTTGGGCTTCCATCAGCAGTTCATCCAAATCGCCGAAATTACCTCGGAGCAGCAACACTTCGCACGCATTTTTCTCGGGAAGCGTGCCAAGGCGCTCTTTGGCTGCGGCTAAGGCCATATCATCCTGGTCGATTCCGATCAGAAGGCCACGAGGCCCTAGCCGCTTGGCGACTTCGAATGAATGCCCTGCCCCGCCGAGCGTTGCGTCCACGAATGTGTGCTGCGTTTCAAGTTTGAGATATTCGAGGCACTCGGCGAGCAGGACGGGTGTATGCCGATATTGAGTTGTCATTTCTTCCACGATAGGCCCTTACTGTTGATACAGCAGCGCATTGACGTCGATCGATGCGCGGAAGGCTTCGCGGCGCTCGGAATCCCAGATATCGAAACGTCCGGCGCGCCCCAAGCCAACGACGGTGACTTCCTTGTCGATTCCCACGGCTTCGCGCACATTGCTCGGCAGCGTGATGCGGCCCGCGGAATCTATCCCAACGGGCGTCGCACTGCCGCACAGAAAGCTCTGCAAGACAAGGTGCTCGCGATTGCCTGGGTCATAGCCCCCGCGCTTTTCGAAGATGGAGCTAATCCATGCATCGAAAGAGTCGGTGGTATAGACCGACAGAAACTCGCCCCCGGTGTCTGGAACAACCAGCATCTGGGTTTCCTCGGTCATGGTTTTGCGAATAGACGCGGGAAGAGAAAGACGGCCTTTTGCGTCGAGCTTGTGACGATATTCGCCATACAGCCCCGCCACGGCCACCTCCTCGTCTCTTCGTTATTCGCGCTTTCCTAACCGGTGCCGACATTCTATCCCACTTTCCCCCACATCTCAACATTTTCTCCCCCATTTAACCCACTCAACTCCCCCTTGAACCACCACTGCCCCAAAGCCATTCCACGGGATTGCCGCCGCCGAAAATCCATCTCGTGGAAAATTGAAACGGCCCCACAAGATGTTGTGGGGCCGTTTTCGGCGCACTGGAGCATCTCCCGTGGGAGAAAGTGGGAGATTTTTTCCGAAAAGGGTTCAATTGTGTCGAAGATGTGCGGCCGTGCCGCGCAGAGGCCCGCCTAAAGTTGCGCGCGAGGATGGGCCGCGAGATATTCCTCCCGGATATGGGCACGACTCACATGCGTATAGATTTGCGTGGTTGAGATGTCGGAATGCCCGAGCATTTCCTGAATGGCGCGCAAATCGGCGCCCCCCTCGAGCATATGCGTCGCGAAGCTGTGGCGCAGCGTGTGGGGATGGACGTCGGCAATCCCGACGGCGGCGGCCGAACGCGACACGATGGCGTGCACGCTTTGGCGGGAAATGCGAGACCCGCGCGCGTTCAAAAACATCGCCGCGGTTCCCTTCCCCTTGAAAGAGAGCTCACCCCTGGCCCCCTCGTAGGCGTATCGTTCAACTGCGCGAGCGGCCGTTCCCGAAATGGGCACGATTCTCTCCCGGGAACCCTTGCCGATAACGCGCAGCACGCCTTCCGAGAAATCGACATCGGGCACGTTAAGCGACACAGCCTCGCTCGCCCGCAGACCGCAACCGTAAAGAATCTCAAGCAGGGCTTTATTCCTCACGCCGAGAGCGTCTTCGCCGAATGGCTGGTCAAGCAGGGCGTTGATCTGTTCTGTGGAAAGAGCGTCGGGCAGCCGGTCGGGCTTTTTGGGAATAGAGAGCGCCGCAGCAGGATTCTGCGCGCAGACCGAGGTCGACGCCAGAAAGCGATGAAACCCCTTCAGCGCCGATACTCTTCGGGCGACGGTCGAGGAGGCGTAGCCTCGCGAAAGCAGGTCGGATTCGTAAGCGACGATGTCGTCGCGCGTTATCTCCTCGACGCTCGATATCCCCTTCTCCAAGAGAAACGAGAAGTAGTCGCCCAAATCGGATTCGTAAGCGGCGAGCGTGAGGCGCGAAGCCCCGCGCTCGACCGCCAAATGCGACAGATAATCGCGCGACGCCGCCGCAAGAAGGCGCGCCGAGGCGTCGCCTTCGACCGTATCGCGTATGAGCGTTTCTCGTGTCATGCGAGCGCCAAGGCTACCATGCGCTTTTCTAGCTGAGCTTTTTCGCAAGCAGCTGGTTGATGACCTTCGGATTGCCTTGGCCGCGCATTTCCTTCATGCACTGCCCTACGAAAAAGCCGATGAGCTTCGTATTGCCCTCGCGATAGCGAGCCACCTCGTCGGGATGCGCCGCAACCACGGCGTCCACCACGGCCTCGATGGCGCCGGTGTCGCTCACCTGCTTCATGCCACGCTCTTCGACGATAACCGAAGGATCTTTGTCCTCGCTAAGCACCGCTGCGAAGATCTCCTTGCCCTGCTTGGAGGAAATCGCATCAGTCGCGATAAGCCCGACAAGCTCAATCGCACGGGCCGGAGTAAGCGGGCTCGAAGCCAAATCGAACGACTCGTCGGCATTCATGCGCGCCGTGATGTCGTTAATGGCCAAGTTCGCGAGCGGCTTGGCCAGCTTTGCGGCCTTATCGCCGGCAAGCTTCATGCCCTCCTCGAAGAAATTCGACGTGGCGCGATGCTCAACCAAATGACGCGCGTCATAGGCCGAAAGGCCGAAGCTCTCCTGGAAGCGCGCAGCCTTTTGGTCGGGCAATTCGGGGAGCTTCGCGCGCACGCCCTCGATCCATTCGTCGGTCAAATCGTACGGCGCCAAATCGGGCTCGGGGAAGAGGCGGTAATCGTCGGCGGTTTCTTTCACTCGCATGACGATGGTTCGCTTTGCCGACGGGTCCCAATGGCGAGTCTCCTGATAGATTTGCCCGCCCTCTTCGAGAACCTGCGCCTGCCTGCAAATCTCATAGGCCAAGCCGTCGTGCAGATTCTTGAAAGAGTTCATATTCTTGAGCTCGGTTTTCACACCGAGACCCGTAGACCCGCGACGGCGCAGCGATACGTTGCCGTCGCAGCGCATGGAGCCTTCCTCCATGGAGCAGTCCGAAATGCCAATGGCCAGATAAATCTGGCGCAGCTTCTGCATAAACAGGCGAGCCTCTTCGGGCGTGCGCAAATCGGGCTCGGTCACAAGCTCGATCAGCGGCGTTCCCGCGCGGTTGTAGTCGACGAGCGAATGCGTGGCGCCCGCAATTCGGCCCTCGCCGCCGCCTATATGCACCATCTTGCCGGCATCTTCCTCCATATGGATTCTCGTGATGCCCACATGGGCCACATAGCCGTCTTCGGTCGCCGTCACATTGCCGAGCTCGTCGCCCGGGGCAAGCCCCTCCAGATCGATGCGCTCCTTCGCGCCCGCGCCATCGACCTCAAGGTCGAGATGGCCGCGCATGCAAAACGCCACAGGACCCTGCGTGGTTTGGAAGTTCTTCGCCATATCGGGGTACATGTAGTTCTTGCGATAGAACATCGAGTGCTTTTCTATATCGCAGTTCGTGGCCAAACCGGCCAGCACGATACTCTCGATGGCAGCCTTATTTGGCACGGGAAGCGCACCGGGCAGACCCAAGCAAATGGGGCATGTATGCGTATTCGGGTCGGCACCGAATTCCAATTTGCAACCGCAGAACATCTTCGTGTTCAGCGTGGTGAGTTCGGCATGGATTTCCAAACCGATGACGGCTTCCCAGTCTTGGAGTACTTCCTCGAGCTTTTTCATGCTATTCACCGGCCTTTCCCGCCGCGAAATCGGGCGCGATGGGCGCCGCGCCGTAGACGCTTTCCAACGCCGCCGCCGCGCGGAACATGTTCTCGTCTTTGAACTGAGGGGCGATAAGCTGCACGCCAACTGGCAAGCCGGAATCTTTGCCCAGGCCGCACGGCACGCTCATGCCACCGTTGCCCGCGATATTGATGGACACGGTAAAAATGTCGGCCAGATGCATTTCCACAGGATCGCCTACCTCGCCGAATTTGAACGCGGTGCGCGGGCTGGTGGGCGCCAAGATGACGTCGCATTTCTCGTAAGCCGCCCGATAATCCTGCGTGATGAGCGTGCGCACCTGCTGCGCGGGATAGTAGTATTTCTCGTAGACGCCGCTCGAGAGCAGGTAGCTGCCCAGCATAATGCGGCGCTTGGCCTCCATGCCGAAACCGATTGCTCGGCTGGCCTCGTACTGGCCGCCCAAATCTTTATGGCCCTCGTCGCAATAGCCATAGCGAACGGAATCGAAGCGGGCGAGATTGCTGAACGCCTCGCACGGGCCCAACACATAATATGCGGCGATGGCCGCATCGGCATGGGGAAGCTCAACTTCGACGATTTCAGCGCCAGCCTCACGCAGAGCCTCGGCGGCCTCGGCCACACGCGCTTTCACCTCGTCGGTAAGGCCAGCGGCGTTCATGAAACCGGGCACCACGCCGACGCGCATGCCAGCCACGCCCTGCTCGCACGCCGCTCGGAAATCGGCCCTTACGTACTGGGACGTGCAATCCATGGGGTCGTGCCCGCAAATAGCATCCATTGCCGCGGCGGCGTCGCGGACGCTGCGCGCGAACGGGCCAACCTGGTCGAGCGAGCTGCCGAAGGCGACCACACCGAAACGCGACACCATGCCGTACGTGGGTTTCACACCCACGATTCCGCAGAAGCTCGCAGGCTGGCGAATAGAACCGCCCGTATCGGATCCCAGCGTGACGCAGGCCAGGCCAGCCGCGACCGATGCCGCCGAGCCGCCCGAGCTGCCGCCTGGCACGCGCTCAAGATCCCAGGGGTTTTTCGTAGGGCCGAATGCCGAAGTCTCGGTAGAGCTGCCGAAGGCGAATTCGTCCATATTCAGCTTGCCCAGGGGAATGCCGCCCGCTTCGATGGTTTTCGCAACGCAGGTTGCCGTGTAAGGCGAAACGTAATTCTCGAGCATGCGAGACGAGCACGTCGTATGCGTGCCCTCGTAGTTCATATTGTCCTTAAAGGCAACGGGCACACCCGCAAGCGGACCCATTTCACCAAAGGTTCCGTTCGCAATCGCATCGTCGATCTTAGCAGCCTGCGTTATCGCGGCTTCCTTCGTAAGCTCGAGGAATGCATGCACATCGCCATCGAGTTCCTCGATGCGTTTGAAGCTTTCGTCGACAATTTCGCGAGCGGTAAAATCGCCCGCAGCAAGCCCCGCGCGAATATCGGCGACATTCATATCTGCGCTGTAAGCCATTACTGATCGCCTCCGCCCAAAATTGCGGGAATGAGAAAGCTTCCATCCTGGGATTTCGGAGCGTTTGAAAGAGCCTCGTCTTGCGTGAAGCTCACCGACTCGACGTCTTCGCGCATGACATTCGACAGCCCTCCGATAGGATGAAATGTTGGCTCCACGCCTTCGAGGTCGAACTGCGTAATGGGTTCGAGCGTTTCTATGATGTTGTTCAAATCGGTCGTCATCTGCGACAGCTCATTATCGTTTAACCCGATGCGCGCATAAGTCGCTATATCGCGCACATCGCGTTCAGTGAGTGCTTTTGTCATGCGATTGCTCTTTTCTTTCCGATTCGCCGCAAACGCCCAAAACGAGCGGACGCACGGCAAGCTGCATGAGAACATAACGTGCGTATGATAGCAAACCGCGCCACCGTCGCCGCGCAACGACGGCGATACCCAGCAAAGTTCAACAGACGGAAATCGGCGAAAACGGAGGTCTACCCCGCCGACTCGAACTGGGCGATGGCGTCGATGAAGGCCTCGCCGTATCGTTCGAGCTTTCGCGACCCAACGCCGTTCACCTCGAGGAAATCGAGGGCGTCTTTCGGGCGGCGCGCGCACATATCGCGCAACGTTCGGTCGGAAAACACCATGTAGGGAGCGATATTTCCCGCATCCGCCAGGCGCTTGCGCAATGCCCGCAAGGCTTCAAACAGGGCGTCGTCTGCAGACCCCCGATTCCCTTGTGTTTGCCCCGCCGCATTCGTGCTCGCACCGTCGAAATCCGACGAAGCCCGACGGGATGCTTTGGTGGGGGCTTTCGTTTTGCGCAGGGAAAACGAGAAGTCTTCCGCGAAAGCCTCATGGGCCCGAGGCCCCAGCCCCACCGTCGGATATTGGCCATCGCTAATGCTGAGAATGCCCTCGAACGCGAGCAATTCGATGAGCTCTTTCACCTGGGAGTTCGATTCTTTCACCGAGCCGTAGGCTTCGAGGCTCTCGAAATTGCCCTCTACTACCCGCCGAGATTTCGAGCCACGAAGAATATCCGCGATGAGCGTTTTCCCAAATGCGCCTCCCACATCGCGCACGCATTTCACGCAGGAAACAGCCGCCGCGCTCATATCGACAGATTCGAATTCCTCCAAGCAGTTCGAGCAATTCGCGCAATTTGGCGAGCCAGAGGGGCTCGCTGCCGTATCTCCGAAATAGCTAAGGATATAGGCGCGCAGGCACCCCGTCGTATGGCAATAGCCGACCATCGCCTCGAGCATACGCCGTTGCGCCGCGCGGGCTATTTCTGCCTCCTGCGGATTTTGAGCCGAGTATTCGCTTTCGCTTTCGATGAAAAATCGGCAGGTCGATACGTCTTTGTCGCACCAAAGAAGCAAGCACTCGCCCGCCTCGCCATCGCGTCCAGCGCGCCCCGCCTCCTGGTAGTACGCCTCCAAACTTTTCGGCATATTGTGGTGAAGCACCCAACGCACGTTGGATTTATCTATTCCCATGCCGAATGCGTTTGTCGCGATCATGATGGGATCGTCGTCGTTGATGAAACGCCTTTGGGCGTCGTCGCGCTCCGCCTTGGTCATGCCGGCGTGATAGCGCGCAACGCTCAAGTCCAAAGCCCTGAGCCACCCCGACAAGCTATCGACGTCTTTGCGAGTTGAACAGTATACAATCCCCGAATCACCTGGATGCTCCGCGATGAATTGTGCAATTCGCTCGCGTTTCTGACTGGGACTCAGCTTTTCCACGCCCAATTTGAGATTCGCTCGATCGTAGCCCGTGACAACGCACTCTGGATCACGCAAATCCAACAGAGCGCATATATCGCGGCGAACCTTGCTCGTTGCCGTCGCCGTCAGGGCAATAAGCGCAGGACGCTTGGGGAGGCTGCCAACGAATTCGAAAATCCCCAGATAGGCTGGACGGAAATCCTGTCCCCATTGGGAAACGCAATGGGCTTCGTCTATGGCGATCAGGGGTATTTCAACTTGTTTGGCGAATTCGAGAAAAGCCGCATCGCCCAAGCGCTCTGGCGCAACATACATGATTTTGTATATACCCGCACGAGCCCTTTCCAAGACGGTTCTCTGCTGCCCTGGCGTAAGAGACGAATTTAGATACGCTCCCCTCACCCCCGCATCGATAAGAGCATTTACCTGGTCTTTCATAAGGGACACAAGAGGCGATACAACAAGGGCCATCCCCGAAAGCACGATTCCCGGTATTTGATAGCACAGAGATTTCCCTGCGCCCGTCGGCATGATTCCCAACGCATCGCGCCCGGCAAGTAACGCCCCGATAAGCGTTTCTTGTCCCTGCCTGAAATTCTCATAACCAAAATAGCGGCGAAGGGCAAGCGAAGCACTTTCCAGGGTGGGTTCGCACGGTTCGGCATTCGCCGCCGAAAGGCCTTGGATATTGGCCACAATAGAGCCTCTCACTCAAATCTACAAGACGCCATCGCGGCGCCAGTTAGCCCGATTGTCCAAAGGGATGCACGGAGCGCACGCACGGGCAGGCAGCCATGAACGGCGTTGGCCAGCGTTTCCTCAGCGCGAAACGGGGCGCCTATAGTCTGGCTCCGTCGTGATAACAACAGGGCCATCCTCGGTGATGGCAACGGTTTTTTCGAAATGGGCACTTGGCTTATGGTCACGCGTGGAAACGAGCCAGCCATCGCGCCCCACTCGGCATTTGTACGTCCCCATATTGACCATCGGCTCAATGGCCAAAACCATACCCGCCTCGAGCTCGATGCCCGTATGGGCCCTCCCGCGATTGGGAACGTTGGGGTCTTCGTGCATGTCTCGCCCGATTCCGTGGCCAACATAGTCACGCACAACGCCATAGCCCTCAGCCTCGGCCAGAGACTGAATTGCGTGGCCAATATCGCCCAGATAGTTTCCCGGCCGCGCGGCCGCAAGTCCCGCCCACATGCACTTCTCGGTTGTCTCGAGCAGCTTCATAACATCGCTCGACACATTTCCTATCGGATAGGTCCAAGCATTATCCCCAACCCACCCATCGACGATGGCGCCCGTATCGACAGAGAGAATATCGCCACTTTTCAGAATAGCGTTAGATGAAGGGATTCCATGGACTATCTGGTCGTTTATCGAAGCGCAAATCGACCCAGGGAATCCTCCGTAACCCTTGAAGGCAGGTATCCCGCCTTCGGCGCGTATGAGGGTCTCAGCAAGTTCGTCAAGCTCAAGAGTGGAAATGCCCGGTTTGGCCGCCTGGCCGACCTTACGAAGCACGTAAGCGGAAAGCCTTCCCGCCTCCTTCATAGCTTCAATCTCGGCGGGCGATTTCTTGATGATGTTCAGCCTCATATGAGCCACTCCCTCTCGCAATACGCGCCATGCTATCACAAGGAAATCGACACAAGGAGAAAAGCGGTGCTCAGCAAAAGAAAAGCCCGCTCATAAGAGCGGGCTTTTCAAAATCCCCACATGGTGGATGCGGGAATGCAGATTGATCGGAGCTCTACTCGGCAGCTCGATCGAAGTTGCGGGAAACGGCGGGGTCGACAGAAATGCCAACGCCCATGGTGGAGGAAACCGTGATGGACTTCATGTACTTGCCCTTGGCCGAAGCCGGCTTCATACGGGAAATCTCATCGTAAACGGTACCGTAGTTCTGAGCGAGCTGCTCAGCGGTGAAGCTTGCCTTGCCAAGGATGACATGAGCGATGCCGTAGCGGTCGGCGCGATACTCAACCTTGCCGCCCTTGAGCTCGGTGATGGCCTTCGCAACGTCCATGGTCACCGTGCCAAGCTTGGGGTTCGGCATAAGGCCACGGGGGCCGAGCACCTTGCCCAGACGACCAACCTTGCCCATAAGGTTCGGGGTAGCAACAGCAGCATCGAAATTGATATTGCCCGCCTGAATCTCGGCGACAAGATCGTCGGAGCCAACGATGTCGGCGCCAGCCTCGCGCGCGGCATCGGCCTGAGCGCCCTCAGCGAAAACAGCGACGCGGACGGTCTTGCCAGAGCCGTTCGGCAGAGAGACCATGCCGCGGAGCTGCTGGTCAGCCTGACGGGTGTCGATGCCGAGACGGAAGTGGACCTCAACGGTCTCGTCGAATTTGGCAGTGCAGCATTCCTTCACCAGGCTCATGGCCTCGAGGGGAGCATAGAGCTTCTCGGTGTCGATCTTGGCGAGAGCTGCTTTGCGGTTCTTGGAAAGAGACATTTCTTTCTATCCTTTCGTGGTGTTGGCGGGCATGTGCCCTTCCACATTAAATAAAACAGAGAGTCGGAGATTACTCTTCACGGCCAGCGAGCACAGCGGCGAGCTTCTTGGAAGGAACGTAAACCTTCTTCATCTCGCGACCTTCGATGCGAACGCCCATAGAGCGAGCGGTGCCTGCGACGATTTCCATGGCGGCCTCAATGTCATTCGCGTTGAGGTCGGGCATTTTGATTTCGGCGATCTCGCGCAGCTGGTCGAGGGTCAGGGTGCCCACAGTCTTGAGCTGCGGAATGCCAGAGCCCGATTTGATGCCGAGCTTTTCCTTGATGAGTACAGCCGCCGGAGGGGTCTTGCAGACGAAGGTGAACGTCTTGTCCTCGTAGACAGTGATCTCAACAGGAATGATGGTGCCAGACTGCTCCTGCGTAGCGGCATTGAATGCCTGGCAGAATTGCATGATGTTGACACCCTGAGCGCCCAAAGCGGGGCCGACCGGAGGAGCCGGGTTAGCAGCGCCAGCCGGAATTTGCAGCTTAACAAAGCCGGTGACTTTTTTCTCAGCCATTGTCGTTGTTTCCTTACCTTGCCGTTTTGTTAGTTCCCAGACACAGCCGCTGTAAGAGAAGCCCTGTCCACCCAGGCTCACAGCAACTGGGAATAGCCAAATTAGATAGTCGCAACCTCGTTGAAGGACAGCTCAACAGGAGTTTCGCGACCGAAGATGGAGACCATGACCTTCAACTTGCCAGCTTCGGGCATGACTTCGGAAATCGTGCCGTCGAACCCGACCAGAGCGCCATCCACAACCTTGACAGCCTGACCGACCTCGAGAGAGGACGAAACGGCTTTTTTCGGAGTGGCGGCAGAGGAACGTTTCATGATCTTGTTGTACTCGTCACGAGTAAGCGGTTCGGGATTGCCTTGGCTTCCCACGAACCCAGTTACGCCTGGAGTGTTGCGCACCGCAGCCCAGCTGCGATCGTCAAGCTCCATGCGAACCAAAACGTAGCCCGGAAAGACCTTCTTCTCGCTCTCGACGCGGCGACCGCCCTCTTTAATCTCGGTCACCGTTTCGGTAGGGATTTCAATTCCGAACACGTTGTTCTCGAGTCCCATCGTTTCAATGCGGCTCTCGAGATTATTCTTCACCTTGTTCTCGTAGCCAGAGTACGTGTGAAGAACATACCATTTTCTTGCCATACTTAGACACCTGCTCCAATGCTCGAGATGCCTACAACAATCGGCGTGACGATGAGGTTATCGAGAACGGCAACGAAAATACCAAAGAAGAGAAGCGCGCCAACAACTACGCCCGTCCAGCGAACGACTTCGTTGCGCGTGGGCCACGTGACTCGCTTGAGCTCAGAGCGAACTTCCTTGAGAAACTTAAAGCGCTGTTTCTTAGGCTTTGCCTTCTCAACGGACTTCTTCTCTTTCTTGGCAGCCTCAGCTTTTTTCTGAGCTTCAACTTCCTCTGCAGAGATGCCCTTCGCTTCAAGCTCAGCGGCTTGAGCCTTACGAGCCTGGCGAGCGGCCGAGGCTTTCGCTTTCTGCGTTTTGGACTTTTTCGCCATAGTTTCTTTTCCCTCATACGGCTTCTTGAAAAGAAGGCCGCCGAATAATCTTTGGGGAATAAATTTCCCCATACACCAAAACAAGCAGCTTACGTACTTAAGCTGCTTGAACAAGCTGGCAGGCCAGGTAGGACTCGAACCCACAACATGCGGTTTTGGAGACCGCCGCTCTACCACTTGGAGCTACTGGCCTGTGTTCCCTTATCTTATCGAGTTTCCTTGTGCAAAGTGTGCTTGCGGCACCACTTGCAATATTTCTTCATCTCGAGTCGATCAGGATTATTCTGCTTGTTCTTTTTGGTCGTGTAATTGCGGCGCTTGCACTCGGTGCAGGCCAAGGTGACCAACGTACGCATGAATTCTCCTTTAAGAAATATCGAAATTCAGTTTGAAATCGTACACACATTAAGCACTCAAACAGCCGAAAGAAGCGGGGGCGCATTGAAGAGCCCCCGCTACACTAGCTAAAAGATATCAAATGAGCGAACTATTTGATGATCTTGGTCACGCGGCCAGAGCCGACGGTGCGGCCGCCTTCGCGGATAGCGAAGCGCAGGCCCTCTTCCATGGCGATGGGGTGGATGAGCTCAGCGGTAATGGTGACATTGTCGCCAGGCATAACCATCTCGGTGCCTTCGGGAAGGTGAGCAACACCAGTAACGTCGGTGGTGCGGAAGTAGAACTGAGGACGATAGCCATCGAAGAACGGGGTGTGACGGCCACCTTCATCCTTGGTAAGGATGTAGACCTGACCCTCGAACTCCTGGTGAGGAGTAACCGAGCCGGGCTTGCAGAGAACCTGGCCACGGATGATGTCCTCGCGCTTCACGCCACGCAGCAGGCAGCCGATGTTGTCGCCAGCCTGAGCTTCGTCGAGCAGCTTGCGGAACATCTCGATGCCGGTGCAAACCGTGTTCGCGGTCTCGCGGATGCCGACAATCTCCAGCGGGTCGTTGACATGCAGAACGCCACGCTCAACACGGCCGGTAGCAACGGTGCCACGACCAGTAATGGTCATGGTGTCCTCGACAGCCATCAGGAACGGCTTGTCGACGTCGCGCTCGGGGGTCGGGATGTAGGAGTCAACAGCGTCCATGAGCTCCCAAATCTTTTCCTGCCACTGAGCGTCGCCCTCGAGGGCCTTCAGAGCGGAGCCCTTGATGATCGGAAGATCGTCTCCGGGGAACTCGTACTCGCTGAGCAGCTCGCGGGTCTCCATCTCGACGAGCTCGATGAGCTCCTCGTCGTCGACCATGTCGCACTTGTTCAGGAAGACGACGATGTAGGGCACGCCGACCTGACGGGCGAGAAGGATGTGCTCGCGGGTCTGGGCCATCGGGCCGTCGGTGGCGGCGATGACGAGGATGGCGCCGTCCATCTGAGCAGCACCGGAGATCATGTTCTTGACGTAGTCAGCGTGGCCCGGGCAGTCAACGTGAGCATAGTGACGAGCAGCGGTCTCGTACTCAACGTGGGCAACGGAGATGGTAATACCACGCTCGCGCTCCTCGGGAGCCTTGTCGATGTTCTCAAACGCAGTGAAGTCAGCCTTGCAGCCCTCGGTCTCAGAGAGAACCTTGGTGATGGCAGCGGTCAGCGTGGTCTTGCCGTGGTCGACGTGACCGATGGTGCCGATGTTAACATGCGGCTTAGTGCGCTCGAACTTCTCTTTGGCCATAAAGCCCTCCTCCTTAAAGGTCGCTCCCCTATGGAGCCGTGCCTTAATACCATAGTGGCTTCTCAAGAAGAACTTAAGAAGCCACCGTGTTACCTATGGTAGCGGTGACTGGATTCGAACCAGTGACGCCACGGGTATGAACCGTGTGCTCTAACCAACTGA
>CAVHFS010000016.1:0-49840 GCA_963635715.1 Subdoligranulum sp. CAG:314 | reverse complement strand
TAAATTCCATCCACAGTATCCGGTTCTCAAGGTTCCCGACCTGGGGCTTTCGCTCCCGGGCGGCCCGCTTCGCGGCGGCTTCCCGCGCTCGGCGCAAGTCGGTATATTACGCACCCGCGGCGGCCGGGTCAAGGACGAATCCTCGATTCGGGGGATTTTTTCCGGCATGGGAGGCCGCCGGGGCGGGCGGCGCGGGCGTCTCCCCAGCTCGGCGCATGGTTACCGGAACGCCCTTTGGATTCCGAGTTGTGAAGACGGCTCCACATGGTTGTTTTGAGCCCATAAAAGCGCCCAGACAAGAAAGCGGGCGCCTGCTTTCGCAGTGCGCCCGCCCAAACAAGAAGCGTCTTATCGTACTGAGCTTCCCTTATACGTAGAACAGAATGTCGTCATAGGTGGGAACCGGCCAGTAGTCGGCGGCGACGAGTTCTTCCATCGCATCGACGGCCGTACGCAAGGCGGCCATCGCGGGAACGACCTCATGCGCGTAGCAGTTCGCCTCTTCTTGCGGATCTTCAATCGCTTCGGCCTTTTGGTGGACCGCGTCGAGAGCCTTGATTGCATCGTTGATGCTCGTGATGCCGTTGCAGAGCTTGTTGAGGGTGTTCATCTCGCACTGCATTGCGGCATCGACCCCGCATGCCTTCACCGTCTCGAGACCTTTGGCGACCTTGGTTGCATAAGCGCTAATAGTCGGTCGGTACGTGCGACGCGCCTCGCGAATCATCGTCGTTGCCTCGATATTGAGCAGCTTGGTGTACTTCTCGAGCTTCACCTCATAGCGGCTGCGAACCTCAACCTCGGAAAGAACGCCCAGGCTCGTGAAGAGCTCGATGCTCGAATCGGAAACGAAGCACGGCATGGCGTCGGCCGTGGTCTTGTAATTGCAAAGGCCGCGCTCTTCGGCTTCGACATGCCACTCGTCGGAATAGCCGTTACCCGAGAAGAGGATGCGCTTGTGATCGTTGAGAACCTTCTTGCAGTATGCGAGGGCCTCTTCACCGAATTTCTCGGCGGGCGTGCCTTCAAGAGCGTCGGCGAATTTCTGCAGCGATTTCGCAACGGCGCAATCGAGCACCATGTTGCAATCGGAGGGGTTCGCCTCTGAGCCAAGCGCGCGGAACTCGAACTTGTTACCCGTAAAGGCGAAGGGGCTCGTACGGTTGCGGTCGGTGTTGTCCTGCTTGATCTTAGGCAAGACGTCGGCGCCCAGATCGAGCATGCCATGCTTCGCATGGACGGATGCCTTCCCGTCGGCGATCTTTTGCACGACCTCGGTGAGCGCATCGCCCAAGAAGATGGAGATAATGGCCGGCGGGGCTTCGTTCGCGCCAAGGCGATGGTCATTGCCGCAGCTTGCCACGCTCATGCGGAGCAAATCCTGGTAGTTGTCGACCGCTTCGATGACGGCCGTAAGGAACACGACGAACTGGAGATTATCCTCGGGGGTTTCGCCGGGATCGAAGAGATTCTCCGACTCGGTGCCGATAGACCAGTTGTTATGCTTGCCCGAACCATTGATTCCGTCGAAAGGCTTCTCGTGAAGCAGACAGACGAGGCCGTGGCGAGAAGCGAGAAGCTTCATCTTCTCCATCGTGACGAGGTTGTTGTCGATCGCTTCGTTGACTTCGGCGTAAACGGGAGCGAGCTCATGCTGGCAGGGAGCAACCTCGTTGTGCTTGGTCTTCGCGGGGATGCCGAGCGACCAGAGCTCGTCGTCGAGGTCTTTCATGAACGCGGAAACCGTGGGCCTGATAGCGCCGAAGTAGTGCTCCTCGAGCTCCTGGCCTTTGCACGGCGTATTGCCGAAAAGGGTTCGGCCCGTGATGACGAGGTCTTTGCGCTTGGCATAGTCCTCTTTCTTAATCAGGAAGTACTCCTGCTCGTTGCCGACGGAAGGAACGACCTTCTTGGGCGTCTTACCGAACAGCGCGAGCACTCGCTTGGCCTCGCGGTCGAGAGCGGTGATGGAGCGCAGCAGCGGGGTCTTTTTGTCGAGGGCCTCGCCAGTGTAAGAACAGAACGCGGTGGGAATGCACAGAACCTCGTCCTTGATGAACGCCGGGCTCGTGGGGTCCCACGCCGAATATCCGCGCGCCTCGAAGGTGGCACGCAAGCCGCCGTTGGGGAAGCTCGACGCATCGGGTTCGCCCTGGATAAGCTCTTTGCCCGAGAATTTGTCGATCGCGGTGCCGTCATGGTTGGGCTCGAGGAAGCTGTCGTGTTTCTCCGAAGTGATGCCCGAAAGAGGCTGGAACCAGTGAGCGTAGTGCGTAGCACCGTGCTCGATGGCCCATGCCTTCATGGCATGAGCAACGGCATTCGCCACATCGAGGTCGAGCGACTCGCCGTCTTCGATGGTCTTGTTGAGCTTCTTATAGATGTCTGAGGGGAGATATTGCTTTCGCACGTGGTCGGAAAAAACCAAAGTGCCGAAGCGTTCGGTGAGTTGGGACATTCGGGCCTCCTCGCTTCTCGGATGCGACGTGGCGCGCAGCCGACTTTGCTGATGTGACCCTCTCACCTTATGGGGCGTGTGTTTCATGCGAGTTACATAGAAGTTTCGCTTCTTTGAAACCCGGTTAAGGAAAGACTGGCTCATTTCGCCAACCTGCCAATGGGAACAAAAAAGGCCGGCAAGCCAGCCTTTGATTCAATCAGAACCCCATCGCCATAATGGCGACCGTCGGAACCCCGAGGGCAAGAACGAGGATGACACACACGACCACGGTGAAGATCTTCTTCGTTCGCTGCGCCGCCTCCCGTCGTTTCTGCTCGGCGATTTCTTTCTGGCGGGCCGCTTCTATTTTGGCAGCTTTCTGCTTTGCCGTGAGCTTTTGACCCATATGTTAATCCCTCAGCTTTCCGCGAATCTGAATACCGCGCTGACGAGCTTCGGCGGGGTCGATAAGCATCTCCCACTTATTGCCTCGCACGTCCCACTTGCTGCCACGCTCATAGACAGGCTTTCCGTTGACCATAGTGAACATAACGTCAGCAGCGGCGCCGCCCTCGACAACCGCGGTCACGGGATCGACGAGCGGAGTCTGGCGAGACCCAGACAGATCGACGACCGTTATATCGGCCCGCTTGCCTGGTTCGAGCGTGCCGATTTCGTCTTCCATGCGAAGCGCGCGAGCGCCGCCGATGGTGGCGAGCTCAAGCATAGTCTTCGCCGTAAGGAAGACGTTACGATCGACGGCCCGATGGATGAGCATGCCGAGGCGCATTTCGATGAACATATCGGAGGAATCGGTCGCCGCGGGAGAATCGGTACCGAGGCCAACGCGAATCCCCGCCTTCAAAAATGTCTGCAAGGGAGCCAGGCCCATGCCGAGCTGCGCGTTGCAGCGCGTGTTGACCGAAATCGCCACATCATGCTCTTTGAGCTTGGCGATGTCGTCGTCGTTGACATGCACGCAATGGGCGGCAAGCACGTCGCTTCCGTTGAATGCGCCCCAGTTCAGCGCATAATTGACAGGAGTAACGCCCGTCGGAAGCCACATGGGACGGTCGGTAAGCGCATCGTTTCCGGCCTCGATTCCGCGCACAGAGAGAGGCGTGCAGCCACGCATGATGTACATGTACTCCTCGTAGCTTCCCGCAACGTGCATGGCGACGGGGAGGCCATAGCGCTCGGATGCCTCGTTTACCAGGCGATAAATGCTGGGGTGGCACGCATGCAGGGCCTTCGGAGCGATGCCGATGACGGTTCTCTCGGGGTCGGCTTGCTCGCGCCATCGTTCGATATCGGAAAGCGCTGCCTCAACGGCAGAGCCGACCTGGGATTTCACCGTCGCCCCAACGCTTCGGTAGAATTTCCCGCGCAAACCAACGTCTTGGGCCGCCTCAAACGACGCACCCGTGCTCGTGAAGTCGGCCACGGTCGTCACACCGCCGGCGATCATCTCCATTCCGCCAATGACGGCGGAATCGTAGCGATCGTCGTGCGACATCCTGTCGGCCTTGGCATGCTCGAGGGCAAGCCACTCCGAATACGGGACATCGTGCACGATGCCGCGCAGCGCGGTGTATTCGAGATGGGTATGGCAATCGACGAAACCCGGCATGATCGCGCTGCGGCCGAAATCGCGCACTTCCTCCTGCGGATAATGCGCCTTCATACGCTGCGACCCGCCGACTTCCACGATTCTTCCGTCGCGAACGAGCACTGCGCCATCGTCGATGGGCTCGCCCGCAATCGGGATGATATGTTCGGCACAGAGTAGCATGGCGACATCATAGCATCCCGCATTCGGCTATACTTTGCAGCCAGACAAAATCACGGCGGTCGGCAGAAACAGCCGCCGATTCTTCACGAAATGGAAATCTTGCATACCGCTTCTTCGAAGAAGCGCAGAGGAGAGACGGCCATATGGGCGACCAGAATGCACAACGCGAAACCGAACGCGTAGTCGATACCGCAACGGGAGCCGAAGCGCCCGCCGAGATATCCGAAGAGCGCGTGCAGAAGATTTTCAGCACCATAGCGAAGCAGTACGCGAAATTCAACGCAGTCTCGAGCTTCGGGCTCTTCCGAGGCTGGCTGAGAAAAACCGTCGACGCGGCTAACCTCACTCCCGAAAGCGACCTGCTCGATTTGGCGGGAGGAACGGGCGACGTGAGCTATATGGCGGCGAAGCGTAGGCCCTGCGCCCATATTCAGCTGACGGATTTCGTTGCCGAGATGCTCGAAGTTGCCAAAGAAAGACAAGCGGCGGGCGAAGCATGCGGGGTTCCCATCGACTTCGAGGTCGTCGACGCCCAAGAGATTCCCTATGCGGACAACTCCTACGATTCCGTGACGATGGCCTATGGCATTCGCAATATTCCCGACCGGATGAAAGCCCTTCGTGAGGTTCACCGAGTTCTGAAGCCAGGCGGCACCTTTGCGTGCCTGGAATTTTCGACTCCGCCAAATGCCGTGTGGCGTTTTCTCTACCACATCTATCTGAAGGTGATGATTCCCTTCTGGGGCCAAGTGTTCACCAAAGACCGACCGAGCTTCGTCTATCTGGCCGACTCTATCAAGGCGTTTCCCGACCAGGAGCATTATGCTCAGATGCTTCGCGATGCGGGATTCAAGGATGTGACCTGGAACAATTACGCCGGAGGCATCGTGGCCGTGCATACAGGCCGCAAATAGCCCCAACAAACCAGCCAAAAAAGAGAGTAGCCCCGCTCATCTGCGAACGGGGCCACTTTTTTGCTGCGTGCCCTGCGTGGGCGGAAGCTTAGTCAAGCGAGAACAACGCATCGATGGAGACGGGAGACCCAGCGCCGCCGACGGGGGTTCCGCCGAATTGGGCGAGCAGGCGCTTCGCCGAGGCTATATCGACCAGCCGCTCGGAATGGGTCTTCATGTTGCGAACGCGGGCCTTGCCTGCCGCAAGCTCATCGGGGCCAAGCACAATAACCATAAGCGCGCCGAGCTTGTCGGCGATTTTGAACTGGCTCTTGAGGCTTTTCCCCTGATGATCCATCTCTACCGACAGGCCTGCATCGCGAGCCGCGCAGACCAATTCGAATGCGCAAGGCCGAACCGAGGCGTCAACGCAAGCAATATAGCCGTCAACGCGTTTCGGCGAATCGGACAGAGCTCCCGCCGCCTCCAAAGCGAGCACCATGCGCTCGAATCCGAGCGCGAATCCCAGGCCTGGCGTTGGGCGCCCGCCTTCGATTTCGGCGAGCTTGTCGTAGCGCCCGCCGCCACCGATGGCGCTTTGCGAACCCATGCCTTCGACAACCTGCACTTCGAATACAGTGCGCGTGTAATAATCCAGGCCTCGAACGAGCGTCGGGTCTTCGATATATTTCACTCCAGCCGCATCGAGCAAGGCTTTGACCTGCGCATAATGATTCAAACAATCGTCGCAAAGATGGTCGGTGATTTTCGGAGCGCCCTCCATCACATGAGCGCACGCGTCGTTTTTGCAATCGAACGCACGCAGCGGGTTGGTGTCGGCGCGGCGACGGCATTCCTCGCACATTTCATCTTCGTGGCTCAGAATGTAGCTTCGCACTGCCTCGCGATATGCGGGACGACACGCATCGTCGCCCATCGAGTTGATGAGCAGGCGCGTCTTGTTCATAGGCACGCCCATCTTCTCGAAAAATCGCATGAGCATGATGATCATTTCGGCATCGGCCGTAGGCTCGGTTGATCCGAGGCATTCCGCGCCGATCTGATGGAATTGGCGCAAACGCCCCTTTTGCGGACGCTCGGCGCGAAACATCGGGCCCGCATAAAAAAGCTTCGCCGGAGCGGCCCCCTGCTCGACCAGATTGTGCTGCACGACGGCGCGCACCACGCCAGCCGTTCCTTCGGGGCGCAAAGAGAGCTTCTGCTTGGATTTGAGCTTCGAGTCGTCGCCTTCGGCCAAGGCGCGCTTATAGTTCTCGCCGCTTCGGACCACGAACATTTCTTTGCCCACGACGTCGGTCGCTTCGCCGATGCCGTGAGTGAATACATCGGTGATTTCGAAAATCGGTGTATAAATTGGCTCATAGCCATACGTTCCGAACAATTTCGCCGCAGAATCAACCGTCGATCGCCACATGCGAGCGGCGGCGGGAAGCATATCGGCAGTTCCCTCGGGTGCGTTGTATGCCATCAAAATATCCTTTGTCGTGCGGAAACTCTTTGGAAGCCAGATTGTAGCACCGCGCCGGCGGCGGCCCCATCGGGCAGGCGAGCGCTTCGAGGAAAGCACATGCGAAAGGGCCGCCGCTCGGCGAAAGCCGAACCGAGCGGTTGCCGAAGCAAAGCGTCAGCGCCGCGTCAGGCAAGCTCTTTGTTCCGAGGTCACTTGCCGTCGCTTCCGCGACGTAGACGAGCCACCACCTCGTGAGCGCGCCCGTCACCTTCGCAGCGCTCGATTTCCGCAAGCGACTCTTCGTCGAGAGCGGCGCTCAACGCACGCGCATCACGTTGGGCCTCTTCCCCATCATGGGTAACGTTATCGCAGCTGGCGGGCGATACCACATAGGCAATGCCCTCGTTGGCGCTGCGGCGCGCCTCGAAAAGCAGCAAAGCGAAACCGAGCACGCCCGCAAGCGTCGACGCGGCGAGAATAGCGGCTTTCGCGGCCATAACGGAAATCTCGGATTCGAACGCGAGGTTCGCGACGAAAATGGCCATGGTAAAGCCGACACCGCCAAGAACTGCCGAACCCGCCATATGTCTCCAGTTGACGTTCTCGGGAAGGCTTGCCAGCCCGGTTTTCACCACAAGGAAGCTGAAAAGCAGAATCCCCAAGGGCTTTCCGACAAGCAAGCCAAAAAAGACGCCGAAGAAAACCGGGCTCGAGAACACCGCGCCGATGTCGCTGCCGACAAGCGCAACGTCGGCATTCGTAAGCGCGAACAGGGGCAAGATGGCGAAATACACCCATGGATAGAGTTTGTGCTCGAGACGCGTCGCAGGCGGCACCGCCATACGCGAAACGGACGAGAGATTGCTCACATTGCGAATATAGTCCTTTTGCCCCAGCACGGGCTCATTGGGATTGAGCGCCTGCTCGGCTTGGCGAATCTTCTTGCTCGACCACGACGCGAAACCTTTCAGATTCACACGCGAGCCAGACGGAATAGTGAACGCCAGCAGCACGCCCGCTATGGTGGAGTGCACGCCGCTCGAGAACACGCAAAACCACAAAAGCACGCCGAGCGCAAGATAAACGGCAAGCGAATAAACGTGGGCCTTATTGAGGATAACAAGCGCAACCATGACGACGGCCGCCGCGGCAAGCCAGGCGAAATCGGGCGACTGGCCGTAAAAGACAGCGATCACGATGATGGCGATAATGTCATCGGCCACGGCGAGCGTAGAGAGAAACACTTTCACTCCGTTGGGAATGCGATTTCCGAGCAACGCCATAATGCCCAGGGCGAATGCGATATCGGTCGCGGTCGGCACTCCCCAACCCCCGATGGTCTCGGGAGAACTCACATTGAAAATCGCGTAGATCACGATAGGTGCAAGCACTCCGCCACACGCAGCGACAATCGGAAGGATTGCCTGGCGGATATTCGTGAGCTCGCCCACCGTCATCTCGTATTTGATTTCCAGACCCACCAATAAGAAAAAGACAGCCATGAGCACATCGTTTATGACGTGCGAAACCGACATGGTCGAAACGGATCCGCCAACGACGAAACCGACCTGCGTGTGAACGATATGCTCGAAAGACTCATATGAGCCCGTATTCGCAATGATAAGGGCCGCGATGGCCGCGAGCAGCATGACGCCCGCCGCCTTGGTGGCCGAATGGGTGAGCTCTATGATCTTGCTGTAGCGGGCCTGATGACCCTGGACTTCGTCAATGAAGAGGGACTGGCTGGTTCTTTCGCGCTCGGTATCGTTGGCCATGCGGCTCCAATCTGGGGTCGTAGCTTTGGGAGCTGTATTATAGCCGCATCACGCAAAGCCACCGAAACGAGCGTTGCCAAAAAGAAAACCGGAGGACCATATGCAAGCAGATTCGATTTTCATCAGCGAGAACGTATTCACGGGCGATGGCCGCAGCGCAATGCCCCTGGCGGTATGCGTTCGACGGGGAATAATCGTGGCCGTCGTTGGGAAAGACCAGGCGGCGGCGTTCACGAACCCCTCTACGAAGGTGGAGGATTTCGGCGATTCGTTTATGTGCGCAGGATTGCACGACGCCCATGTGCACGCATTTCACTCGGCGCTCTATTCAAGCCCCTTGGCCGAAACGTTCATCGGAGAATCGGAGGCCGACTGCGTAGCGAGGCTGAAGCTTTTGGCGGAGCGCAAACCCCACGGCTGGCTTTTAGCGCAAGGGTGGCGAGAGTACCGATGGAAAACGCCCTCACTTCCCAGCAAGGCATCGCTCGACGAAGCGTTTCCCCATCGGCCCGTGGCCCTTTATTCGGGCGACGCCCACACGCTTTGGCTGAATTCGTGCGCACTCAGAGAACTGGGCATCACCGAAGAAAGCGTCCCGCCCGCCGGCGGCAGCTACGACGCCGATGCGTCTGGCGAACTTACGGGCATCGTTCGAGAAGCGGCCGCAATGGAACTCATGCCGCGCATCATGGCGACATTTTCCGATGAGGAGATTATCTCGGCGTATCGAGAATTTCTCGCCAAGCTCGCAAGCCTAGGGATTACAAGCATTTGCGATATGGCGCTTTCCGCAGAACCTGGGCTCGACTTCGTGCGAGACGACATTTACCGAGCTTTGGAAGGGCGTGGGCAGCTTACGTGTCGCGCCCATCTCTTCCCCACCCTGACGCACGACTTGTCGCGATTCGAAGCTATGCGCGAGACACTTCGAGGGCCACTTGTGCAGGCATGCGGCTTCAAGCAGTTCTTCGACGGTGTGTCGAGCCAACATACCGCCTGGCTCGCCGAACCCTACACGAACGCGCGATTCGCCGGCGACTGCGGACGCGCAACCGTCGACCCAGCAGTCATGCGCGATTACGTAATGGCGGCGGCAAGAAAGGGCTACCCCGTGCGCATCCACGCCATCGGAGATGAGGCCATTACGCGGGCGATTGACATCTTCGAAGAAGCGACGCGACGATTCGGCCAACCTGCGCGAGGACGCCACTGCATTGAGCACTTGGAGAACATGAAGGCGCCCGACATAGCGAGGCTCGCCCGCGCCGGCGTGGTTGCTTCGGTGCAGCCTGCGCACATCACGCTCGATCCAGGAGGCCCAGAGCGCGACCTGGGAGACGCGCGGTGCCAGGTGATGTGGCCGTTCGCATCGTTCCTAAAAGAAGGCGCAACGCTTGCGTTCGGAACCGATTCGCCCGTAGTGGACGCCAACCCATGGGCCGGCGTCTATACCGCCGTCACTCGGCAGGATGCAAAGACTCACGAACCAGCGGGCGGCTGGCTGCCAAGCGAGCGAATCCCTGCGGCCAGAGCCATTCAGGCCTACACGTCGGGAGCCGCCGCTTCCGCGGGCCGCGAGGCAGAGCTCGGCAAGCTCGCGGCTGGCATGTGGGCCGATATCGCGGTCTTCGATCGAAACCCGCTTGCCGACGCAGCCGAATGCCCCGAACGGATACTCGACACGCACGCCATAGCGACATTCCTGGCCGGCAAAGCCGTTTTCGATAGACGCAACGCATAGGATACGCCCGGCTACGTTATCTTGCCTGCATAGACACGCCCCGAACCGTGGACGCAGGTCGATTCACGGGATGGCAACACCTCGAAGCGCACAGCGGGCAAGTGCGCTACCATGGTTTGCAGAAAGCGGGTCCTGGCTCAGCGAAAGCGCCAGGCAGCTAGCGCGACGGTTACACCGTCGCACATCGTCTGACGGGAAGTGAGCGCCAGGCGCACAAGGGAAAGGATGGTAATCATGGAAATCACTGTCATCGGCCGCAAGGTCACCGTGACCGACGCGTTGAACGACTATGCCGTCGAGAAAATCGGCAACGCGATGAAGGTACTGAGCATTGACGTTCCCAGCGCGGAAGTTGTGCTGCGCGTCGAGAAAAATCGCCCGGTTCCGTGCATCTGCGAAGTGACGATTCGCCCCAAGGGCCACACGATTCACGTCGAAGAGCACGAAGAGGACATGTATGCGGCGATCGACGTCGCCGCCGCGAAAGTGCTTCGTCAGCTGCGCAAATACAAGACTCGCGTCATCGACCATCGCATGCGCGAAACGCTGAAGGTCGACCAGGTGATTCAGCCCACAGGAGCGAGCCTCGACGAACTCATGGCCGAGCTTTCCGCCGATGACGAAGTCGTACGCGTGAAGGAGATCGAATTCACGCCGATGACCGAGGAAGAGGCCATGGTTCAGATTGACCTTCTGGGCCACGACTTCCTGGTGTACACCGACCGCAATACCAACGAGGTCAACGTGATGTATCGCCGCACGGAAGGCGGCTACGGCCTGCTGAAGCCTAAGGCCGAATAACTCGCCATCCAACCCTTGGAGGCGGAAGGCCCCTGGAGTTTTCTCCGGGGGCCTTCCGTTTTTTACCTATAGGCAAAAAGCAGCTAATCGTCGTAGCGATTGAGGAATGCCTTCGTTCTGTTATGTTGCGGGTTGTTGATGACTTGCTCGGCCGGGCCTTCCTCGACGATAACGCCGCCGTCCATGAATACGATGCGGTCGGCCACGTCGCGAGCGAACGACATCTCGTGCGTGACGATGACCATGGTCATATGCTCGGCCGCCAACTGCTTGATGACTTTCAGCACCTCGGCGGTGAGCTCTGGGTCGAGCGCGCTGGTGGGCTCGTCGAAGAACACGATATCGGGGTTCAGGCACAACGCGCGGGCGATGGACACGCGCTGTTGCTGTCCTCCCGAAAGTTCGCACGGCACTTTGGCCTCATTGCCCTGCAGCCCCATCTTCGCGATGAGCTCGCGCGCCTGACGCTCAACCTCGGCCTTGTCGCGCTTCTGCACAGAGATGGGCGCATCGGTGATATTTTTCAAAACCGTGTAGTGCGGAAACAGATTGTAATTCTGGAACACCAGTCCAAAGCGCGATTTTGCTGCCTTCAGCACGTCTTTTTTGCTATAAACGGCACGGCCCTTTTGCGTAGAGGCGACTTCCAGATCGCCGTAGGAAAGCTCGCCCGAATCGAAGGTTTCAAGCAAGGTGGCGCAACGCAGCAGTGTAGACTTGCCGCCGCCCGATGGACCAATGATGGCTACGACCTCGCCAGGGTTCACTTCGAGCGAAATATCTTTCAGCACCTCGGCGTCGCCGAAGCTTTTCTTAATGTGCGACAGACGCACGACTGGTTTTGCGGAGTCGGACATGAGAACCTCCCAGGTTAACCAAATGTCAGCGAGCGGCAATCTGAGCGAGCAGATTGCCTTGAAAGAGGAGCAACGCGTACTTCGGTACGCGAGCGACGATTGAAAGGCAAGATGCCGTTCAGATTGCCGCGCAGCGTCAAGCCGTTGCGCCGTTCGTAGAACGGCGCAATACTTTAGTCGTGATAGTAATTCAGCTTCTTCTCCACCTTGTTCAGCACCACTTCCACGACGAAGTTAAATACCCAGTAGAACGCCGCCGCGAACACAAATGGCAGCATGTTGACCTGCGAGGCGACAAGTGCCTTCGCGGTGGAGAACATCTCGGCCACGCCGATGGCGAACGCAAGCGACGTATCTTTCACCAAGGTGATGATTTCGTTGCCCATGGCGGGAAGAATTCGCTTAATGACCTGCGGAAGCACGATTTTCATAAACGTTTGCGCACGCGAATAGCCCAACACTTCCGCGGCCTCGTACTGACCACGCGGGATAGACTGGATGCCACTGCGATAGATTTCCGCGAAATACGCCGCATAGTTGATGATGAACGCGACGATCGTGGCGTTGAATTTCGAATCGGTGGACAAATCGAAGCCGAACAGATAGTACGGCGCGAAATAGATGAAGAACATCTGCAGCATGAGCGGAGTACCGCGCATGATGGAAATATACAGGCGCACGAGCCATGAAACGGGCTTGATGCGGCTCATGCGCCCGAGCGCCACCAGCACGCCCAGAGGCAACGAGCCCAAAAGCGTGAGGAAGAAAATCTGCAGGGTAACGATAAAACCTTGCCCCAGCATGGCAAGCATGGTGGATATGTCCACAGCGCCCCTCTCTCTTAACAGCATAAATCGCGGACAGGTTGCCCTGCCCGCGATTACTCGGCGAAACGCCCGCGCGTCTTGCCGTCTCTAAAGCGATTTTCGCCTACTTCAAAATCCAGTTATCGTAGCTCAGACCGTAGTCGGCATACTTCTCGCACAGCGACTTCACGGTGCCGTCTTCGTTCATGGCCTTCAGTGTATCGGTGATCTTCTGGGCCAATTCGGTGTTGCCCTTTTTCACCCCAACTGCGTAATGCTCGCTGGAAAGCTCATCGGAGAGCTGTTTGAACACGCCCGATTTCGCGGACAGCTGGTACTGGGCAATGGACAAGTCGCAGGCCACGGCGTCGACAGCGCCCGATTCAAGCTGCATGAATGCGGTATTGTAATCGCCGATGGTTTCGAGCTGCGAGAACGTCGCGGCCAAGCTGGCTTTGTCGCCCTCGAGCACCTCTTGGGCAGCGGAATCGGTTTGCGTGATAACGGTTTTACCCGCAAGGTCATCGAGGCTATTGATGCCAGAATTCGCCTTAACGACAACAACCTGAGCGTTGAGCATATACGGATCGCTGAAGGAATAGTCGTCCTCGCGACCCTCCATAGTGAAGCCATTCCAAATGCAATTGATTGCCCCAGAGTTGAGCAAGGTGTCTTTGGCGTCCCAGTTGATGGCTTCGAGCTGAATTTCCCAGCCATTGCGGTTGGCTACCTCGGTGGCCAAATCGATATCGAAGCCAGTGAATTGGCCATCGTCGCCGACGAACCCGTACGGAGGATAATCCTGGTCGAACCCCACAACGAGCTTGGTCGTCTCGGAGCTTTTCGAGTCGCTCGACGCGCTGCTATTCGATCCGCAACCCGCGAGCATGCAACCGACCAATGCGAGCGCCGCTGCGGCAGCCGCGATAAGGGACCATTTCTTCTTCATGCGAAATACCTCTTCGAAAATCTTCCGTGAGCCGACCAGCGTCGACTTCCTTCCCAGCAAGCGGCAAGGCGCCGCTTTTTTCGTGGCACTTTAGCGTGCTAAAGTGTTTTCTGCGAGAGGTAGTTTATCACGGCAGCGCGCTAAAGCACAAATCGAAAAGAAGCCGCATTCGGCAAGCGGCATAACGCCTGATGAGCATACGTACAATCGTGGAGAATCGACGCTTCTCCAGAGAAGCGCCGATAGGCATCCGCCCGCGTGCGCACGGAGGGTTCGTGGAAGGCGAATGCGCAACAGGTGAGGGAAAACGAGGATTGGCCTTTCCCTGCACCCACCTCGCACGAGCAGAGCTTGCAAAAACTAATCGGAGCTTCCCGAGAGCAGCCCCTTGCCCTCCATAAGGAACACGCCAGCTGTCATGCAAGCGAAGTCGACCGGCAGGTCGCTGGGGCAATTATGCGCCCCAGGGTAGCGCACCAATGGGCAGCCAAGACGCTGCGCAACCGACGTCGCAAGCCCTTCGAGCAGATGACCTCGGTTCATCTCCGCCGCGGCAACGACCACAGGAAGCTTCGCGAGCACATCGTAGTCGGGCTTGAAGCCAAAAAAGATATCCGCTTCACACGCGACGCTCGTTCGCACATTCGCCGAAGCGCGGGCTTTCTGCTCACGCGTGGCTTTTCTCGCCCGCGGGTCTTTCGGCCCCAAGCCGAACAGGAATCCGCTGCCAAACGAGCCCGCCTCTTGGCCCATTTCGATATTTTTCTTCACCTGCGCAATATCGGCCATCAACGGCGAAGCCGGATCGACGCAATCAAGCAAAGGCGCCTCGAAGAGCATGAGTTGCCGAATGCGATGAGGATGCCTCGTTGAGAACGCGACGCCGATGGACCCGCCTGCGCTATGGGCGAACACGAACAGAGGAGCATCGCCGAATGCGGTGCTCGCCACGGCGAGCGCGTCGGTTTCCTGCGCCGCCACAGAATAATCTTTGCTTTCGGGATGCGTGCTACGGCCGAAACCTCGTCGGTCGAACGTCACGACATCGAACAGATTTGCCAAAAGAGGGCCCGCGCCGTCATAGAAATCGCAGTCGATGCAGCCGCCATGAATAAGAAGCAGCGGAGGTCGGTCGCCCGACGGCACTTTCGAAGACGGCTCGTATCGCTTGCAATACAGCCGTACGCCGTCGTTAACAACTTCGAATTCCTCAAAGGACATGCAAGCGCTCCTTTTCAAATCAAGTAAAAATCCGACGCTTTCTCTTCTCGTTTCTAGCAAAAAACAAGCCCATCGACCGCAAGAGCTCCCACTTGGCCCATCAACTCCAAACAATCCATCAAACTGGAAACGCGCGGCAAAAGTCTCGTGGGAAATTCGATTCCGCCTATCAAAACGCCGATTGCCCAACCAGTCTAACTGGGCCATTAGGCAAAGCGGCGCGCATCGGCGCTTTCCTTAGCGGAGAAAGCCCGTCTTCGAGCAGACCGAACACTTGGTTTCGTCATTTTTCGGCTTGAAAGGGCGTCCGCATTTTTCGCAAATCCGCACATCAATCGCATGCTCGAATTTCGCCGGTATTTCACTCGTGGCAACCTCGGCCCAACCGCCGATATTTTCCTCGGGGCAGCTCATGTAGCACAGCCCGCATTGCGTGCAGCGCGACGCGTCGTGGATGAATGCCTGGCCAATGCCCCTGTCGCGCAAGTCGGCAAGTTCATTGTCGATGTCGGCGAAAGCGGCTTCTTTAAGCTTGTCAATCTCGGCGGCCGAAGGCTTCGACGTCCCCGCCGACCCAAGGGAGCCGAATACGGATGCGGCCAATGCGGAGGAAGGCGCCTTCGACGAGGCGGCGGAAAACCCGGGGGCTTTGCGACGTTTGGCCTCGCGTTCGATTTCTTTTTTCTTTCGATCGGCTTCGTATTCGGGGATGCGCAGCTCGATGGCGCCATGGGGACACATCTTCGAGCAAATCTCACAACCGCGGCAGTTGCCGTCTTCCGTGAGCGTGAGCCATGTGACTTTCGGGCGTTCGGCCTCGGGAATCTCTTGCAGCGCTTCCAGCAAAAGAGCGCGATAGTGCGAGACACGGCGCTGCTCGTCTTCATCGGCCAACAGCTCCTCGGCGCCGCGCTTAACCGTCGACATGGCGCCTTCGAAGGCGGAACGCTTCGATGCCCCCGACCCAGCAACCGCGCCCTCGGGCACGCGCGAGAAGATGCGCCTTTTGAATTCGTCGGGACCGAAAAAGCGTTTCAGACTGCCGAGCAGGTCGTGCACACCGCCTTGTAAATCGGCATTTTCGCACTCCCGACACGCTTTCACCTTCAGCACTACGGGCTTCTTCAGGGCAAGAGCGGCGATAAGCTCCCACGGAAGGGAGCAAAGGCAATATGCGCGCACGTTCGCCTGGCCCTTATGCTTATCGCACGCGACCACCACAACATCGCCTGCCGTTCCCGCCGCAGCGAGCGCCGAATCAAGGCTGGCCGACGATTCGTGAATCGCCTGCGTGGGACATGCCGTAACGCAGAGATTGCAGTTGATGCAACCTCGCCAGCTGATTTCCTTGGCATCGACTGCGATATTTTTCGGGCACGCGTCCGCGCAGTCGGAACATGGGTATTTACGCTGTACAGTGTTCAAACAGTATTGGTCAAGGCGCATCGGGTGGCTCTCGTGAGCGGCATACCCAAGCGCATACAGCGCAACGTTATCGACGATAGCCATGAATCCCCCTTCAATTCGCGGCCAAAACAGTCAAACGACAGCGTTTATGGTATCGCAACGCGAATCGAACGGCGAAACGACTCCATATAAGCCAAATCAAATGGATAGAATCGCGACCCTACAAGCCTGATGAAATGGCCTAGAAGGAAGAGGCGATGGTGCCGCCGCCAACCACGCAGTCTCCCGCATAAGCGACGAGCGCCTGCCCGGGCGCGGCGGCTTGGCGCGGTTCGAGATACGTTGCGCGCATCGAGCCGTCTGTCTCAACGAAAAGCTCAGCGGGAATGGGGGCCTGACGGTAATGGGCCTTCACTTCAACGCGCAACGTCTCGCCAGGCGAGAGAGGAGCGGCGACCCAGTTCCAATTTTCGGCAACACAACCTTGCGAGTTGAGCGCCGCACGCGGCCCCACGACCACTTTGTTTTCGGCCATGTTCTTGCCCGTGACGAAATACGGCTCGGGCGCGCCTCCTATGCGCAAACCTTTACGCTGGCCAATGGTATAGGCAACCGCCCCTCTATGCTGCCCGAGCACCGCTCCGTTGGCGTCGACGATGTCGCCAGGCTGGTATGAGTACCCACGATAACGCTCGAGAAACCCCAGGTAGTCGCCATCTGGTACGAAGCAAATATCCTGGCTGTCATGCTTTTGGGCATTCACGAAGCCTTGAGCTTCGGCGATTTCGCGAACACGACTCTTCGTCATTGCGCCAAGCGGCAAAAGCGTATGCGCAAGTTGGTCTTGCGTCATGGAATAGAGCACGTAGCTTTGGTCTTTTTTCGGATCGAGCCCGCGACGAAGAGACCAGCGGCCATGCGATTGCTCGATACGCGCGTAATGCCCTGTGGCAATGTAGTCGCAGCCCAAGTCTTCGGCGCGCTCAAGCAAGCGACTGAATTTCATGCGACGGTTGCACTCAATGCACGGATTCGGAGTTCGCCCCGCCTCGTATTCTTCAACGAACGGACGCATGACCTCATCTTCGAATTCCGCGGAATAGTCAAACACATAGTGCGGAATACCCAGACGAAACGCCACATCGCGAGCGTCCTCGACATCGTCCAGACTGCAACATGTGTGCCCCGTAACGTTAATGTCTTCGTTGTTGTAGAGCTTCATGGTGGCGCCGATGCACTCATAGCCCTGATTCTGCAGCAAATACGCCGTAACGCTGGAATCCACGCCGCCGCTCATCGCGACCAGCACGCGCCCTTTTGAATTTGGCATGTTCGTCCTTTTCGTCGGTTCTGTCCGCTGATTTTCGCCTCTTCGAGATGGACGAAAAGGGCAGACATCGGCATTTTAGCGCTTCAGCGTTGCGGCGATTTCCTTCATTGCGGCCACCGCGGCGTCTATCTCTTCTTGCGTGGTGTCGGCGGAAAGCGAGAAACGCACCGAACCTTTCGCAAGGGATTCCGAGATGCCCATAGCCCGCAGCACATGGCTCACCTGAACTGCGCCCGCCGAGCATGCCGAGCCAGCCGATGCGCAAATGGCGCGTGAATCGAGCAGAGGGACAATTGACTGATGGTCAAGGCCCTCGAAGCACACATTCGAAATGCCCGGCACTCGCGGAGCGGCGGCGCCGACGACACTCGCCCCTTCAATGCTCAGCAACTGCGATTCGAGAGATTCTCGCAAAGCCTCCACGCGACGCGAATCTTCGACCATCGTTTCGCACGCCTGGCTAAGCGCCGCGGCAAGACCCACAATCCCAGGCACGTTTTCGGTTCCCGAACGACGGCCCCGCTCCTGTCCGCCGCCGAATACAATCGGCTGCGCGCCTTCTCGCGTGCGGCATACGAGAGCCCCAACGCCTTTGGGACCATGCAGTTTATGGGCCGAAATCGAAAGCATATCGATCTGAGAACCTTCGCAGTTCAGCGAGATATGGCCAGCCGCCTGCACCGCATCGGAATGAAACAGGGCACCTGCGGAATGCGCCACTTCGGCAATTTGGCCGATCGGCTGCACAACGCCCGTCTCGTTGTTGGCTGCCATGACGCTCACGAGGCACGCATCGTCTCCGAGCGCGGATTCGATGCGCGACGGGCGCACGATCCCCATATCGTCGGGATCGACCAACGTCACTTCGAAACCCTGGGTTTTCCAAAAATCAAGGGCCCGCAGTACGGCTGGATGCTCGATCGACGACGCGACCATGCGCATACGCCCAGCTCGCCGCCCAAAATAGGCAGCCGTCGCTATTGCCTGGTTATCGGCCTCGGTGCCACCCGAAGTAAATACCACCTGGCGAGGAGAGCAGCCCAGGCAGCGCGCAACCGTTGCCCGCGCGTCCATGAGTGCCTGAAGCGCAACCCTTCCAGCGCCATGAATGCTGGAAGGGTTGCCATACGCCTCAAGGAAATACGGCTTCATTCGCTCGAAAACACTCACATGAAGCGCCGTCGTCGCCGCATTGTCCAAGTATATCCCAGCTGGTTTAGATGCCATCGGCGTACTCCATGGTGGGCCACGAGCGAACGTCGGCGGCCTTTCTGATGCTCAATCGGCAACGTTCGCGCGCCCGAGACGTAGCGGCGTGCGAAAGAACCGCTTCATGCGCCAACGACCTGAAGATACAGCTCATCTTTTTCTCGCCGGCGAAGAACTCGGGGTGCCACTGCACCCCGACGATGAACGACCTGTCGCGGACCTCTACGGCCTCAACCAAGCCATCGGGGCCGTACGCCACAGGATCGAGCAGCGGGGCAACCGTACGAACACCCTGATGATGCATGGAGTTCGTAGCAAGCCGATCGGTCTCGAGAATGCGGCCGAGCTTCGATTCGCGCACAATTTTCACGAAATGGGTCGTTTGAGCATAATCGCAGGTCTGCCAATGCTGAAGCGAAGTGAACTGATCGGCCAAATCCAGATACAGCGTGCCGCCGAAGAACACGTTGATCATTTGCATGCCGCGGCAAATCCCCAATACAGGCACGTCGTACTGGTATGCGTAGCTCAGAATGAGGAATTCCAAGTCTTCGCGCTCGGGCGTGAGCTCGCCGAGCTTTTCCGATTTCTCGAGAGATCCGTAGCGTTCGGGATCGATATCGTTGCCGCCGGTAAGCAAAAATCCATCGATATGAGGAAACAGCGTTTCATATACATGAACGTCTTCGACGAGCGGCAATATGAGCGGAGCCGCGCCCGCAGCCGTGAGGGCGTCAATGTAGCGATTCGCCATGACGACCGAATTCTCGCTGGGATATTGCGTGGGCACTACGCCGATAACGGGAGCAGGGGCATTCGCCGGACACAAGGCCGACCCATTGCACGATTCCGAGGAGTCGCAACCCCCCGCAGCGCAGCGAACACTTGCCTGATTGCGATATTCCTGAAATTTAGAAAGAACGTCTTCGTCGTCCATGTTCGGCTCACACCTTATAAGATCTCTAACTGCCTGATAAAACTTCGTTCGTCTGCGCCCATCGCCCGTTGCTTACCGCGTAATGGGCTCGTCGGCGTTGTCGGGGCGCGCGCTCGTCAGAACCGATAAAGCATCCTGCATGCGCGCGGGCCATTCCCGTATGTCGTAATACGCCTGATCTTCGTACGTTCCCGTATCGCTTATCACGCCAACCGCCGACATCCCTACCCCCAAAGCGTCGAAAACCGCTCGATATTGATGATATTCCTGCGTAACGATGGCCACCTTCTTGGCTCCGTACACGTGAGCGACGCGCCACATGGTGTCGTATGTGTGATAGCCGCCGCCATCGCAATAAATGGCGCTCTCCGGCACACCCTGTGCCATTGCGTACGCCTTCATCGCCGAAGGCTCGTCATAGTTGGACTCTCGCCCATCGCCCGACATGATTACAACATCGGCAACGCCCAGGTTGTACAAATCTATCGCGGCATCGACGCGTTTCTGCAGAATGGGAGATAGCGACCCATCGGGCAGAACGCTCGCTCCAAGCACCACGATGGCGTCGAGTTCATCCGCGCGAGATTGCCCATATGCATCGAGCGTCGTTATCGAAGGCTTCGCGGCGAGCACCACGCACGCATTGACGCCGCCAATCACCACGGCGGCCGCGACAATAAGCGCGATGACGAATTTGAGCAATCCTTTGAGCACGAAACCTTCTTCCATAATTCTTGAACGCACATAATAAACCGCATTGCGAATCCCACGAGAACTCTCTAGAAAACAAGCAAGCCGCCCCATAGGAGCGGCTTGAATCGGGCGAAAGAACGTCTTCCGAACTCGCCTTTACTTCGCGACGATATTCACCAATCGGCCAGGAATAACAATCTTCTTCACGACCGTCTTGCCCTCGACGGCAGCAGCTGCGGCCTCAAGCGCCTTGGCGATCACTTCGTCTTCGGCGGCCTCGGCGGCAACGACGATACGCGCCTTCACCTTGCCATTGATCTGCACGGCCAGCTCAACCTCGTCGGCCTTGGCCTTTTCGGGGTCGAATTCGGGCCACGACTGATTGTGGATGCTGGGCTCGTGACCGAGCACCGTCGTCCACAGCTCTTCGGCCCAATGCGGCGCGAACGGCGCGAGCAGCTTCACAATCACCTCGGCAACCTCGTCGCAACCGGCAGCCCACTCGGCATTGGTGTTGCGCTCATCAGCGCTTGCGACGCGCAGGAAATCGTTCGTCGCATTCACAAGCTCCATGATGGCGGCGATGGCCGTGTTGAAGTTATTGCGGCCGATATCGTCGGACACCTTGCCCACCACGCGATGGCGCTCGCGAATCAGTTTCTTGAACGTCTCGGCAGCATCGACCTTCGAGGGACCACCGAACAATGAGCCTTCGCCCGCCCGGCCTTTGAGATCGTACACAGCACGCCACACACGGTTGAGGAACTTGTACAGGCCCGCAAGGCCGTCCTCATTCCACAGCAACTCCTTATCGGGCGGAGCCATGAACAGAATGTAGCAGCGCACGGCGTCGGCGCCGTAAGCCGCAATCATGTCTTCGGGAGAGATGACGTTGCCCTTGGACTTCGACATAACGTCGCCATGCTCATCGAGCACCATGCCCTGGCACAGCAGATTCGTGAACGGCTCGTCGAAATTGAGCATGCCTTCGTCGCGCAGCACCTTCGTGAAGAAGCGGCTGTAGAGCAGATGCAGAATGGCATGTTCGATGCCGCCGATATACTGATCGACGGGCAGCCACGAATTCACCTTGCTCGGATCGAACGGAAGCTCGGTGTTGTGCGGATCGGCATAGCGCATGTAATACCAGCTCGAGCACGTGAACGTGTCCATGGTATCGGTTTCGCGACGAGCCTCGCCGCCGCATTTCGGACACGCGCATTTCGCGAATTCCTCATGCGTAGCGAGCGTTTCGCCAGCAGAGAGATCGATATCCTCGGGAAGGCGAACGGGCAGGTCCTCCTCGGGAACAGGCACCACGCCGCACTTCGGGCAGTGAATCGCCGGAATGGGATTGCCCCAGTAGCGCTGGCGCGAAATGAGCCAATCGCGCAGACGGAATTCGACCTTGCGACGGCCGCGGCCCGAAGCTTCGAGCTCGGCGACGATGGCGGCCTCGCCCTCGGAATGTTTGCCGCCGGTCATGCCCGTGTATTTGCCAGATTGCACGAGCGTGCCCTCGGCGGCATAGGCCTCGGGCCAATCGACCGAGGTCACCACACGATTCTGCTCATTTTTCAGCTGCTCGAACAGCGGATCGTCATCGCCCAAGATAATCGGGATGATGGGCAGGTCGTATTTGCGGGCGAACTCGAAATCGCGCTGGTCGCCGCAAGGAACGGCCATGACCGCACCCGTGCCGTAGTCGGCCACAACGTAATCGGCAACCCAAATGGGCAGTTTCTCGCCGTTGATGGGATTGACCACATAGCGACCCGTGAATTGGCCGTGCTTCTCGTGGTCGCCCTGGGCGCGCTGCACCGCGGTAACCTTTTTGGACGCCTCGACGAGTTCCTTAACAGGCTGCTCGTACTCGGTGCCCTCAACGAGCGCGGCCAAGCCTTTGTATTCGGGGGCCAGCACGAAGAAGCTCGCACCGAACAGCGTATCGGCGCGCGTGGTGAATACCGTGATGATGTCGTCTTCGCCAGGCTCGGCCGGCGCATTGCCGTCTTTGTCGCACAGCACGAAATCGACCTCGGCGCCTTCGGAGCGGCCAATCCAATTGGCCTGCTGCTGCTTCACGCGCTCGGGCCAGCCTTTGAGTTGATCGAGGTCGTCGAGAAGCTCCTGCGCATAATCGGTAATCTTCAGGTACCACTGGGTAAGGTCGCGTTTCTCAATCTCGGAATCGCAGCGCCAGCAACGACCTTCGATGACCTGCTCGTTCGCCAAAACGGTCTGGCACCCTGGACACCAATTCACGGGAGAGTTGCGACGCTCCACCAATCCATGCTGCCAGAACTTCTCGAAAATCCACTGACCCCAGCGATAGTATTCAGGGTCGCACGCCACGACGGTGCGATCCCAGTCGTACGAGAAGCCCATACGCTTGAAGCTGGCCTTCTGCGTTTCGATATTGGTATATGTCCACTTCGCAGGATGGCTATGGTGCTTGATAGCCGCATTCTCGGCGGGCAGGCCGAAAGCGTCCCAGCCCATGGGATGCAAGACGTCGAAGCCCTTCATGCGGTAATAGCGCGCAATCACATCACCGATGGAATAATTTCGGGCATGTCCCATATGGATGTCGCCCGACGGGTACGGAAACATCTCGAGGATATATTTCTTCGGACGCCCGTCTTCTTCATGCACCTTATTGATGCCGCTCTTTTCCCATGCCGCCTGCCAACGAGGCTCGATTTCAAGAGGATTGTATTCCTTCATCTGCGCTCCTGCTAATTCGGACGTCTGCGCGCGTGCGCAATGTAACAAGTTCTCGTATTGTAACGCGCCTTTGGCACGCACACAAAAAAACGCACCCGAGGAAAGGCGACCCACCAATATGAACAAAAAGCGATTATGGCTGGCATCAAAACGATATGCTCCGCCAAACGAAGCGGCTTTTTTCGGAAGCGAACGCTGCCGCGCGAAGCGTTACAGGAAGCGGTACGAAACCGTGCGAACGCCCCAATCGAAGCAATTGCTGGCGCCGAGCGCCTTCCATACGCCTGGCTGCAAATCCAAGGAGCGGGACCCGCCACCGAGGCCACCGCAATCGTTGACCACAGCTATGACGGTGCGCCCGCCGTAGCTGATTTCGACCGTGTGGCCGTAATACGAACGGAAATTCGGCCACGACATGGGAACGGCGACGCCCATGGAGCTTTCGGTGACCAGTGCCCCCGTCGCAGTATGTGCGCCAAGCGTTCCGTCGCTCGTGGAACCGTACGCCGAGGCAAGGCCCGTACTCCAGCCGGCGTCACTTTCTTCGGAAGAAAATCCGCCTGAATCGCTCGATCCACCAGAGCTCGAATTGTCTGTCGTATCGGCAGGCTGATTGGCCGCACTTCCGGGCGATTCCTCCGCCTTGCCCGCCGCGCCTTGGGATTCTTCCTGGCCAGACGACGAATCATCTTCGGCCGCCTGTTGCGCAGCAAGGGCCTCGGCCTGCTTCTGCAGCTCAGCCAAACGGGCCGCCTCGGCAGCCGATTGCGCATTCGAAAGCTTCGTCGCAGCGCTCGCCACTACCTGCGTCGCCTCGGTTTCCTTCGATGCGGCGTCGGCGATCGCCTTTTGCTGGCTGTCTTTTTTGGCGTTCAAGTCGTTCAAAGCTTCGCTGAAGGTTTCCTCGCGCTGCCTTTGCTGAGCTATCTCGCGCGCCTGTTCTTCGCGAATGGCATCGAAATAGCGTATGTTGCTCACCAAATCGGAGATGTTTTGGGATTCGAGGATTACCTGAACAAGCGACAGACCGCCCATTTTGTATTCCTGCGACGCGTACGTTCCGAGTTTCGCGCGGCCCTCCTGCACGGACGATTGCGCATCGAGAACCTCTTGAACCGCCTCGTCGATTTGGCTCTGCAGCTCATCAGCTTGAGCGATAAGCGTTTCGTGCTCTGCCGATATCCGCTTCAATTGCGCCTCGGCGGAGTCGAGCGCGCTTTGGGCATCGCTCACTTCGTCGGCATAGGCGTTCAACGCAGAAAAAGGCAAGCAGCCAACAGCGAGCACACCCGCAAGCAACACGGCCGATATGTTCGAGAGAACCTTGATACAAACCCTTTCATCGCAATGATACGCCGCTGAAAGCGCCATAAAACGCTCAGCGTAGCGGCAACGCCGCTCGTTATTCCCACAAAGCCCGTCGGAAATCAACAAGCCCCAATTCTGAATAAATGACCGGTTAAAGTCAATTCGAGCGCGCCATGGCTCACAGGACAAACGCTTAGCTGAAAACGCGAAGCGGCCTCGAAAGGCCGCTTCGGATTCAGCGCTCAGCAATAACCAGCCAGGTCAATAAACCTAACGCGTACGAGAAACGTACGGGGTTTTGTCCTTCAGCAAAACGTCGTGCGCGCCGCCTTCGACAATAGAGGTCGAAGATACCGTGGTGAGCTTCGCCTTGTCGCGGAATTCAGGGATGGTGAGCGCGCCGCAATTGCACATGGTCGATTTGATCTTCAGAAGCGTGACGGCGATGTTGTCTTTCAGGCTGCCGGCATATGGCACGTAGGAATCCACGCCTTCCTCAAACGACAGGCTCTTCTTGCCGCCCAAATCGTAGCGACCCCAGTTGCGGGCACGAGCGGAGCCCTCGCCCCAGTATTCCTTCATGTAAGTGCCGTTGACCATGACCTTGGCCGAAGGAGACTCGTCGAAGCGGGCGAAATAACGGCCCAACATCACGAAATCGGCGCCCATGGCAAGCGCAAGCGAGATATGGTGGTCGTAGACGATGCCGCCATCGGAGCAAATGGGCACGTAAATGCCAGTTTCCTCGAAATACTCGTCACGAGCCTGAGCCACTTCAATGGTCGCCGTGGCCTGGCCGCGACCGATGCCCTTGGTTTCGCGGGTGATGCAGATAGAACCGCCGCCGATACCGACTTTGATGAAGTCGGCGCCAGCCTCGGCCAAAAAGCGGAAGCCATCGCGGTCGACGACATTGCCCGCACCGATTTTCACGTCGTTGCCGTAATGCTCGCGCACCCACTCGATGGTCATCTTCTGCCAGTCGGAATAGCCTTCAGAGCTATCGATGCACAGCACATCAACGCCGGCGTCGATAAGGGCGGGAATGCGCTCGGCGTAATCGCGCGAGTTGATGCCCGCGCCTACCAGATAGCGCTTTTCGGCATCGAGCATTTCCAGAGGGTTTTCCTTATGGGTGTCGTAATCTTGACGAAACACCAGGTAGCAGAGGTTGTCGTTCGCATCTACGATAGGCAGGCTGTTAAGTTTGTGATCCCAGATAATGTCGTTGGCCTCTTTGAGCGACGTGCCTTCGAGGGCAACCACGAGCTGATCGCGCGGGGTCATGAACTCGGAAACGGGCGTATCGAGCGGCATGCGGGACAAGCGGTAGTCACGCTCGGTCACAACGCCAAGCAGCTTGCCGCCTACCTGGGCATTATCGGTAACGGGCATCGTAGAATGGCCGGTCTTCTCTTTGAGGGCAACGACCTGCTCGAGCGTCATATCGGGAGAGAGATTCGTGTCGGAAACCACGAAGCCCGCCTTGTAGGCCTTCACGCGCGCGACCATGGCCGCTTCCTCTTCGATGGTCTGGTTGCCGTAAATGAAGGAGAGACCTCCCTCGGTGGCGAGGGCAACCGCCATGCGATCGTCGGAAACGGCAGCCATGATGGCCGAGACCATGGGGATGTTCAGAGAGATGGGGCATTCTTCCTGCCCTTTGCGATAGCGAACCAAAGGCGTTTCCAAATCCACCTTCGCGGGAATGCAAGACGCCGGCGTATGACCGGGGACCAGCAAATATTCGTTGAACGTACGCGAGGGCTCATCGTAATAAAACGCCATCTGATGTCTCCTTAGGGTTCGCATGTTTTCCGCAACGTTGACGAAGCATTATATGCCCCGATAGCACGCAGGGTTGTGCGCGTAAACCGAATCCGAAGAACATTCGGAATTAGGGGTCGAATCGAAGCCGAGCGGCCAGAGCAAAGCGTGCACTCGAGCCTCTATAGCCCATAGCTCTCCGCGATGCCCCTGAGATACGAAATGTACGACTCCCTCGTCGACTGAGGCTGCTCAATTCTCACGTCAGTTCCAAGCGTCGCGAGCCACCCATAAAATGTCGGGGCCTCCATAACCATTACGGAAATGCGCGACCAGCCGTTTTCTGCGCAAGACACCTCGATATCTTTGCTGAAACGGTCTATGACGGCGCTCATCGCAGAAGCTCTCACGAGGAGCGTGACGCCAACGGGCTTTCCCGAGAACATGCCGAAGACACGCTGTTGGTATTTGGCGACATCGAAAGAAGTAATCTCTTCGTTTCGCGTGAAGCGTTCGTCGGAAACATCGATTTCGACCATTCGATCAACTCGGTAAGTGGTAAAGCCCGCATGCTTGTCGTTCCATGCGACAAGGTAATATTCGTCGTCCATATAAACCAATTGAACAGGCGTTTCGATATAGATGCGGCCGTCTTTCTGCAAAACGCGGCGTTTCGTCTCGTCGTATTTGAAATATCGGAACTCGACCTTGCGCCCCAGCGAAAGAGCCCTCTGGATGGCGTCGATATTGTAGAAGACCGACTCGTTCAGGCTCTTGATCCGACCTTCGACATGCACCTGTTTTCGCAGGTTCTCATCCATATACTTGCTGCCAAGCTTTCCGATAGCCTTTACGAGCGAAGCGCTCTTCCTTTTCGTGAGGAACTTCGAAGATTGAACCGCATCGGCAAGAAGCAAGAGCTCTTGCTCTTGGAATTCGCGACTCGCAAGGCCGTATTCGACGGGCCTTCGGTCGTATTTCATGATGTCGTAGCCGAACGAACGCAGGCAATCGATATCGCGGTAGAGCGTTTTCCTCTCAACACGAATATCCAAAGCAGCAAGCTTCTCGATGATTTGGGAAGTCGTCAGGCCATGCTCGTCGTCGGTTTCGCGCTCGAATATTCGCGCCAAATGCATCAGCTTGAGTTTGCTCGCAACAACCTCGGCCATGACCGCTCCCTTCGCTTGAAAGGACGAGGCGCAAAGCCGCCTCGCGTACCATGTCCTATTGTAGTTGAGCGGGCGCGAAACTACTCGCCCCGAGCGTCAACGGCGTAGATGCCGACGCGAACCTGCTTCCAAGGGTCTGCCTTGGCGTCGACCTGCATGATTCGGCACTCAAAAGCGTCCGCATGCCCGAAGCGAATCATCGTTGCGAGAAGCGCGACCGAATCTTTGGGAACGTAGCCCAGATGAACGCCTTTCCTGCGAATAGAGACCGCATTGGGATCGTATGGATTGTCGAATTCGGGAACAAGGCTTAGCTTCTTACCGGCCTTGAGCTTTTTGATCACGACGGCGCCATCGTGATACTGAAAACCAGCGATATGGAATGAAGACAAAAGACGACTCGGCTCATACATGGCATTCCTCCTATCCGATGAGAGGAATTCTACGCCGCAGCCAATCGATAGCCGTACCACACAGTGGACACCTGGAGCGGACAGCCCGCCTGAACGGTCATCGGCTTCGCGGACTTTGCAGCCGCGCGGCGATGCGAGCTATCGCGCAGCGGGGCATGAGCCGGCTCGAAAACACGATTCCCTTCGCAAGCGCGCCCGGGCAGCACACCGCCTTATTCGCGCGAAGGGCCCTCACTGCGCTTCGCGCGACCCGCGAGACGTCGATGGTCATCTTCGCCAATGCCGTGTTGCCCGCGCCGGCGTTATCCCAAAACGGCGTGCGCACAGGCCCTGGGCACAAGGCACTCACATGCACGCCGAGAGGGGCGAGCTCCACGTGAAGCGATTGGGTGAACGACTGAACGAAAGCCTTCGACGCGTAATACGTCGAAAGATACGGCCCAGGCATAAAGCCAGCCACCGAAGCAACGTTAAGGATTCCCCCTTTGCCTCGCTCGGCCATATCGGGGGCGAATTCCCAGCACAGCTCAACAAGGGCCATGATATTGGTCTGGAGCAATTCCCGCTGCCTCGCCCAATCGCTTTCGACGAACGAAGCATCGTAGCCAAACCCAGCATTGTTGACCAAAACGTCGATTTGCAGACCAGCGTCGCGAATCTGTCGGGCAAGTTTTCCCGCCGCTTCGAGGTCGGCGAAATCGGCGACGAAAACGCGGGTCTCCACGCCGAACTCGTTGGCAAGGCTGGCCGCCAGCTCGCCAAGCTTGCCTTCGTTTCTCCCGACCAAGATGACGCTAGAAGCGCTTCGGGAAAACTCACGGCACAGCTCGCAGCCTATTCCGCCCGTCGCCCCCGTGATGAGAACGCAGCCGCCGTCGAAGCCCCCCAAACTCTTCAATGCCATTGCCCGCCCCTTCCGATAGCCCATCACTCGCCAAAATCGTTATGCGAGATTGCGATAAAACCAGCATAGCACGCGACCGTCCAACGGAGCGCAATCCCCGCCCAGCACCGCGTTCCGTTCGAACATCTCTTGGCCGAATCCCAAAGCTCGCCCGCGCCGATTCGCCCGCCGCCGCTTCTTTTCTCTCTTTGGATTCGGCGACCCATGGCCCTTGACGCCAGCAAGCGCTCCTATAATGCCCGCATACGCATATCCCAAGCGAAAGGAACTGCTTTGGAGCACAAAAACGCCTGGCTCTCCTACGATGAGCCCCAACTCGCCGACCTAGAGAAGCTCGCAGCCGACTATATCGACTTCATCAGCAACAACAAGACCGAGCGCGAATGCGTGGCAACCGCCATCGAAAAGGCGCGCGAAGCAGGCTACGTCTCGCTTGACGAAGCGCGCGAATCTGGCAAGAAGCTCGTCGCGGGCGACAAGGTATACGCCGACCTGTACGGTAAAACCATCATACTTGCCCACATCGGAAGCCGCCCCTTGCAAGACGGGCTGAACATCCTGGGCGCGCACGTCGACAGCCCACGCCTCGACATCAAGCAGAACCCGCTCTATGAATCGGGCGACCTCGCGCTTCTCGACACGCACTACTACGGCGGCATCAAGAAATACCAGTGGGTCACGCTTCCGCTCGCCATCCACGGAGTTATCGCGAAAAAAGACGGCAGCGTCGTGCGCGTCAACGTCGGCGAAGAGGCAGGCGACCCCGTATTCTGCATCACCGACCTGCTGATTCACTTGGCCAATGAACAGATGCAGAAAAAGGCGACCGAGGTGGTCGAAGGCGAGAACCTCGACGTTCTCGCTGGCGGACGGCCCGCGAAAAAACCCGAGGACAAAGACGACTCAGCGAAGACCGAACTCGAGAAGCTCGCCGAAAAAGAACCCGTGAAAGCGACCATGCTGGCGCTTCTCGCCGAAAAATACGGCATGGAAGAGGAAGATTTCCTTTCCAGCGAGCTCGAAGTCGTTCCCGCTGGCCGCGCGCGCGAGCTGGGCTTCGACCGTTCCATGGTGCTCGGATACGGCCATGACGACCGCGTGTGCGCCTTTCCGAGCTTGGTTGCGCAGCTCGAAGCGAGCGACCTTGAAAAGACCGGCGTTTGCATTCTCGTTGACAAAGAAGAGATCGGAAGCGTCGGCGCCACGGGCATGACCTCGATGTTTTTCGAAAACACCATCGCCGAAATTATGAGCCTTGCCGATCAGGCGGGAGATTTGCCCCTGCGCCGCTGCCTTGCCAATTCGAGCATGCTGTCGAGCGACGTGTCGGCAGGCTTCGACCCAGGATATGCGAGCGCCTTCGAAACGAAAAACGCCGCCTATTTGGGCCGCGGCGTCGTCTTCAACAAATTCACCGGCGCGCGGGGCAAAAGCGGCTCGAACGATGCCAACGCCGAATACATGGCGAAGATTCGCGCCGTGATGGACAAGGGGCAAGCGGCATTCCAGACCGCCGAGCTGGGACGCGTCGATGTGGGCGGCGGCGGAACCATCGCCTACATTTTGGCGGAATACGGAATGAACGTCATCGACTGCGGCGTTCCCGTGCTTTCCATGCATGCCCCATGGGAAGTCGTCGATAAAGCCGACATCTACGAAGCGCTCAAAGCTTACCGAGCGTTTCTGAAATACGCCTAAGCAGATTCCGAGGAGCGCAGCGTGAGGCAAACGTTCTCGATTTTCGGCGATTCCATCTCCACCTTCGAAGGGTGCAACCCACCAGGCTTCGACGTGTTTTATTCGGGCGAGCGGCTCGAGAAAACCGGCGTTGCGCAGATGGAACAAACATGGTGGAGCCTGCTCATCGAGCATTTCGACGGCGTATTGCTGAAGAACGCCTCATTCTCGGGAAGCCTGGTCGAAGGCGGGTTCTTCCCCGCAGGCGATTCGGAAGCGCGCGCCGACGCGGTTTTGGGCGAAGGCGGCGAAGCCCCCGATACTATTGTGTGCTTCATCGGCATCAACGATTACGGCTGGGGCGGCGCGAAGATGAACGCCGACGGTCGCGGCTCGGCGACGCCGCCCGAGCTGGCCGCGCTCGCCAGCGCCGAGAAGACGACGGCGATGCTTGCTGACCCCGATCAGAAAGAGCGCTTCGCGGAGTCTTATGCATCCATGCTCGCTCGCCTGCGCAAGCGCTGCCCCGAATCGGATATATGGTGCGCCACGCTTATTCCGGGACGCGTCGCCGGACACAGCGCCCCGCAGTTCGCCTACGACTTCCGAGGCGTGCCGTTCGCCGCGTTCAACGATGCCATTCGACGTGCCGCGCGCCAGGCGAATGCCCACGTCGCCGATGCCTTCGCCTGCGGAATGGATTACGAATCCATCGAGGGAACGCACCCCACCGCGCGGGGAATGCGCCAGATAGCGGCCATGATCGCCCATTCGATGGAGCATGAGGCGCAAATCGATGCGGCATTGGGCACGAACGAGCGCGGACTGAAAACGCTGCCTTACGATATGCTGCCCGAGACGCTGCTTGTCGAATGGGAAGACCCTGCCGCATGGCGCAGCGCGCCGCTTTGCCCCGATAGGCCCTGCACATTTTGCAAGCACGCGGCGGCACCCCATAATGCATGGCTTCTCATCTGCGAAGGCGGTTCGAACTAAAACAGCCCTCGCCAACGACCCCATTCTTTAGAGAGGGGAACGCTGGCGAGGGCTTCAAAACCAGAGGGTCTGGGAACGCTTAGCGATGGCTCACGAAATACCCGGCCTCTTCCACCGCGGCTTCGACGGCGCTTTGGTCGAGTTGCGATTTCGAAAGCACGCGGGCGCTCTTCTCGCTCAGGTTCACGCGGGCCCACACATTGCCCTCGTCGATCGAATTGATGGCGTTTTGCACATGCTCGACGCATTTATCGCACGTCATTCCGCCGATTTTCAGATTCATCTCGAAGGGGTAATTCGCCTCATTGGTATCGCTTAAGCGAACGGCTTTGAATTTTTTCGAGGTGTCTTTCGAGCCGCCTCCGCAGCAATCGTCTTTCAATGAGAACACGCGGTACATGCGGCGAGCGGCGAACACCATTCCCACAACGATAATCGCAAGCAAAACAGCCGTCTGGACATTCATGAATGGGCCTTCCTGTCTGCATTTCCTCGTATAAGTTTCCTCTGGTTGACTAGCAGAGAGTCTAGCATTAATCTAGAAACGCTTCGAGCGTTTCACAGAAATACCCCCTGGGGGCATATGCTTCATCGTCTTGGATATCGCCAAAAACAGGCGCAACCTTTAAACGTATGAACATTTGCGCAGGTGAACGAGCAGAAAAAGGTAGCGTCGTACTACGCGAGAACTTTTTATGAAATCGCAAAAGCATCGTGCGTTTGTTTGCTGGAGCTTTCGCCAAAGGGAGGTAAAGTCGAACTCGTAAGCACGCTTCTGGCAACGGGCACCGCCCGCAACGCCGGAAACAAAACGGGCGGCCATGCCGCAACAAGAATCGCGGGGTACCGCAACCTAGGAGGAACAGTATGAAGACCAAGACTTTCAACGCTCTGCTCGTCGGCGGCGGCTTCTTGCTGGGAACGGCCGGAATCAAGGCCCTCACCAGCGCGCCGGCCAAAAAAGCCTACGTTCAGGGCATCGCCTGCGGGCTTCGCGCCAAGAATTGCTATCAGGACATGGTCGAGCAGGCCAAAGCCGAGGTCGACGACATGGTTGCCGAGGCGACGTATATTTCGAGCAAGTCCAAAGACGAGGCCCCCAAGGCCGACGCCGAGTAGCGCTTCGCGGCGTTCGCTATGAAGTTCTCGATAATCAAAGAGATTCCGGGCAGGGCTCGCCTTCAGTTGGCGGGCCCTGTTCCTGAATCGGACCTCGACGCCCTTATCAAGGTTTCCAAGGAAATCGAAGGCGTGCGGCGCATAAAGGTTTACGCGCGAATTGGGCAGATGGCGGTCGATTTCGAACCCGACCGCAGAACGTATACGCTCGATGCGCTCGCCGAGATTGACCGCGAAGCCATCGAAGCGGCGAAGAACGGCTATGCGATGCAGCTCGAGCCGCGCGCCCATGCGCTGTTCATGGATCTCGCCCTGCTTATCGGCGGCCGCCTTGCCCGACGCTGGTTTTTGCCCGCGCCGATTCGAGCGCTCGTCACCGTGGTGAGCTTCCTGCCGTTTCTGAAGGCCGCCATCCACGAGCTTTCCCGCTCGCGCCTCACCGTCGACGTGCTCGACGCTGCCGCTATCGGGATTTCGTTTGTCAAGAGCGACTTCAATACGGCCGGCCAGACGATGTTCCTGCTCAACGTCGGCGGGCTGCTCGAAGACTATACGCGAGCGATGAGCGAAAACGAGCTCATCAATTCCCTGCTCGACGTGCCCGACACGGCTCAGAAAGTCGAAGGCGACACAGAGATTGCCGTGCCAGCCACCTCGCTTTGCGCCGGCGATTTGGTCGCCGTGCGCACGGGGATGTCGATTTGCATCGATGGCGTGATCGAACAAGGCAGTGCCATGGTCAACCAGGCAACGCTCACCGGCGAACCACTCGCGGTGGAGAGGGGCATCGGCGACGACGTGTTCGCCGGCACCGTGGTTGAAGACGGCGACATACTCATACGCGTGCGATCGAACACCTCGCAGACCAAGCTTCGCTCCATCGTATCGCTCGTCGAAACGGCGGATTCTCTCAAAAGCGAAAGCCAATCGCGCATGGAAAATCTCGCGAACAAAATCGTTCCGTGGAATTTCCTGCTGGCGGGAATCGTTGCGCTCACTACGCGCAGCCTCGTGAAAACTTCCGCGGCGCTCATGGTCGATTACTCATGCGCGCTCAAGCTTACGGGCTCCATCGCCGTCATGACAGCGATGAGCAATGCCGCAAAGGCCGGCGTCATGGTGAAAGGGGCCAAGTATTTCGAGGCCTTCGCCAAGGCAGACACGATCGTTTTCGACAAGACGGGGACCCTCACCGAGGCTCAGCCCAAGCTCTCGCTCGTGTTGGCGACCGATGGCTGGTCGGAAGACGAGGTGCTTCGTTTTGCGGCGTGCCTGGAAGAGCACTTCCCCCACCCAGTCGCGCGAGCCGTGGTCAACGCTGCCAACGAGCGCAAGCTCGAGCACCGCGAGCGCCACGCCGCCGTCGAGTATATCGTCGCGCACGGAATAGCCTCGTCGCTTGACGGCAAGCGAGTCGTCATTGGGTCGAAGCACTTCGTTTTCGAAGACGAGCAGGCAATGCTCGACGAGGAAACGACGAAGCGGGTCGAAAAGAAGATGGAGGGGCTTTCGGCCTTGTACCTTGCCGTCGACGGAGAAGTCGTGGGCGTTCTCGGTATCGAAGATCCCCTCAAAGACGGCGTGAAAGAGGCCATCGAAGACCTGCGAAAGCTCGGTTTCAAGCATATCGTTATGCTAACCGGAGATTCCGAGCGAACGGCGCAGCGCATAGCGAGCGCGGCGGGCATCGACGAATACCATGCCGACCTGCTGCCCGAAGACAAGTATGCCTACGTAGACCGGGCAAAAAGCGAGGGACGCCACATAGCCATGGTCGGCGACGGCGTGAACGATTCGCCGGCCCTTGGGCGCGCCGACGTGGGGCTTGCCATGGGCGGCGGCAGCGACATTGCCAAAGAGGTCGCCGACATCATCCTATCGGACACCGACCTTCAGGCGATTGTTCGCCTGCGTAAGATGAGCCAAGGGTTGGTCGACAGGCTGAACTTCTCGTATAGCAAGGTCATGATCACGAATTCGGCTTTGCTCGCACTCGGAATTGCGGGGGTCATCACCCCGCAAACGTCGTCGCTTCTGCACAACGCATCGACGGTTATGTACAGTCTGAACAACACGAAGGCGTATCTACCCGCAAAAAGCGAATAACGCTAACGAAGAGGGGCCTCCCATGGGAGGCCCCTTTAGTGCACTTATTGGTTTCAAATAGAAACTATAGAGAAAATCCCATTGGGGAAACGCCGATTACGACCGCCTTGTCCACGTATGCGCGACAGAACCGATCGTGACTCCTTAAGCTTCGCAATCGCAGTTGTGCGCATTTCCATGCTCGTGGCCGCATCCGCATTCGGCATCTTCGGACGCCGCAGCGGAAGCAACCACATCATTTTGGACCAGAGCGGCCGCCACGGCCGCCTCCTCGGCGGTCGTGACAACCTCATAGGGCCACGAAGAAAGACCAGGGGCGTTGTACACGTTCACGTACCCAAGCGATTCCATGTGCTCAACCGCGCGCGCCGAGCGCTCGCCCGCACTCGAATACAATACGATGACCGACGCGTCATCGGCCATTTCCATGCCCTTGCCGTTCGCAATAGCATCCAGGCCGCGCTCGCTTATGGCTTCGTCAAACAGGCAATCGACAATATCGTCGACAGACATATTGCCCGCACCGGGAATATGCCCTGCGTCGAATTCCTCTTCGTCACGAACGTCGACCAACAGCATATAGGGGTCGTTCGCGATCATTTCCTGCAGTTGGGCGCAATCGAGTTGCATGATAAGTCCTTCGTCATAGATTGTTGCCGCCACGCGGATACGCGATATCGCAAAATCGCGAGCATCGCCGAGGCGCATTGTAGCATCGGGTATATGCCCGAAATCTAAAAATCACCCGAGCTCAACGAAGCGGATGTCTCGCACTTCGCCGCCCTCGATAAGGATTTTCGCAAGCTGGCGCTTTGAGCCGCCGCGGGGGCGCGTAACCGAACCTGGGCATAACACCACGCCCGCCGGCGACGCCTTCGCCCCTCGCAGCAACTCGGGCACATGCGTATGCCCGTGAATCGCCACATGCAGAATTGGATCGCCGGGCTTCAGCACGCTCGTGCGGCCCGAAAGAATCGCCCTCAAATCGCTTGGCGTATGCGTCACCAAAAAGCGAACCCCACCAACACGAGGCGTTGCCGCCATTCGCACCGCATCGCCGTATTCGGGATAATCGTTGTTCCCCAGCACGGCACACACAGGGGCAAGCCCTTTCAGCTCAAGCAATATCCCAGTACCGCAGATATCGCCCGCATGGATGATGAAATCGCAATCGGCCAGTTCGGCGTATGCGTCTTCTGGAAGGCGCCCATGGGTATCCGACAAAACCCCAACCAATAAACCAGCCAACGAAAATCATTCTCCCATCGCTTCGAATATCAGCGAGCATGGGCTTTAGGCGAGCAGATTGGCTTAAGGGAGAAGCGAAGCGTACTTCGGCACGCGATCGACAATCGAAAGCCACGATGCCGCATAAAACCCAGCGCAGCGTCAAGAATTTTCGCCGTTTGATACAACGACGAAAGCGAACTATTTATGGTAGGGCTCGCCGCGCGAGATTTTGAACGCGCGATAAATCTGTTCAAGCAGCACGACGCGAGCGAGATTATGCGGCAGCGTGATTTTGCCAAACGACATGCTCTCGTCAACCACATCATGCACGCCCTGGCTCACGCCGCCCGAGCCGCCGACGATGAAGGTGATTTCGCTCACGCCGGAAAGCATGAGAGCGTCCATGCGAGCGGCGATGCCTTCGCTCGAAAGCTGCTTGCCCTTCACATCGAGCAGAATCGTATGCGAATGCTCGGGCAGCTTTTCGAGAATAGAGCGGCCTTCTAGCTTTCTTGCGCCCTCTTCCCCGCCAACTTTGCCTGGGTCGCAATCGGGAACTTCGTCAACACGCACCTTCGCATAGCCTTTGAGACGTTTGAGGTACTCGTCGCACGCCTCTTTCCAGAATCGCTCCTTCAATTTGCCAACGGCAACGACTTGGATCTTCACGGGCCACCCCTTCCCTGAAACGCCGCACGCCGAGGCATCGGAGCGCGATCTGCTCGAATTCAACCCCGATTGTAACGGAAGAGAAGGCCGAATGCCCACAGGACAAGACAGCCTTAATTGGGGCCCTCCCTAAAGCGAATCGCGCAGGGCCTTCAACTTGGCAACGGTGTCGCTTCCCAAGCGCTCGGCGACGGTGTTCTTTATCGCCGCCTTCGGAGTCTCGTCGAGTTTCGCCTCAAGGTCGTTAAGCGCCACGGCGCGCGAGAACCCATTCGCGCTCATTCGGTCGACGCCACCGCCAAAGACGGTGTTCTGGATATCGGCATCGCTCGAGACCACCATGGTCCCCACGCCCCGATCCCTGGCTTCGCGGGCGAGCTTTTCGATGACCTTGTCGGCGGAATCGCCGGCGCGCGAAAACATGATGCGAACGCCCGCTATTTTTTCGAACCCGCCGTCGGAGTATTCGTTTCCCGCCCCATCGAACACGATGATGGCTTGGAAGTCGCGGCCGGCATAGGTCACCACATCGTTGATAAGCGCTTCGCGCGCCCTGTTGAACGCATCGCTGTCGTAATCGGGGTTCGGCCCAGGATTGCGCATATCCCTGTAGCGCGACCCACTGCGCAGCACGTTATAGCCGTCGACGAGCAGAAGGCGCTTGCGTTGCTTTGCCATGCCGTACGCTTCCGCTACTCGCCTTCGGCTGCGCGCGAAGTCGTCTGGCGCATCCATTCGTACATGACCGCCGTGCATGCTTGGGCCACGTTAAGCGAACCCACATGCCCCGCCTGGGGAAGCTTCACCAAGAAGTCGCACTTCTCGAGCGTAAGGCGCGCGAGGCCCTCCGCCTCATTGCCCATCACCAGCGCGATTTTGCCGTATAGGGGAGCCTCCCATACCGTGTGCTGGGCTTTTTCGCTAGCCCCCGCAACCCAAAAGCCCGCCTTCTTCAGGCGGTCGATGGCGGATGCCAGATTCGTCGCCTGGGCGCAGCGGACATGGTTGATAGCCCCCGCCGAGCTCTTGTACGTCGCAGCCGTCACGCTTGCCGAACGCTTGCCCGGAATAATAAGCCCGCTCGCCCCGATAACGTCGACCGAGCGCGCGATAGCGCCCAGATTGCCCGCATCGGTGATGTGGTCGAGCAGCACCACGAGCGCTGCGCCGTTGTTCTTCTCGGCATCACGCTCGGCAATATTCAGAATGTCGGTAACGCTGGAGTACTGGTAGGGCTTGGCATGGGCCATGACGCCTTGGTGGCTGCCGCGTTCACTGCGCTCGTCGAGCACTTTGCGCGACACCGTTTTCACAGGAACGCCGAATTGCTTGGCCTTGCGCAAAATGTCTTTGATCTGGCTATCTTGTTGAACGTTGTCGGCCATCAAGATAGAGACGATCGGCATCTGCGCTCGCAGCGCCTCTATGACGGGACGTTTTCCCTCTATGTAATCTGCCACGTGGGCTCCTTTTCGTTTATCTCAGAGGCTCAATCGCCTTCGCTTCGACGATGCTGCCTATTTCACTTTCACACGAGCCCCGGCGGCAGTATCTTCCACCACAAGGCCAAGCTCGCCCAACGCATCGCGAATCGCGTCGGCAACCGCCCAATTCTTCGCAGCGCGCGCCTCGGCCCTGGCATTGATGAGGGCTTCGGCTGCTTCGGCCGTATCGGAGCCGGCATATCCCGCCCGCTGGGCGGCCAATGCCACGATTTCCGCAGGAAGTTCGGCCCCTTGTTCGGGAAGCTCGATGCCCAGCACGTCCATCGAGCGTTCGATGAACTCAGCCGCGAACACCACGGCGTCGGCATCAACGGCGCCGTCCGCTTCGTCAAGGTAGGAATTCGCCTCGGTGATGAAGCCGAAGAACGCGCCGAGCGCGCCCGCCGTATTGAAGTCGTCGTCCATGCAGGCCGAGAACTCCGATTCCGCCGCCGCTGCGCCGCGGCGGAGCCCTTCGGCCGCCTCAGCATCGGCGGCGCCTGCGGTATGCGCCGCAGACCAGCGCAGATTATGCGCCGTGCCGGCAATGCGGGCGAGCGAGTTTTCGGCTCCCTCCAGACGCTCGAAGCTGAAATCGAGCGGGCTGCGATAATGGGTCTGCAGCATGAGCAAGCGCAAGGCCGCGGCGGAGTACTTCTCCAGAACCTCTTCGAGCGTGAAGAAATTGCCGAGCGATTTCGACATCTTCTCGCCGTTCACGAGCAGCATGCCCGCATGCATCCACGTATTCGCGAAGCCCTGATGCCATGCGCACGTAGCCTGGGCGCATTCGTTCTCATGATGGGGAAACGCCAGGTCGCTTCCGCCTCCGTGAATATCAATCGGCGTGCCGAGATAGCGATGTACCATGGCCGCGCATTCCGTATGCCAACCAGGGCGCCCTTCGCCCCAGGGGCTTTTCCAGCTCGGCTCGCCAGGCTTGGCCGCTTTCCACAGCGCGAAGTCGAGCGGGTCACGCTTGTCTTCGTTTTCCTCGATTCGCGCGCCGACCATAAGGTCGTCGATATTGCGCCCCGACACCTCGCCGTACGATTCGTCGCTGCGCACCGAGAAATACACGTCGCCGTTGTCCGCCGCATAGGCATGGCCTTGCTCTATCAGCGTCTTGATCATGGCAATCATGGGCCCGATTTCCTTCGTGGCGCGCGGGCGCACGTCGGGGTCGAGCACATTCGCGCGACGCATCACGTCGATGAACTTCTGAGAGAATTCCGCGGCCACTTCGGCTGCCGTACGGCCCTGGTCGTTGGCTCGATTTATGATTTTGTCGTCGACGTCGGTGAGATTTTGCGCGAACGTGACCTCGTAGCCGCTCGCAATAAGCCAGCGACGAATCACGTCGAAGCTGATAAACGTGCGGGCATTGCCTATGTGGATGTTGTCGTAGACCGTAGGCCCGCACACGTACATGCGAACCTTGCCCGCATCGATGGGCTCGAACTCGGATTTCTTGCGAGTCTGGGAGCTGTATATCTGCACGATTCCTCCTGGCTATTCCGAAGCCGGCTTCTCGCCGGCCGCATTGCGCTTCGATATGGGCGCGCCCACCGTTTTTCCTTCCGCCTGCGCGCGAAGCAGCGTTTCAAGGCGGGCGACGCGGGCCTGTAGCTCCACCACATCGGCCGTCGTGGGGTCGGGCAGGCATTCCTTGCGCGCAGCGTCGTCTTTCATCTCTTGTTCGATGAGTTTGCCGTCACGCACGACAATACGGGCGGGCACGCCGACCACGGTGCAATTTTCGGGAACGTCCTCAACGACGACCGCGCCGCCGCCGACCTTCGAATTGTCGTGGATGGTGATGCTGCCCAGCACCGCCGCGTTCACTCCGACCATGACGTTGTTGCCCAAAGTCGGGTGGCGCTTGCCAGTCTCTTTGCCCGTGCCGCCGAGGGTAACGCCTTGGTACAGCGTGCAATCGTCGCCGATCTCGCATGTCTCGCCTATGATCACGCCCATGGCGTGATCGATGAAGAAACGTCTGCCTATTTTGGCCGCAGGATGGATTTCGACGCCCGTCATAAAGCGTGTGAACTGGCTCGATATACGGGCGATGCTTTTCAGCCCATGGTTCCACAGCCAATGCTCAACCACATGGCTCCAACGGGCATGCAGCCCAGGGTAGGTGAGCCAAATGATGAATTTGCTTTGCGCGGCGGGATCGAGCCGCTTGACGTTGTTCACGTCTTCGGCAATGGTCTTGAATATATTCACGAGAAGCCCTTCGATGCTGGATTGGATATTTTATTCGAAAAAACCCTTTAGCAACATCGTTTCGAGAGCAGAGCCACAGCTTGGGCAGAAATCCCCTCTTCGCGACCCTCAAAGCCCAAATGTTCGGTGGTGGTGGCCTTTACGCCAACGCTGTCGACATCGACTCTCATGGCGGCAGCGAGATTTTCGCGCATCTGGTCGCGATACGGGGAGAGCTTGGGGGCCTGCGCCGAAATCACGCTGTCGACATCGACGATATCGAAGCCCATCGAGCGCACGTGCTCGGCGACGCGGCTCAGCAAGACCATGGAGTCGGCGCCCTCGTAGGCGGGGTCGGTATCGGGGAAAAGCTTACCGATATCGCCCGCTCGCGCAGCGCCAAGCAAGGCGTCGCAGATGGCATGCGCCAGTACGTCGGCATCGGAATGCCCCAGAAGGCCCTGGTGATGGGCGATATCGACACCGCCCAAGATGAGTTTCCGGCCCTGGGCGAAAGCGTGAACGTCAAATCCCAAACCCACACGCATATTTGAAGCGGTCGTCACGGTTAGTCCTTTCGTCCAAGACGAAATCAGCTTATCTCGAACGATTATATCCCACTTCGATAAGACGAGGCCCAACGCCGCTCAAGCAACGGCTCGCGCTTCCCTGGAGAAACGCGATTAAGACCGTCTCGCGCCGCGCGTTCGCAGCGAACGCACCGCTGGCGGAATTGACCAGCGCTCCCTAAGCCTCTGAAGCGCCGAGCGACATATTGAGCATGGCATAGTCTTCGGGAACCGTGAGCTTGATATTGCTCCGCTTTCCCTCGACGACGAGGACCTTTCCGCCCAAGCGCTCGATGAGCGACGAATCGTCGGTGCCGATGAACCCATCGGAAAGCGCCGACGCATGGGCGCGCCTGTATACCCCAGCGCGAAAGACCTGGGGCGTCTGGGCATTCCAAAATACCCGACGATCGGGGGTTCCCACAATGCACCCGTTCTCCACGACCTTCAGCGTATCGACGGACGGAGTCGCCACGATGGCGCCATCGGCATCGAGCGTCCCTTTCAGGGTATTGATGGTATGGGAAATGAGCTCTGGAGAAATCAGCGGCCGGGCGCCGTCGTGCAAAACGACGTACGAATATTCCTCGGAAGCGTATTCCAAGCCCGAAAAAGCGCTTTCCTGGCGCGTGGTCCCCGCGGGAGCCATCGTGATGGGAGTGACGAACGGATAGGGGTCAATCGCCCGCGCGCGATATTCATCTGCTCGGTCTTGCGGGCACACAACGACAATCTCCCCAACATCTTCAACGGCGTCGAACGCGGCAATCGACCAGGTGAGCATAGGACGACCCGAAATCTCGACGAGCTGCTTTCCTCCCTCGTGGCCGAAACGCTCGCCAGAGCCCCCCGCCAATACGATGGCGGCCGTCTTCGGGCTCTTGGAGACTTTCCCAGAAAAACGAACCGTTTTAGCTCCCGACTTATCGAGATCAAGCCTTACCGAAGACTGCTCGGCGACTTCGACAAGGGCGGTCGGCACATATACCGGGTCTATGACGCCGAATTCAACCGAACCGAACGATTCTTTTTCATTTTCAGGCGCACCCATGGCTCTCCCCTCAATGAAAGGGGCGTCCGCAGACGCCCCCTCACGACGACAATCGCGTCGCATTTGGTTTTGTTAATCGGCCGCACCGTCGCTCGAAACGCCGCCTGGGCCCGACACCCCTGCATGCGATAAATCGAACTGCGGCAGCAGCGATTCTGCTTCCTGTGCAATGCTATCACGTTTTCGGGGGGCGGGTATCTCTCCCACCCCAGGCGTGAAAACAAGCTCGCCGTCTTTTTCGTCGACGTCGATGACCGAGCCCGCTTTCCACTTACCCGCAAGCAACTGCTCGGAAATAGGATCTTCGAGCAAGCGCTGAATGGCTCGGCGCAACGGACGTGCGCCCATTGCGGTATCGGTCCCCTCTTTCGCAACGAAGGCGCGAGCAGCGGGCGTAAGGGAAATCGTCATGTCCATCGCAATGAGGCGCTCGCGCAAATCGGCGACCATGAGGTCGACGATCTGGACGATTTGCTCGTCAGAGAGGCTCTTGAAAACAATAATCTCGTCGAGACGATTCAAGAACTCCGGCCTGAAGAGCTTCTTCATTTCGCTCATCACGCGACTCTTGATTTCCTTGTCGGAAAGCCCCTTCTGCGAATCGGGAGTGAACCCGAGCGGGGCGCTTTGCGCGATTTCGCGCGCACCGACATTCGAGGTCATAATGATGACCGTATTGCGGAAGTCGACAGAGCGTCCCTGGGAATCGGTGAGGCGCCCCTCTTCGAGAATCTGCAGCAAGATATTGAAAACGTCGGGATGGGCCTTCTCAATCTCGTCGAAAAGCACTACGGAATAAGGCCTTTGGCGAACGGCCTTGGTAAGCTGGCCTCCCTCGTCAAACCCAACGTAGCCAGGAGGCGAGCCGACCAAACGGCTCACGCTGTGCTTCTCCATATACTCCGACATGTCGAAGGTGATGAGCGCTTCCTCGCTTCCGAAGAGGAATTCGGCGAGGGCTTTGGAGAGCTCCGTCTTGCCTACGCCCGAAGGGCCCAAGAATATGAAGGAGCCAGAAGGGCGCTTCGGATCTTTCAGTCCCGATCGGCTCCGGCGAATCGCCTTCGAAAGCGCACTCACCGCCTCTTCCTGGCCGATGATGCGCTCGTGCAAAACGCCTTCCATACGCAGAAGCTTATCGGTCTCGGCCTCGGTGAGATTGCTTACCGGCACGCCCGTAGACATGCTCACGACGTCGGCGATTTCAGCCTCACCGATGTTGGCGATATCGCGATCGAGCTCCTCGGTGAATTTCTTTTCCGCCTCGGCCCGCTTCGCCTCCAACTCGAGTTCTTCGTCGCGGAGTTGCGCGGCGCGCTCGAATTCCTGGGCCGATGCGGCTTGCTCCTTGTCGAGGCGAACGCGTCGCAGCTCGTCGTCGAACTTGCGAATCTCTTCGGGAATGGTCCGATTGCGAATGCGCATGCGCGCACCCGCCTCGTCGAGCACGTCGATCGCCTTGTCGGGAAGAAAGCGATCCTGGATATAGCGAACCGACATCGAAACGGCCGCATGGAGCGCCTCGTCGGAGTAGCGCACATGATGGTGCGCCTCGTAGCGATCGCGCAGCCCGTCGAGAATGCGCAGCGCCTGCTCTTCGTTGGGCTCTTTCACATGAACCGTCTGGAATCGCCTGGCGAACGCCGAATCTTTCTCGAGATGCTTGCGATATTCCTCGGTCGTCGTCGCGCCGATGACCTGCAGCTCGCCACGCGACAAGGGCGGCTTGAGAATCGCCGCCGCATCGATGGAGCCTTCCGCCGATCCAGCGCCGATGATGGTATGCATCTCGTCGATGAACAGGATGACATTTCCGTCTTTGACGACTTCCTTGATGACCTTCTTCAGGCGCTCTTCGAACTCTCCGCGATATTTGCTGCCCGCGACAAGCGCCGACACATCGAGGGTCACCACGCGCTTATTCGCAATAATATCAGGCACCTGACCAGCAACGATGAGCTGGGCAAGGCCTTCGACGACCGCCGTTTTGCCCACGCCCGGCTCACCTATGAGCAATGGATTGTTCTTCTGGCGGCGCGAAAGCACCTGCATGACGCGCTCGATTTCGGCAGCGCGCCCCACAACGGGGTCGAGCTTTCCAGCCTTGGCCTTCGCGGTGAGGTCGCTGCCGAATTGCTCGAGCATGCTTTTCTCGCCATGGGGCTCACCGCCGCCGAAAAACGGCAGACCAGCAGCCACGGGAGTCGGCTGGTCGACCAAATCGTTTAAAGCCGAGCGAACTGCATCGACCTCGACGCCGAGCTTTGCCATTGCTTCGATGGCCCCGCCTTCGCCTTCGCGCACGATGCCGAGCAGCAAATGCTCGGTCGAGATATAGCTCTGCCCCATTTGCATAGCCTCGCGCAACGCATGCTCGAGCACGCGCTTCGAGCGCGGCGTAAAGGGAATATTCGCGCCTGTCTGAGCGGGCTCACCATCAGCAGCCATGGAAGACACTACTTCGAGGGCCTTTTCATAGGTAATGCCGACGCGTTCGAGCGCCTGAGCCGCAATGCCGTCGGGCTCTTTCGCCAGGCCTAAAAGCAGATGCTCGGTTCCCACGTGGGGACGCTTGAGCGAAGCCGCCTCCTCCCGCGCAAGCACGAGGACATGGCGCGCCTTATCGGTGAATTTATCGAATGCCATATGCGGTCCGTTTCTATAGAAGTTACCGAACGTATGCTAGCACTCAAAAATGACGAGTGCCAAAGTTTCATGCTTGCGACACCGTTCCGTAAGAAAATCGCGAAGTTCACGAAGACCGAAAGCGATCGCATAAAAACAAGGCACCGAAAAATAGCTAGTATTTTTCTTGTTAGCCTTAGTAAACTACTGGTTCGTTCGGTATTGTAAAAACAAGCAAAATAACGAATCCGTTGGCCCTTAATTGCTGGCGCCCCATTGGAAAAGGAAGCATCCGTGCCCGAGTGGTCCCTCATATCCGAGAATTTCGCCTTTATCGTCACCGTTGTAACGGCGCTGTTCTTTCACGACCCGCAATCGGTCCCTTCGGCAAAAAGAAATCTCTTCTGGGCGTGCCTCGCCTTCACCGCAGCGTCCATCATTCTTGATATCGCAACGGTATACGCCGTCGATGCGGCCCAAATCTTGCCGCTCTCGCTGAACATCGCCGTGAACAGCCTCTATTTCTTCTCGAGCATCTGCATGAGCCTCTGCATCGGATCGTATATCGTGGCCAGGCTCTACGAGTTCGTCTATGACCGAAGAAGCTTCAAGCTCATCATTGCCACATTTATTGCCATGGGGCTCGTCTATACGGCGATGATTGTGGCGAATCTCGAAAACGGCCTGCTCTTCTTCTTCGACGAGAATCGCTCATATTGCCGAGGGCCGCTCAATGCCTCGGTCTATGCGGCGCCGATTATCGAGGTGCTCGTCATTTCGGCCTGCTTCATTCGCTTCCGCAAATCTGTGACGCAAGCCGTGGTGCGCGTCGTCGTGGCCGCCCCCACCGTTGCCATGCTTCTGATAGTCGCCCAGCTTCTCTACCCCAATCAGCTCATGAACGGAACCATCGGCGCGCTGTCGAACCTCATTGCGTTCATAGGGTTTCAGAGTTACCGAGTGGAGCGCGACGCCCTCACGGGAATCGCCAATAGGCAGAGCTTTTCGCAAGAACTCGCACTGCGCACGAAGGGTTCACAGCACTACCAGATTATTCTTGTGGCGCTTCGACGCTATTCGCAGATTAATCAGGTATATGGGCACGAAAGCGGCGACGCCGTGCTTTACCAAATAGCGCAATCCCTACGCGAAGCCTGCGAAGAAGGCCAGGTGTTCCGCTTCAACAGCGTCGAGTTCGCCCTACTCATGCCCATGGCGAGTGGGCCTGTGCAGACATACAGGATCAGCGAAGTCGAACGGGCGCTCAATCGCAGCTGGACTGCGGGCCAAGATAGCATCAATGTCGATTTCTGCATCGCCGATCTGTGCTATCACGGCGAACCCTATTCTCCCGAGCAGGTATCGAATTATCTCGAATACGAAATACAAATCGCCAAAGAGGAAAATATCCGAGTCCTGCGCTTCGACAGAAGCATCGAGACACGCTACGAACGGCAAATGGAACTCATTCGCCAGATACGCTCGGCTATCGACGGCAATCGGGTCCGCGTATGGTACCAGCCCGTCTTCTATCGAGAAACGGGCACGTTCGATTCGGCCGAAGCGCTTATGCGCCTTTATGGCGAAGACGGCGTGCGCATACCGCCCAACGAGTTCATCCCCGTCGCAGAGAGATTCGGCCTCCTTGACGAACTCACCTGGATAGCCCTCGAGAACGTCTGTGAGCTGCTCGGTTCGGGCGAGATCGTCCAACTGAAATCCGTTTCCATCAACCTGTCGATGAGACAGTTGCTCGACCCGTCTTTGAAACATCGGATTTTCGATGCGCTCGACAGGCACGGCGTTGAGCGCTCGCGTCTGAAGCTCGAAATCACCGAACGGGAAATCGCAGAAAACGGCGATATGGTGCGCCAAGCCATGAGCGATATGGCGCAGCAGTCGCTCGAATTCTTCATGGACGATTTCGGAACGGGCTACTCGAATTTCTCGGCAGCCATGAATTTGCCCTTCTCGGTCATCAAATTTGACCGCAGCCTTATCATCGGGATAGAAAGCGACCAGAAATCGCGGCTTACCGTCGATACGCTCATCCCCTTCTTTCACAAGCTGGGCAAAACGGTGCTCGCCGAGGGCATAGAGACTTCCGAGCAAGCCGAACTCGCGCTGCAGCTTGGAACCGACCGCATTCAGGGGTTTTATTACGCCCGCCCCATGCCGAAAAACAAGCTTGTCACGTTTTACGCGGAGCAAACGAAAGCTGCCGCCCCGAAGGACGGCAGCAAATCGAATCTAAGCTAAAGCTCAAAGCTCGAAAACTAGTACAGCTTCGCCCCTGCGGGAATCGAGGCATCAAGCTGCAGCAAGTTCAGACGCTCCTCGCCCGCCTCTTCATGCACGGCAGAGATAAGCATGCCGCACGAATCGATTCCCATCATTTTGCGCGGAGGCAGATTGGTTATTGCAACGAGGGTCTTGCCAACGAGATCTTCGGGTTCGTAATACGCATGGATGCCCGAAAGGATCACGCGGTCTTCCCCGCTGCCGTCGTCGAGCGTAAAGCTCAAAAGCTTCTTCGACTTCTTCACGGCCTCGCAGCTCTTCACCTTCACAACGCGGAAATCGCTTTTGCTGAAGGTCTCGAAGTCGACGAAATCTTCGAACAGGGGCTCGATGGCGATTTTCCCATAGTCGATTGTCGGTGCCTTCGGAGAGACGACCGAGCTTGCGGGCGCGACGGATTCGGACGCCTTCGCTGCCTTGGCCGCGCCCTTCGCCCCAGCTTCGGGCTTCATATGAGGGAAGAGCAGTACGTCGCGAATGCTCGCCGAATTGGTGAGCAGCATAACGACGCGGTCGATGCCGATGCCGATGCCGCCCGCGGGAGGCATGCCGTATTCGAGGGCGCGCACGTAATCCTCGTCGTATTCCATAGCCTCTTCGTCGCCCGCAAATTTCTCTTCGACCTGCTTGCGGAAGCGCTCCGCCTGATCGACGGGATCGTTGAGCTCGGAAAACGCATTGGCATATTCGTGTCCAGCAATAACCAACTCGAAGCGGTGCGTGAGTCGGGGGTCGTCCTCATAGCGCTTGGCGAGTGGCGAGACCTCGATTGGGTAATCGCACACGAACGTCGGGTTCACGATGGTCTCTTCACCCAGCTCATCGTAGATTTCGGCGATAAGTTTGCCAGCGCTCCATTCAGGCTTGACCTCCAAGCCCCGAGAGCGCGCGGCATCGGCCAGAACATCAACGGGCGTGTCGACGGTGACCTCGAAGCCCAAGACATCGCTCACGATTTCGGTCATCGGACGAGACGGCCACGTGCCCGAAAGGTCGATGGTCTTGCCTTGATATTCGATGCATTCGGGATTGCCGACGGCCGCATTCGCCGCCTTTATGACCCCTTCGGCGAGCGCTTTCATGCCTTCCAAATCCGAATAGGCTCGATAGGCTTCCATCGTCGTGAATTCGGGATTGTGAGTAAGGTCCATGCCCTCGTTGCGGAAGATGCGGCCGATCTCGAACACGCTCTCGAAGCCGCCCACGAGCAAGCGCTTCAAGTGGAGCTCGGTCGCGATGCGCAAATAGCACTCCTGATCGAGCGCATTGAAGTGCGTGATGAACGGCTTGGCCGTAGCCCCACCCTGAATGGTCTGCAGGATAGGAGTCTCCACTTCAATGTAGCCGTCAGATTCCATATAACGACGGAATGTCGAGAGAATCGTCGAGCGCTTGCGGAAGGTGTCGCGAACGTCTTCGTTCACGATAAGGTCAACGTAGCGCTGGCGATAGCGGGTCTCTTTGTCGGAAAGGCCGTGGAATTTCTCAGGCAGAGGGCGAACGGCCTTCGAAAGCAAAGTCAGAGAACGCGGAGCGACGGACAGCTCGCCGCGCTTCGTGCGAACCACAACGCCTTCAACGTTGACGATGTCGCCCAAATCGAGATTGCGAACAAGCTCCCAATCGGCTTCCGCCATATCGTTGATGCGGCAGAACAGCTGAATATCGGCCGTGGTGTCGCGCAAGACGATGAACATAATCTTGCCTTGCCCGCGCTTGGCGACGATACGACCGCCGATTTTCACGACGTCCTCGGTGTCTTCCCCCGTAGGCAAATCGGCATACTTCGCTACGATGTCGCGCACATAGTCGCTTACCTCGGAATGCTCGGGGTACGGGTTCACACCGCGAGCGATATAGGCCTCGCGCTTGGACAGTCGCAGCGCGCGCTCATCATTGAGCAGTTCGGCAGGGGTTTGGTTTTTCGTATCGGTCATTTGAAAACCTCTTCGTTTCCAGATGGAATATGTCAAACAACAGCATTCTATCGCAGGTCAAGCAACAAACGCCGCAATCGACGGATTAAACGCCGCATTCGCATGCATGACCGGCCTTCGGCCCAAAAAAGCAAAAGCCAGCCAATCGGTGAGACTGGCTGGCTCGCTGAGAAAACTAATCTCTTCGTTCGCGAAAACGCGGGAGACGACTAGTGCTCAATCTTCAAAATCGTCATTTTTATCTCGCGGCCAGTGGGACCGATGGCAACGACCTCGTCGTCTTTCTTATGGCCGAGAAGCGCAGCGCCTACAGGGCTTTCGTTGGAAATCCTGCCCGATGCCACATCGGCCTCTGCGCCGCCGACGATGGTGAAGACGCGCTCTTTCCCGCCCATGTCAACCGTGACGGTTGCGCCGACGGTCACCTTGTTCGACTTCTTCGGGGTATCGACGATGGTCGCCTCCGAAAGAATCTGATTGATTTCGGCGATGCGAGCCTCAACCATGCCTTGTTCGTTTTTGGCGTCGTCGTACTCGGAGTTCTCGGAGATATCGCCAAACTCACGGGCAACTTTGATGCGTTCGCCGACTTCTGCACGCTTCTCCGTCTCGAGGTAATGCAGCTCCTGCTCGAGCTTCTCGCGACCCTCGGGAGTCAAAATGTAATCGCTACCCATCTTGTGACACCTTATTTCAGAATCGATTCGACGGCGTTCGCCGCCCCTTTACGCCAAACGGGCACGCAAAAGCGTGCTCGCAAAAAGAAAAGCGGCATGCCCATTACCGACACGCCGCATATTGACAAGGGAAACTTATTTCTCCTCTGCCGTATCGGCTTCCTCGGCAGAACCCTCGGCCTCTTCATCCTCGGCTTTCTCAGCAGCCTTCTTCTTAGCAGCAGCAGCTTTTTTCTTGCGAGGCTTCTCTTCCGCGGAAGACTCCTCTTCGGTTTCCTCGATTTCCTTTTTCGCACTGCCCATGCCGTCGCGAAGGTTTTTCACCGTGCGGCCAAGCGCAGAGCCGAGCTTCGGAAGGTTCTTGGGGCCGAAGATGAGAAGGGCAACCGCCAGAATAATAAGAAGCTCAGGAACTCCGAGACCGAAGATTTTCATACAAATGCCTCCAGAATTTTGGGGCCCAACCATATTGGCTGGAATTTAAAAAAAGCCGATGCGAATGAATGGTCGGGACGACAGGATTTGAACCTGCGGCCTCTGCGTCCCGAACGCAGCGCTCTACCAAGCTGAGCCAC
>CAVHFS010000015.1:0-51661 GCA_963635715.1 Subdoligranulum sp. CAG:314 | reverse complement strand
ACTCCTTGATGCTCTCGACGAGCAGCTCCTGTTCATCGGTGCGAGAGAAATCCATTATGGGTCCTTTCGTATAAGATACATCGATTCATACGCAAGCATGGCCTGCGCGATTCGGCGCCCTCCCCTTTACGGGGCGCCATAAGATGCGGCCCAACCGCGCGCTGGCGGGCCGCCGGAGTCGCAACCAGGGGTTCGGCTCCCCGATTGGCTTACGTTCGCTGTCCGCTTGCGAGAGAAAGCCAATCGGGGAGCCCGCTCTTCGAGGAAAAAGAGCGGGCCCGTTGCGTGCCGCCACTCAGCAAAGGTGACGGCCAAACGCTGCCGACCGATTACTCGGCGGTCTTTTCGAGCTTCTTGCTCTGGCCAAGAGCGAAGATGCCGAGCAGGAAGCACAGAACCATGCACACGATGGACAGAACGAACATGATCGAGAATCCGCCAGGCAGATCGATGATGAAGGCCCAGAAGGTCGAGGCGACAACGCCGCCCAACGTACCCGCCATGGAAACGCGGGAGTAGATGTTGGTGTAATCGCGGGAGCCGAAAGTCGTACGAACGAGCAGCGGAGTCTGCACGGTGGTGCAGGCATACACAAAGCCGAAGGCGAACGAACCGACGAAGAGCAGCGCCACAACCGAAGGCAGGAACCACATGAGGACGACGCCCACGATGCCGCAGCCAATGCCGAGCGCCATGCCGGCCTTGCACGACTTGTCGTTCACGCCGCCGAGGACAACCTTGCCGATGGCCTGGCCAGCCATGCAGGCGGAAGCCACGACACCAGAAACGGCAGCAACTTCAGGAATGCTCTCGGAGAAAGAGGCGCAATACGAGGGCAGGAACTGGTAGACGGTCTGATTGACGGTGATGAGGAACGAGAAGCCAGCGAGCGCGAAAAACGCAGCGGTCTTCATGGCCTTGTCGGCCGAGACGCCAATCTCGACGGCTGCGGGCTTGCCGCTTTCGTCCGTGACCTCGTCGGCGCCATAGGGAGCCAGGCCCTTATCGGCGGGCTTGCTGCGAAGCACGAGCGCGGTGAACGGCAGGGTCACGACGAGCACGATGATGCCGAAGACCATGTAGCCCGTGCGCCATCCCTCGGGACCCATATTGATAAGGGCGGTTCCGACGGGATTGAAGATAACGCCGCCGATGCCGGTGAATGCCATGCACAGGCCGATGAAGAAGCCGACCTTCTTCTTGCACCATGCGTTGATCAACGACGGAACGGCCAAATAAATCAGCGGAGCGGTGCCGATGCCGAGCAAAACGCCCGCGATATAGAACTGCCACACGGCTCCGAAGAAGCTCATCGCGATGAGCGTCACGCCGTCGATGATGACCGCGGCCGACAAAATCACGCGCACGTCCATCTTCGACATCAGCTTGCCAGCGATGGGCAGCATGATCATCATGGCCAGGTTCAGGATACTGAAGTACAGCGTGAACGACGCCTTGGGCACGCCGAAGTAGTTCGAGACCGGCGTGAAGTAAATGCCCGCGCAGCTCAAGACGAGCGCACAGGGAATGCACGTGATCGCGATGCCTGCGGCAACGATCAGGAAGGCATAGTGGAAGCCTCCCTTTTTCTGTTGGACATCAGATGCCATTTTTATCCCCTTCTCAGGATAAATCCGCCGCGGCGGATTGAGATTTCGCCCCTTGCGAGCTATCCCCTCGATGAGTCCGCAAGGAGCGCCTGACTCAAGGCTTCACGCCTTGAAGAGCCCCGCAGCAATCAAGGGCGACCGCTGCGGGCTTTCGAACAACTACTCAGAGCTTAGAAGAGCTCTTTGAAAGTCTCGAGCTGGGTACGAGCCTGCTCGTAAGATTCGGTCGACTGGTCAACCTCGATAGTGACGACGGGAATGCCAGCCTCGCGCAGCGCCTTGGTGGCGAGCGGCGCCTCGAATTCCTCGGGGTCGCAGAACTTGGCGAGCAAAATGACGACGCCCTGCGCGCCCGATTCCTTCGCCTTGGCGACGAGCGCATCGATATGCGCCTTCTTCGGATCGAAGAGCTCGGGATCTTCCTTCAGGCTGCACCAGCCATCGGCCAAAGCCTCAATACCGCAACCGACCTCGGGAACCTCGCGCGAGAAGGCGCGGGACTCTTTGGCCAAATCGTCGGCGACGACGGCGTACTTGTTGGCATCGAGGATTTCGGTGATCGCCGGGATGTCCTCATAGACGCCGGAGAGCACGACCTTGTTGAAGCCGGCGGTAGACTCGGGAAGCGCGGCCAGCTCGGCGTTGAGCGCCTTCACCTGGGCCAGGTGCTCCTCTTTGAGCTCGTAGTAGCCGGCGTTGATGACGGCTACGCGCTCGGCGACAGAGACCTCGGCTGGGTGGCTGCCGGCGAGCTTCACGAACTCGCGCATCGCGGCGCGCCATTCGTTGTAGAGCTTGATGGAGGCCAAAAGGGCGTCGTTCTCGATAATCGCGTTCGCGGATTCCTCAACGCCACGCTTGACTTCTTTGTAGGAGTCGATCGCATACTGGCGGCCCGCCTCGATGAAACGGTTCTGGGAATTGCTCACGTAGATCATCGGGATTTTCGTCCCCATGGCGGCGACCCAGTTCTGGCTAAAGGCGCGCAGCGTGTCGCACAAGCCAGTGATCATCATGCCGGAAAGGCCGTTGAGCTTGCCCGTCATGCCCATCTCGAGCGTCATCTGGCAGATGGAGCAATAAAACGGAGGGAAGTACTTCTTCGCGTTATCGGAAGAACCAACCGCGCCCCATACGCCGAACGACACGGCGCCTGCGGCATGCACGAGCTCTTCGGGCACATGGTAGGGACCAACGCCAATCACGCGCTTGCCCTCGGCGAGGTACTTGTCAAGCTGGGCCTTGGGATTGTTCGCGACCTCGGCGAAACCTGCCAGCATCTCTTTGATTTCAGCCATCGTCTACTCCCCCTTCTTGTTGTTTTCCATGATTTCGATCAGGCCTTCGACGCGCGTGTTGTACTGCTCTTCGCTGAAGTTGCGCGGGTCGGACTGGTCGCCATCGAAGGTGACAACCGGGATATGCAGATCGTTGGAAATGCGACGGGCCATTTCAGGAGCGATGCCCGACCACATCTTGCACGAGCGGTTGTTGTGCACGAGGCCGCCGTTGACTTTACCGGCGCGGCACAGCTCTTCGCGAAGCTCAACCGCGCGCTCGAGGTTGATGGCGTTCGGCACGCTGGCATAGGCGCGCATCAGCTCGTCGGTGTTGCCGTAGGTGAAGGCGAACGAAGGACCGTACACGCATGCGGTGACGTTGCTACCCGAATGCTTGAGCGGATGCAGCGTGGCGCGCAAGAACGGCCAGCAGGCGATGCCCTCGAACATCACGCGATTCTTCTCCTCGACCTTAAACGTCGACTTATGCTCTTTGACGAACTGCTTGTATTCGTCGATGAGCTGCAAGAATCCGTCCAAAGACTCCTGCTTGCCGCGAGCCATGGTGGCTACGGCCATGTGATTGAAGAGCTCGAATCCGTTCAGCGGGCTGGGCTCGTACTGCATGTACTGAGTAGCGGCAAGCCATGCCTCGCCAACCTTGTTGGAGATCTCGCAAACCTCGGCGAAACGCTTCTCGTCCCACTTCTTGCCAGTGATCTCTTCGAGCTGCTTGATGGCATCGTCGAACTGGCCCTTCATATAGGCGACGCGCTTATCGTCGACGTCGTATTTCTCGTTGAAGGGCACATCAATCATGATGACGGGGATATTGAGCATCTTACCGATGTTCTCATACCAGTTCATCATGCAGTTGCAGATGTTGTTGCAGCACAGCACGAAGTCGGGCAGCGGCATCTCGCGCTCGCCGTTGGGGCACTTGCCCAAATCGGCATAGGCCATGGAGATACGCGCATATGCGCACAGGTCATTCGAAAAGCCCAAATCGCCCTCTGCATGCTCGAGCATCGGCAGACTTCCGCCCTTCGCCGAAATCGCAGCCGCCTGGCTTTCGGGATATACGCAGTGGATTCCCAGCGTCTCAGGAATCTCTTGCGGGAAGTTCGAGGAGATCCAACCGATCTTCTCGCCGCGAGCCTTGGCCTCGATAGCGCTCTCGTAAACGTTATCGGCGATATTGGCCAGCACCTTTTTCGCGGGAAGTTTCTCGGGAGCCTCTTTCACTTCTTCAGTCATCAATTTCCCCCTTTATTTATCCATTGGATGGATTCAACGAAAACAGGGGGCATGCGCGATTCGCGAATCGAATCGGCGAAATGCCGCGCATGCCCCGTTGAGACGATTATTTATGCTCGCCCTGCATCGCGATGCCCTCGTCCTCGAGAGCCTTGATGTCCTCGTCGCTGTAGCCGAGGCCCTTGAGCACCTCTTCGGTGTCCTCGCCCAAAAGCGGGGCCTTCTTGTACTCAGGCAGCGCGGTTTCGGCCATATTGATCGGGGTGCGCACCAATGCCTTGGGGCCGCGCGGGTAATCCATCTCGTAGAAGACGTCGTTTGCCCAAGCCTGCTCGTCTTTGGAGACTTCTTCGTAGGTCTTGCATGCGGCGAACGGAATGTCGAGCTCGGTGAGGATGGGAATCCATTCCTCCATGGTCTTCTGCTGGAAGCCTTCCTGAACGATGTCGTAGGCCTCGCCCAGACGTCCGGAATCCTGAATCTTCTTCTGGTCGCTCAGGATGGGGTCGTCGAGCACGTCCTCGCGGCCGATCGCCTTCATGATCAACGGCCAGTAAATGCTGAAGTTCGGGCCCATGACCTGCAGGAATCGGTCGTCCTTCGTCTTAACGGCAGGCTGGTAGGGCAACGGATTCTCGCGACGGTCGAAGGGGTATTCGACGCCGTTGAACTCGGTGCCGTACTGAGCGCCCTGAATCTGGAACGACTGAACCCAGATGGCGGTATGCAGCAGGTTGGTGGAAACGTTTTCGCCCTGGCCAGTGAGCGCAGCGCGATACAGCGCGCCCAGAATGCCGGCGGTCAGCGCGAGAGCCGCCTGATGGTCGCCAAGCGCGGGAATGAGGTTCGAAGGAACGGTGCCCTTCTGGTACAGCGATCCAGACCAGCCGGAACGAGCGAAGAAGGCGGTGTAGTCAAAGCCAGGAAGGTCTTTGTCGGGGCCCTTGTCGCCGTAGCCGGTGAGGCTGGCGTAGACGAGCTTGGGGTACTTGGCCTTCAGGTCGTCATAGGTGAGGTTCTGACGGGCAAGCGCGCCTGGGCGCCAGTTCGTCAGGAAAATGTCGGCATCGTCAAGAAGCTTGAAAAGGACTTCCTTGCCCTTGGGCTGGCGAAGGTCAAGCACGATGCCCTTCTTGTTTGCGTTCTCGAGGTCGAAGTTCGTGTCTTCGTGCGGGTCGGAAGGACGGCCCTCGTTTGGAGCAGTGAAGCGCAGGTTGTCGCCCTTGGCGGATTCGATCTTGACTACCTCAGCACCCATGTCGGCCAGAATGCGGCCAACGGCGGGAACTGCGATGAACGTTGCCATCTCGACAACCTTCACGCCAGCGAGCGGACGTTTGACGTCTTCCATGTTTCCTCCTAAAAATGATCCCCTTACAGCCCGGATCCATGTCTTATCCGGACGCTTATATTGTGGATTGTGTGAAGAGGATATTCATTGGACGAAATTCTCGCTCGTCCAGAATCGACTAGGCATATTCGGTATTTGCCCAATTGCAACTTATGAAAGAGGCAGCTTTTATAGGCATGCCCTATGATATAAGGGCGCAATGCCGAAACTCTTGCCTGCAAATAGGTTCGATGCCTATAATTCACCTGGGGAAACGCAGAAGGGGATTATATCTATGACGAAGCGTGATACTCGGACTGAAATAGCGAACGCATTCAAGGAATCGGTTCGCAAGACCTCGCTCTCGCAAACGCGCATCGCCGATCTCATCGCCCAACTTGGCATCAACCGTAATACGTTTTACTACCACTTTGGCAGCAAGTACGATGTGGCCATGTGGATATTCCGAACCTCTTTGGCCACGAAGCTTCGCCATGATTTTCCCGAGAGCCAGCTCGTATGCTCCCCTTTTTCAGAAACAGGCGCCGGAAAAGATTCGCTCGCCTATTACGTCCACAAAGAAACGGGCGCCCGCACGCTCGATTCGGGGGACTACTACAAAATCCTCGTGAACACCGTGCTCGAAGACTCCGACTTTTACCGAAAGCTCTTCAATGAGCGAGAGGTCGAGTTCATGCAGCAAATCGTCGATATGTATGCTCCCGCGTTCACGAACGACATCGACTTTATCTTGGACGGACGCTACATGCCCAATGAGACGAAGGCCATGCTCGCGGAGGTCTACGCGCGCCAAGTGGTTACCTTCATCGGGTTTTTCCTTAAGAATCGCGCAAGCGTCCAAACGCTGCTTGACGAGCACATGAACCCGTTCTGGAACATAATTCAGGAAAGCCTCTACAACGCCATCCAAGAGCACCCAATCAACAGGTTCTAAAAGCCCAAAGAGAGCAAGAAGGGCGCCGTGCTGCGCCTGAATTCCGAACGATCAGAACGTTGCGAAGGATTCTCGCCTGAGGGCATTCCGCCCTCGAACGCGCCGAATGAAGAGGACGCCCCTCCGCGCCTGAATTCTGAACGCCTGGAACGTTGTGAAGAATTCAGGTGCGGAGGGGCGTCCTCGGACAGGTCGAACGAAACAGACAACGGCCCTATTTAACCTTCTTCATGTACATCGTCATCTGCGACGTATTGAACATCTGCCCATCAGACATGCGGAACTGCTCCACCTTCCACACACGAACGCGCCCGCCGTCGCGCACCGGCGTTGCGACCGTCTCGATGGTGTCGCCTTCGAAAACAGGCAGCAAATGCGTCGTGGTAAGTTCCAGCCCCAAAGCGTGCGACACTTCGGGGTCAGTATGCGCGGAAATGCACTCGCTCGCCGCATGTTCGGCCAAATATGCGCTGATGCCACCATGAATCACGCCATGACGCTGCAGCATGTCGGCCGTGACGGGCGTATGCATCACATAGCGCTCAGGCGTATCTTCGACGATTTCGATGTTCAAAATATCCGCCATGCTCATGGGCGCGGTCCTTCCAGCAACGAACGAATTCCAATGCCGCCATACTACCGCAGCCCCCGCCGCACTCGCTCGGACAACGCGCCGCATCTGTCCCTACCGCCTATCGGACTTTAACCCATACATGCCTAGTTTCGATAAGCTGAGTTCCACATTTTGCCTATGGGAGATATCCCGAATGAACAAAGCTGCAATATGAACGCACCCAGGCTCGTCTGTCAGAAAGCGCATCCCCATCGCTAAGACGCCCTTCTTACTTCTGCTTATTGGCCTCTTGCTCGCGCACGGCATCCGACCTATTGACGAACAGCGTTACCAGCATGCCCGTCACAATGGGGAAATAGAACGTGAGGAAGCGCCAGATGAACGTGGACAAAGCCACAAACGACGCACTGGGATAAATGGTGCTGAAAAACAGCGCGTAACTGGTTTCGGCCGCACCCATAGCGCCGGGCGTCGGCACGAACGACGAAATCATGTACACGAATGCCTGGCACGAAATGACCGTGAGGAAATCCCCATCGCAGCCAAGGCCGCGCATAATCACGTAGCTGATGGTGAAGAATTCAAGCAGCTGCACGAATGTGACCAGGATGCTTTGCACGAACAGCTTCGGCTTTTTCAGCATATAGCGAATCTCGGCGTATGCGTCATCGATCGTCTTGGTCGTGTTGGCGATATTTTTCTCGGGATCCTTCACGATATGAAACTTGCCGGCGAGCTTGAATGCCCACGACACGATCTTCACGATGCCGTTTCGCCACAGCGCGATGGCCAGAAGCATCGAAAGCAGACCGAGGCCGCCGATGAAGCCGATTATCACGAGCGTGGTAAGGGCGGGGTTGTCTTCGACGAAATAGTTCAGGCGCAACAAAAGCACGATGGCGCAAAACGCGCTCGTGGCCACTTGGTAGGTGACGAAGCGGCACACGAGCATGGGCATGCTTTTTGAAAGCGGCATGCCGAAGCGATTGTAGTAATACGCCTGGAACGGCTGACCACCGCTCGACAGCGGCGTGATGCAGTTGAAATATTGGCCGATAATCGTACAGAGAAACGTGTCGCGAAATTTGAAGCGGGGAAACATGTCACGCGAGAAAATCTGCATGCAGATCGACTCGAAAAGCCAATAGCCAACGACCATGACGCACGCAAGCATGAGCCACGACCACTGCATGCTCTGCAGCGCATTCGCCAAATCCTCGCCCTCGCCCGCAAACACCAAATAGCCGACGAGCATGCCGAAAGCGAAAATACACAGAAAAACGTTGAGCATGCGCCCCTTAACGTGAGGCCGCTCCATTGCCGTTTCGGGGGCGATCTCGTTGAGGAGATTCGGCTCCAAAACAGCCTCGGCAAGAGGCTCTTTTTCTTCAGCGTCGTTTGCCATACGTCTTCTCTTCTAGCCCTAGGCGAACTTGAAAATCTTCGCCGCCATGGTGTAACCGAACTTCGCCGCAAAACGACCGAGCGCCGTCTTTCGCGCGACAAGCCCGGCGAACGATGCGTGAAGGCGCCGATAGAGCGCGGGGTCGCTTTTCTGGACATACTCCCACAGCTTCTTGCTGTCTTCGATCGATTCGGGGGTGTTGATTTGGTACAGATGAATCGAAGAGACCGTCATCATCGCGGAGAGATAGCGCAGGCTGCAGCTCGCCAAACGAGGGCTTATCTCCTGCAGCGCCTTGAAGTCGAAACCATCGATCGCCCATTTCGTGGCGCACAGCTGATCGCCGATGTGGCGCTTGAGCACCTCGGGCTCAATGGATTGCCCCTCGCGCCCAATGGTGTACCAATACAGGTCGCAATCGTGGTAGTACAGCGTTCTCACATGACGCAGAGGTTTCAGCATAAGGAGGCTATCCATATATGACATCCCCTCGGGAAGCACGAGCCCGCTGGAGCGCACAACCTGCGTCCTATATATCATGCTGTGAATCATAAGATACTGATCGACCTTCGGAACGTTGAGGTCGTCCCAGCTCACAACCCTATCAGTGGGAATAAGCTTGCGGTAGTGAATCGTGTGGCGCGTTGCGTCTTCGATTCGGTTGTAGAGATAATTCACCACAAACAAATCGACCCCGCCGGCCGATTTCTCAAGATCGCGAAGCTTCTCGAGAACCTCATCGAGCACGCTGGCATCGAGCCAGTCGTCGGAATCGACGACATAGAAATATTTCCCGCTCGCAAGCTCGAGCGCGTGGTTAACGGCTCCACCCCAATTGCGGTTTACCTGGTCGACGGCAACCACGACATTGGGATAGCGCTGCTGATAGGCCTGAGCCACACCCAAAGTCGCATCGGAAGACCCATCGTTTACCACGAGCACCTCGACTTCGTCGCCAGACTGCACAAGCGTATCGAGGCACGTGCCCAAAAAACCTTCCGAATTATATGCGGGGACGGCAAGCGTCAAGAGTTTGGTGTTCGACATACCATTCATTCCAAAATCGTCCGTGCCGTGCATGCGTGCGGCGCAAACGGCGTCTGATATCGCTTGAGTATATCCTTTTTCGGATTGAGCAAAACAAAGGAGAGCGTCATTACGCACAATCTGTCAAAGGAACGTAATTATGATGCCAGCTTCGCAAAATGAAACCTGCATTATTCCATTTTGCGTTAATTCGTATTAACCCGGTCCGCTCGAACTTGACATGGCACATGGTTGGTTTATCTTAATTCAGTTACTGAGGTTGGTAATTGCGCCTTAAAATTTCGCCCATGGGGCCGCACAAGCGGAGGGGGTCGAAGCGGGCGGCCAACACCTGATTTGGTATCAAGAGGGGTCTATATAAGAGAAAGGCAATTGCCATGGCAATGCAAACTTCGACAGAACCGCTGCTGCGCGTCAGCGGCCTTGTCGCTTCGGTCGACGAGAAAGAGATTCTGCATGGCGTCGATTTGTCCGTGGAAAGCGGGCAAACGCATGTGCTCATGGGTCCAAACGGCGCTGGAAAATCCACGCTCGGCCATGTCATCATGGGCGATCCCGCCTACGGCGTCTGCGCAGGATCGGTCGTCTTCAACGGCCAAGACGTAACGGCGCTCTCGCCCGACAAACGCAGCCACGCGGGCATGTTTTTGAGCTTCCAGGCGCCGGTGGAAATTCCCGGCGTGCCGCTGTCGAGCTTTTTGCGAGCGGCCGCGGCTGGGCGCGAGGGGCTCGACCTTAAGGGGAAGCAGTTCCGCCGCCATACGCAGAAGCTCTGCGAAGAGCTCGATTTCGACCCCGCATATCTCGATCGCGAGCTCGGAGTCGGTTTTTCCGGCGGTGAGAAGAAGAAGCTCGAAATGCTGCAGCTTCTGCTGCTCAAGCCAAAGCTGGCCATTCTCGACGAAACGGACTCGGGCCTCGACGTTGACGCGCTTTCCGTCGTCTCTCGCGGAATCGAGGCGTATCGCAGTTCATGCGACGGCACGCTCATCATCATCACCCACAACACGCGCATCCTCGAGCGCGTAGACGTCGACCGCGTCCATGTCATGGTGAAGGGCCGCATGGTCCACGAAGGCGATGCCTCGCTCATCGAGAAAATCGACTCGGAGGGCTTCGAGCAATTCGAACAGGCCGCAGCGGCCGCCCTGGCGTAAAGCGAGGCTCACCATGGCAAAGCAACATTCCGAGGTCGCCGACATCGATCGCAGCCTCTACGATTTCTCGTACGGCGAGAGCACCGAGAAGCTCGCCGCGGGCCTCACCCCCGAAATCGTGCGCGAAATTTCCGAGAAAAAAGACGAGCCCGCCTGGATGCTCGAGCATCGCCTGAAGTCGCTCGAGATATATCTGAGCATGGAGGCGCCCGACTGGGGGCCCTCGATCGCCGGTTTGGACATGGACCATATCGTCACGTACGTGAAGCCCAACACCGACCAGAAAAGTGATTGGGAAAGCCTTCCCGACGATGTGAAAAACACCTTCGACCGCCTGGGCATCCCCCAGGCCGAGCGCGCCTATCTCGCGGGCGTTGGCGCTCAGTACGACTCCGAACTGGTGTATCACAATATGCAAGACACCGCCTCGAAGATGGGCATCGTCTACTCGGGGATCGAGGAGGCATTGCACGACCCGCAATGGGAGCCTCTCATTCGCGAGAAGTTCATGACGCTCATTCCGCCCACCGACCATAAGTTCGCCGCGTTGCACGGCGCCGTGTGGTCGGGCGGCAGCTTCGTATACGTGCCACGCGACACCAAGCTCGATTTCCCGCTGCAAAGCTACTTCCGCCTCAATGCGAAAGGCGCAGGCCAGTTCGAGCATACCCTGATTATCGTGGAAGATGGCGCCGACCTGCACTTTATCGAAGGCTGCTCCGCGCCGAAATACAACGTGGCCAACCTGCACGCGGGCGCCGTTGAGCTGTTCATCGGCAAGGGCGCGCATTTGCGCTATTCGACCATCGAGAACTGGTCGAAGAACATGTACAACCTCAATACCAAGCGCTCGGTGTGCGACGAGGGCGGCTCTATCGAATGGGTATCGGGCAGCTTCGGCAGCCACGTGGGGTATCTCTACCCCATGTCAATTTTGTCGGGGCGCAAATCAACGTGCACGTTCACGGGCATCACGTTCGCCGGGCAGGGACAAGACCTCGATACGGGCTGCAAAGTCGTACTCGCTGCCCCCGAGACCAGCGCCGCGATCGAGACGAAGTCCATCTCGAAAGGCGGCGGCGTGTCGACGTTTCGCTCGAGCGTCGTGGCTACCGAGAACGCCGAGAACTCCGCCGCATCGGTCAGCTGCCAATCGCTCATGCTCGATGCAGAAAGCCGCTCGGACACCATTCCCGCCATGGATATCCGCTGTAAGAACGTCGATGTGGGCCACGAGGCGACCATCGGACGCATCTCCGACGACACCGTCTTCTATCTCATGAGCCGCGGCATTTCCGAGGAAGAGGCGCGCACCATGGTCGTGAACGGCTTCGCCGACCCCGTGAGCAAAGAGCTGCCCCTGGAATACGCGGTTGAGATGAACAACCTGATCAAACTCGAAATGGAAGGGGCGATTGGATAATGGGCAAGACCACTACGCAGGCCCTGCGCGCCAACGCGCTCGTCTCCCCCACCTGGCATCGACTGGATATGAACGAGGCGCACGTTGGCGTGATCGACACCATCGCCGCCGATTCGGTTGAAGTCGAAATTCCCGAAGGCGCAGCGCTTGGCGAGTTCGGTGCGTTCGAGGCAGCCTGCGAACAGGCATGGAAATCGCGCCCCGAACAGGCCGAGCCGCAACGCAATACCCAACCCGATGAAGAACTGCTCGAAGGCGGCGAGGTGAATCTCGATTTGGCCGCGACCTCGCCCGTGACACGCGACGCCGAAAACCCTCGGGCTTTCGAACATGGCATGGGGCAGCAGGCCGCCGAATGGCTGGCCGCGCACGCCGCCGCCACGCGTGTGATTGAAATAGCCGCAGGCACGAAGCTCACCAATCCCATCGCGATACGCATCAACGGAGCGGCGAATGCGGCCGCCGTTGCGAACGTTTCCGTCGTGGCAAACGCCGATACCCAGGCACAGATTCTCGTCTGCTTCGATTCGCCCGACGAAGGCGAAGGCCTACTGGGCTGCACGCTTTCCGTCTTCGCAGGCGCCGACGCGCACATAGAGATCCAAACCGTGCATGCCGCATCCGACGGCTTCACCATTATGGACGATACGGCCCTGTTCCTAGATACCAACGCGCGCGTCGGAGTGCGGCACACCGTGCTCGGCGGCGGCGAGTCCTATGTGGGCCTGGCCGGCAATCTGTCGGGCGACCGAAGCGATGCGAAAGTGACCACGCGCTACGTCGGCCATGGGTCAGAGACGCTCGATTTCAACTACCTGCTTCGCCATCGGGGCAAAAAGACCACGTGCCTCATGGACGCCCAGGGAGTGCTTACCGACGAATGCTCGAAAACCTTGCGCGGAACCATCGATTTGGTCTGCGGATGCTCGGGCGCCGAGGGCACGGAAACCGAATCGGTGGTGCTCGCCGACGAGCGGGTGAAGAACAAGTCGATTCCCATCATCTTGTGCAGCGAAGACGACGTGGCGGGCAACCACGGCGCCACCATCGGCCATATGCGACCCGAGCAGCTGAACTACTTGATGAGCCGCGGAATTTCACAGAAAGCTGCCGAACGCCTCCTCGCAATCGCGACGTTCGAAGACGCTGCGCTTACCACGCCCGACGCGCGCACACGCCAAGCTATCGAGAAGCTGGCCGCCCGCATCGGCATTCCAGCCCAGTTCGGCGAAGCCGAATAGATTCGAGGATCGAACATGAGCATGACTGAAACAAACATCGCCGCCGCAAGCGCCTGCGCTATCGCCGATGCCGCGCAAGCTGCCGCGGCATCGGCCGTCGCTCCCGATATCGTGTGCGCGGCCAATATCGCCGAAAACCCCTACAAGCGCGACTTCCCGCTACTCGCCAATCATCCCGATTTGGCCTTTCTCGATAGCGCCGCCACGGCACAGCGTCCGAAGGCCGTGCTCGACGCCCAGCGACGCTTCTACGAAGAGATGAACGCGAACGCGCTTCGCGGCCTCTATCGCCTGTCGGTCGAAGCCACCGAGGCGATTGACGTCGCGCGCCATCGCGTGGCGAAATTCATCGGCGCACCGAAAGCCGAAGATATCGTCATGTGCCGCAATGCCAGCGAGGCTCTGAACATCGTGGCGAAGGCATTTGCGCCCACGGTGCTGCACTCGGGCGACGAAGTATGCATCACCATCATGGAGCATCATTCGAACCTCATTCCCTGGCAGCAGGCCTGCCGTGCGGCCGGAGCGAAACTCGTCTATCTCTACCCCGACGAGAACGGCGTCATCACGCCAGAGGAAATGGATGCGAAAATCGGCCCCAAGACCAAGATTCTCGCCTGCGTGCACGTCTCAAACGTGCTCGGCATCCAGAACCCCGTCGAAGAGCTGGGACGCCGTGTGCATGAGCAAGGCGGTTATTTCGTGGTAGACGGAGCGCAATCGGTGCCGCATATCCAGGTGGACGTGAAGGAAATCGGCTGCGATTTCTTCGCGTTTTCCGCCCATAAGCTCTTCGGCCCGTTCGGCATGGGCGTGCTGTGGGGTAAAGACGAGCTGCTGAACGCTATGCCGCCGTTTTTGACGGGCGGCGAGATGATCGACAACGTGACTGAGCAAGATGCCACCTGGGCGCCCGTGCCCGAGAAATTCGAAGCTGGCACGCAGGATGCGGCGGGCATCTATGCCACCGCCGCGGCCGTCGCCTACGTTGAGTCGGTCGGCATCGACGTCATCGAAGCTCGCGAGAAAGCCCTTGTGGCCTATTGCATGGAAGAGCTCGGCAAGCTCGACTTCGTCACCATCATCGGGCACCCCGACCCAGCCGAACACCATGGCGTGGTGAGCTTCAACGTGAATGGCATCCATCCGCACGATGTGGCGAGCATCCTCGATATGGACCAAGTCGCCATTCGCGCCGGACACCATTGCGCACAGCCGTTGCTTACGTGGCTTGGCGTGGAGAATCTCGCCTGCTGCCGCGCATCGCTGGCGTTTTACAACGATAAGAACGACGTAGACAAACTGGTCTACGGCCTGAAACGAGTTTGGAGCATGTTCCATGGCGAATAGCGGAATCTACACCACGGCACTGATGGACCATAACTCCCATCCCGATTACAAATACGAGCTTGAAGGCGCCACTCATACGCACGAGGGAATCAACCCGAGCTGCGGCGACGAGCTTACTCTGTCGCTGCGCGTTGAGAATGGCGTCATCGAAGAGGCCGCCTTCACGGGCCATGGCTGTGCCGTGAGCCAGGCTTCGGCCGACATGATGGCCGACGTCATCACGGGCGAAACCGTCGAAGAGGCGCTGCGCCTCTCGCAGCTGTTCATCGATATGATCAAAGGCAAGGAACTCACCGAGCAAGACAAGATCGACCTCGATGAAGCCGCCCAACTGCAGGACATTTCCCACATGCCCGCACGCGTGAAGTGCGCCGAACTCGCATGGCGTACCCTCGACGGCATGCTGCGCGAAAACGCTGACGCAGCTCCGGCAACCACCGAATAGCGATTTCCTTTCGAAATTCGTTCGACCTGTCGAAGGCCCCTTCATCCTATTTCCCTCACAACGTTCCAGACGTTCAGGGAATAAGAGAAGGGGCCTTCTTGGGTTTATTTGCAGTGAAGGAACGCTTAGAACCGGCGCTCGCTCGCCCAGCGCTTCCCTGCCTCAATGCGTGACAACGCCTCGTACCGAACGCGGTGCGAGGCGTTGTCGCTGATGCCAGCAAGACGCCCAAGGGAGGGGTTGGCGTCTTGCGACGAGGGAATATGCGAAGGATTATTTCGCCATGGCGTTGCGGGCGGCGATGCGGCCGAACACGACGCATTCGCCGATATTGCCCGTGCCCTGGTACATGTTGCCCCAGATGGAGCCGAACTCGCCGGCGGAATACAGATTCTCAATCGGGTTGCCGTACGGGTCGAGGATGCGAGCCTGAGCGTCGCGGACCGGGCCGCCATCGGTGTTCAGCATGGTCGGCGTGCAAAGCGTCGCATAGAACGGGCCCTGCGCGACCTTGGTCATATGGTCGCTCGGACGATAGAATGCCAAATCTTCGCCGTTATCGCAGAACGTGTTCCACGTGCTTACCGTTTTGGAAAGCTCTTCGACAGGCACCTCGATGAGCGCCGCAAGTTCTTCGATGCTGTTGGCTTTGTACGCCCAACCGCTCGCATCGGGGTTCTCGCGCAAGTTCTCGGGCAGCGCGCCCGCGGCAAGGCCGGCTGCGTCATAGATGAACCATGCCTTCGGCGGCAGCGGCAGATGCACCCAGCGGCCGCCCCACTGCGTGGCGCCATGGCGATAACCCACGTTGGTGGAAAGGTCACTGCCGATGGGAAGCACGTCGCCCGAAGCGCAGGCATCCCAGTCGTTATAGAAACGACGGCCGTTCACGCCCACCGTAATGCCGAATTCCTTCGTGAGCCCCGTGGGCTGAGTCTGCGTGAACTCAGTGTTCTCGAGGTTGCGCGGAGCCATCCAGAAGCACGCGCCGCCCTTCATGTGCCACATGGCAGCACCAGCCTTGGCGCACGCACGGTGGCCGTCGGCAGTGTTCTCCTGCGCGGCGGCCGGCGTGACGCCCTGCATGCCCATGTAGTTCTCGAGGTACTCGGCGTCGTTCTCGAAGCCGCCGGTGCACATAATCACGCCGCCGTTGGCCTTGTAATACTTATTGGTCTTCTCGCCGGCCACAACGCCCAGAATGGCCCCCGACTCGGGGTCTTGCACCAAGGCGGTCATAGGCGTGGACTTCTTGTAATCGACGTCAGACGATTCCACGTACTGTTGCAGGAACACGGCGATGTGCTTCGGACCCGACTTATCGTCGCCACCGGTGAAGCGAATGGCGCCCATGTATTGCGCGCCGTCGATTTCGGGGTACTCGGGGTTCTGGTTGGTCTGGGAGCCCTCATAGCCAGGGCCCATAACGGCCATATACGGCTCGGCGCCCAAGCCTTTCAGCCATTCGACGTTTTCCGTCAGACCGTCACAGTAAGCGGCCATCACGTCGTCGGGGGTGCAATCGAAATCGCCGTTCAAACCCTTGATGTACGAGTTCAGGAACTTCTCCGACTCCTCAGTCCACATACAGAAACCCGACGACTGGAAGCTGTTGCCGCCGGCATTCTCGCCCTTTTCCAACAGCAGGCATTTCTTGCCGTCACCCTCGTTGGCGACGGTCGCCGCGGCAGCCAAGCCAGCAATGCCGCCGCCCACGACAATGACATCGTATTCATCGTCCCACTTGATATCAGAGACGTTCGTCACGGCGTCGTTCTTCGAAGAAGACGCGCCCTTCGGCGAGCAGCCGCCCAACACCGCCGAACCAGCGCCCAGCGCGAGCGCCGCGCCGGCGGCCTTGATGAAATTGCGGCGAGAAGCGGTGAGGTTCAAATCGCTCATAGTTGTTCTCCCTTTTGCATACTTGATGCGCTTTCACTTAACCCTTCGGCGCAATGCCCCTCCACGCGAGCGCATCGTTTCGCGTTTCGATGACTCGAAGTATGGCCGCGCACAGCGAAACGCTCTCGCCCCGTTCGGGGTCAAACACGTACCCGAAAGGGGTACATTGTGCGTTTTCCCAAGTAAACGCTTTATCAAAGAGAGCTTCGCAAGGGAAAATACTCCCTATCCCTCCCCTTTGCGCTCTGTCGAAAACACCCGAAACGCCACAATGAAACCAAGGCGCGAAAAGGCCGAGCCAGCGAAAACCGTGCGATAATACGACCCATGGAAAACGTCGCACACACATTTCGAGAAACCCTGGGCATTCCCAAAGAGACACGCGTCGCCTCGCTTGCCCCATTGTTCGGGCTTGCCATCGTCCATGCATGGATTTTCGCGTTCAATACGGCGGGAGGCATCGCGCCCCAAGAGCTCGCGCCTTGGCAATTCGTCTACCTGCCTATCGCCGCAACCATGCTGGCGATAGCCGCAGCAAGCCGAAAGGTGCCCGATTTCATCACCCGCAAAGGGGTTTGCGTCGTAGTCGCGGCTGCCGGAATAGTCGCCGCCGTGCTGCCGCTCATTCCGCTCGGCAGCACGGCCGAATCGTACGGCGCCATCAAAGACGCAGCATCACTCGCTCTGGGCGGCATTTTCATCGGATGGTGTTATTCGCAATGGGCCGTTTCATACGCCCGCTTCACAATGGCACAGGCAACATTCTTCCTGTTCGGAAGCGGCATCGTGGCGGCGTGCTTGAAAACAGCGCTGTTCTTTTTCGGGTATGCGCCCTCGCATATCGCTTTAGCTGTGCTCGCCCCGGTTACGATACTCGCTGGCGCACGCAACGGCACCGAGCTTTGGCATCGGCCGCACGCTTCGTTGCGGTTCACAAGGAAAGACGCACGGTCGCTCTGGAAAGTCGCCGCGCTCATCATCGTGTTCAGCCTCGTAAACGCCAACCTGCTTGCCAACGACCAGCTTCACGCAAGCCAAACCCCACTTGCAACCTTCCTGCTGGCACGCGCGTGCGAGATTGCGCTGTGCGCGTGCGTTCTGGCTTGGACGTTCGCGCTGAAAAAACCCTTCGACTTCGTGCAATTGTGGCGCATCATCCTGGTGATTCTGGCCACCGATATCTTGCTGCGCATCGCCTTCCCCGATGCCTGGCTGCAACCCATTTTCTCAAGCATTTGCGTGAATTTCATCGTGTTGTTCGTATGGCTCACCCTCTGCGACATCGCGCAGCATACCGACATGCATCCCACCACGGTATTCGGCATCGGCTGGAGCCTGTACACAGTGCCGCTGTTCATCGGCGTCACATTCGCCCAGCTGTCAAACGGCCATACCGCCGAAACGTTGTTTTTGGCCGTCATGCTGTACGCAGCACTCATCGTGTCGACGTTCTGCCTCGAGCTGCGCGACCGAGACATGCAGTTCATCTTCAGCGACATCAACGCTGCACCCGCACCCACACCGCAAGAGTTTGCCGACATCGACGCGCGCTGCAAAGCCATCGCCAAGCAAAAGCATCTCACCGCCCGTGAGCTCGAGGTGATGCAGATGCTGTGCAAAGGCCGCACGAAAGCCTACATCGCCGAATCGATGTTCGTGACAGAAAACACCGTGAAAGGCCACACGAAACGCCTGTACACCAAGCTTGGCGTGCACAGCAAGAAAGAGCTGCAGCAGCTCATAGATTTGCAATAGGAATGAAGGCAGCTCGCTAAGCCGCGACGCCTGTGGCAAGCACTATGGCGGTTACCACGACGATAGCTTCGACAATGGTGATGCCGTTCGACAGACCCGCAAGCTTCTCGTCGCCGCCGCACCACAGCGTGAATGTCGGGCCCATGGCGCTCGCCGGCGCCCACAGCAGCATGCACACGACGACTTTCGTGGCGGCATCGAAAGGCAGCAGCGCCCATGCAAGCGCGCAGAACACGAGCGAGAACACCGCGCGAGCGCCCAAAATAACCGCAACCTTCTTCAGCTTGGAGCCCGCCGACGTGAAACCGACCATGAGCCCCAGCATCAGCATGGCGCAAAACGAATTCGCGTTCGCCATGGGCTCGGTGAAATCGACCACCTGTTGGGGAATTTGGATATCGAGCAGCGCCAGCACAATAAGCAGCAGATATGCATCGAACGGAAGCGAGCCGAACAGGCGCTTCGCCACAAACTTCAGCGGCTTCTCGATAGGCTCGGTGCCTGCGATGAGGCCCGTGAGCGCATAGGCGGACGCATCGCTGCGCGCCTCACCATTCAGAAGCCGCAACGCGCTCACCCCAAACCAAAAGGGCGCTAGCCGAAGCCAGCGCCCTTGAGTATCGCTTATGAAGCAGAAAACCTTATTCCTGCGGCTCCTTCTTGCCGAAGCATTTCCAGCGAATAACCTGAACCAGCACCACGACCATGAAGATCATGCCAACGTAGCCGACGAACGGGTACAAGATATTGATGAGCATGGAGAACTGGAACTGGCCGCCAACAAGGAAGATAACCGCGAGGGCAATGAGCACGACGCGATACTTCGTGGGGTCTTTCTCCTCTTTCACGAACAGGTTCGCGACGGAAATCATCATGGGAACAATGGTGTTGTAAATCATGATGATGAGGATTACAGCATAAATCGCGCCCATGACAGGGTTGAGCATGCGCGCGAACTCAAGGCCGGGAACCTGCAGGGCATAGACCTGATCGTAGGTCGTCAGCATGCCGAGGTTGAGCGCCAAAGCGCACACGCCCAGAAGGATGCCGCCCAGAAGGCCGCCCCACAACGCTTCCTTGCCCGTTTTCGCCTGGGTGCCGACCTTCGAGATGAAAGGCACGCCAGCGACGATATTGTGGGCCACGTAGTTCAGCGCGGTCACGATGATGACGATCCACAGAGGGGCCGCGAAGTCAACGGCGCGAAGCACGTTGCCCTCAGCGTCGGCGGCTGCGACCATGGCGTCAGCATTGGCGAGATTGCCCCAGTTCATAGCGGCCGTAACGATAGACACGCCAACCAAGAACAGAATGCAGATAGGGGCGGTCGAGCCGAGCAGCTTCGTAAGTCTTCCAAGACCGAGCCACGCGCTTCCCAGCGCGATGAGCGCCATGAGCGTCGAGCCCACGATGGAAGGAATTCCGAAGTACTGCTCGAACATAGCGCCCGAGCCGGAAGTCATGACGATGCCCACCAAGAAGCAGAACAGCACCGAGAAAATATCCATGAACATGCCGAAGTATTTGCCGCAATAATGACGAAATGCCGAGAAATGCTCCGACTTGGCGAACTTCCAGCCATAGTAGGTCACGGCCGCACACATGAGGGCGAACAGGAGCATGGTGAGTACCGCGCCCCAAATGCCGGGAACGCCGTAGGCAGTGAAATACTGCATGACCTCTTGGCCCGATGCGAACCCAGAACCGACAAGCGTACCGACCACGGCACCGCCGATTTGCAGAATTCGGCCCATGCCGCCTTTCTGCGAGCTTTCGGATGACTTTTGAACCTCTTCGGCCATAGCCATACCTCCTTTGCTGCGCGAGAATACCATTCTGGAATACTCACAGCGAGCATTCGCGCGCGCATCACTTACGAGGAAACGCGGGCGAATGCCTCCTGAGAGCATTTCATGCGTCGGGGACTCGCGCTTCGCCCCCACGCCTATCGCCGTCAAAACCTAAACGACGTAACGAGTATATATATCGCCGAACTGTTTCCATATCGTTACAGGACGGATGATTTAAGCCGAAGAGATATCCAATTGGGCAAAACGAGCATAAATAATCGATTTATCGAAAGCCGCGAAGGGGAATCGACCTGGCCAGATGTTACTCATGTGGCACTTTCTTGCTCGTTGCGCTCGCATGCTAGAATCGCTCAGGATTTCAACGAGAAAGGCAACATCTCATGAGTGAATACGGCAGCCAGGCCCTAACAGAAGACGAGTCGCTCGAGCTCACCATGCTCGCAGACGCAGCTGATGCGGGAGAAGACGTCACGCTCGTCGCCTTCCAACGGCTATGTCCGACCGGCCAAGAAGGCGCTTTCGACCAAAATGCCGTATTCATCTACCAATCGCTTGCCGACAAGGGATACATCGAAGGCGTCAGCGAGGGCGACGAGTTCTTCTTCGAACGCCTCACCGAACGCGGCATCGAAGCCGCGTTCGAGCCTGCAAGCGAAACCCCCGTCGAGCAAGGCTCGGTGGCAATACCGACCGAAGAGCCAGTTGCCGATACAGACGATTCCCCGGCAAATACCGCGCACAGCGCTTCGAAAAACACGATCACCAAAGCCTTCGAAACGGGCGAACTCACGTTGCCGGTTGCTGCTGGGTTTATCGCCGGCCTTATCGGTGGTGCTTTGGCGGCCGTCATCGTATGGGCCATCATTTAAGGAAGCGTTGATTAATCACGCTGACCCGTTCGCGAGCGGCGTAAAGCGGCTTTGACCAGCGCTTCCTTACGAAAATACGATTAGCCTCGCCGGCTATCAGTCAGACGTAAGACCTTACATCTCCATGGAAAGCTGAGAGCTCTCGCAGACGCTCGCCCAATCGATGGGAGCGCCGCCGCAGCTCGCGATAAGATCATTCGCCTTCGAAAATGGCTTCGAGCCCAGAAATGCCGGCATATCGCCCGCGGGCCTCGAAGCTGAAAGCGGAGAAGGATGCGTCGAGGAGATGACGAATTTGTCTTTTATAGGCTCGAACACCCCGAGGCGATTCTCGCCGGTCTCCCTCGTCAAGGAGGAATTCTCCCCCATCTCATGCGCAGCAGCCTTTGCGGCTGTATCGATAAGCTCCTGGGCATGACGCCCCCATGCGAAAAAGACTATCGGCTGCGGCTGCTCGAAGCATACGCGAACCAAGTTCGCCGTAACCTCTTGCCAACCAAGCTTCGCATGGGAATTCGCCGCGTGCTCGCGCACAGTCAAAGTCGTGTTCAATAGCAGAACGCCGCGCTGCGCCCAGGGGGTCAAATCCCCCGAACAAGGCACGTCGCACCCCAAATCCGAAGAGAGCTCTTTGTGGATATTTCTTAGGCTCGGGGGAATCTTCATCCCTTTGGGCACAGAAAACGCCAGCCCCATGGCTTGGCCTGGGCCGTGGTATGGGTCTTGCCCCAGAATCACCGCTCGGATATCGCTCGGAGCGTTAAACGACAGGGCATTGAATATATCGCTTTGCGCTGGGTAGATGACCTGCTCTTCGCGCAATTGTTCGACCCGGCAAAGCAAATCGTGCGCCGTGCGAGATACTTCGACAGGCAACAGAGAGAACCACGAATCGATGTTGTCTTGGGATTTCACAAGGCTCTCCCTTAAGCGAACAGCATGAAGATTTTCGCCAGCAAAAACCCGATAAGCCCGCAGGCGGGAAACGTGATGATCCAGGCGAAGAGCATATTCTTGGCGATGGACCAATTCACTCGCTTGATGGATCTCGAGGCGCCGACGCCCATGATGGCCGAAGTGTTGCAATGGCCCGTGGAAACGGGCATGCCCGTGAGGCTCGCGACCAGCAACGTGAAGGTCGTCGAGAAATTCGCGGCCACGCCCTGGTATTTCTCAAGCTTGACCATATCCATTCCCACCGACTTAATGATGCGCTTGCCGCCAAGAATCGTGCCAAGCGAAATCGCGAGAGAGCATATAATCATGATCCACAGCGGAAAGCCGTACGAACTCGGGTCGGAGCTGCCAAACGAAAGAGCCACGCCCAGCATGGCTATCGACATGAACTTCTGGCCGTCTTGCGCGCCATGCAGAAACGAAAGGGCCACGGCGCATATATCTTGAATGCCAGTACATACGGCATTGCCCTTCTTGCGACCCATAGCTTCGAATGCACGCTCGACGACCTTAGTGAAAAACCAGCCAAGGAAAAAGCCTGCCACCAGCGAAAACACCATGCCGTAGATTACCTTGACCCACTCCGAGGGGACCACGCCCGAAAAACCGTTCATCGCGATGGCGCCGCCCGTAATACCCGCAATGAGCGAGTGCGATTTCGAACAGGGAATCCCGAAATACCAGCATAAGATGCCCCAGCCTATGGCCCCGAGCATCGCCGCCACAAGCGCCAGAAGCGCCGCCTCGGTATCGCCCGAAAAATCGACCATGCCGAACATCGTTTTTGCGACCGCCGTCGAGATGAACGTCATGCCCGCAAGTCCGACGAAGTTGAACACGGCCGCCAAGGCGATGGCGACATTCGGACGCAAGCAGCGCGTCGAAACGACCGTCGCAATGGCGTTCGGAGCGTCGGTCGCACCGGAAACCGCGGTCACTCCGATGACGAGAATGAGAATCACGAAAAGAATCGGCTGAGAGATAGCCTGAGTCAGAAAATCGATGAAAGTTAAAGCCACGAAGCACCTCGGATGAGCGGTTGGCTATTGCAAAAACCTCGGCTATTTTACCGAAGTTTTTCCTCGATTTGACCATGTACCGAAATATGACACCTTTCCGAAGTCGTTTTCGCGAGGGAAATGCCCCTCCTTTGCCGCGGCCCAGTCTCAGACACGATGAAGCTTTCGCCTTGGGGCAGCTCCCTTGCGCCGCATCGGTTAGAATTCAACCATGATGAGTCCCCGAGAAACCCATCTTGGACGCTCGCACGAACCTTCGGCAAAGCCAACCGCTTCGAGTATCGGCAGAAACGAGCAAACGAGCGCACTGGCGGCGGTGAAGGAAAATTTCCAGGCCCGGCGATAGGCCGAGCGTTTTTCGAAGAAAGGATCGCCATGCAATCGAAGACATTCGGCATTATCGGCGCCATGGATATAGAAATCGCCCTCCTGCGCGAGCATATGGGGAAACTGGGCGAGATCAGCGAAACTCGCATAGCGAACATGACGTTTTACCAGGGAACGATCGGCGGAGTTTCATGCGTTGTCGTACAATGCGGCATCGGCATGGTGAATGCCGCGGTGTGCACCCAGGTGCTCATCGACAAATTCGACATTGCGGCGATCATCAACACCGGCATCGCGGGCTCGCTCGACGCGGAAATTAACATCGGCGATATCGTGGTGGCGACCGACGCCGTGAACCATATCATGGACGTGCATAACTTGGGATACGAGCCAGGCCTCACTCCGGGATGCGACACACTGGCCTACCCCATGGACGAAAGTCTGCGCGAAGCCGTGCTCGCCGCCGCGAAGGCCATCGGAGCGACAACCCATTCGGGCCGCGTCGCCTCAGGCGACAGGTTCGTGCGAGACGAAGACGAAAAACGCCGCATCACGGAGACCTTCGGCGCCAAGTGCTGCGAAATGGAGGGCGGAGCGATCGCCAACGCATGCTATCTCTCGAATATGCCCTGCGCGATCGTGCGCGCGATTTCGGATAAGGCCGACGGCAGCTCGACAATGGATTACGCCACGTTCGAATCGCAAGCCGCGCACCACAGCGCCGCGCTCATCATTCGCACGTTCGAATCCCTTTCTTAGGAAAACGCCAGCCACGCGCACGTGGATACAGGCAAAACAATCTCGGGTGGCGCCTCCCTGGGGAGGCGCCACCTGGCTCTCTGGCGGCACCGCCCACACGCGACAGTGCAAGAAGACCTTAATCGGCGCCTCCCTAGGCGGCCGCGCCATCCTCTAATACGGCCGAACGTCTCGCGGCTTCTCGGCGATGTCTCCGCGCCTATAGGCGCGCAACAGGCGCCCCAAATCATCTATGCGGCTCTTGAGTTTTTTGCCGTTGTCGGTATCGGCGACGAGGGTGCGCTCGCCCGCGCTCTCGACGACGCGACGCGACGAATGGATATCGAGTTCCTGCTCAATGGCCGCCTGCGTTGATTCGAGCGGTTCATGGGCGGCCAAAATGAACCCGTGGGAATTCGATATCAGCGTATAACCCGCGATTCCCGTCGTGGGCTGGTAGGCCCTCGAGAAGCCGCCATCGATCATGATCACTTTCCCGCCGCACTTCACGGGGTCTTCGCCGTCTTTGACCTTCACGGGGACGTGACCGCACACGATATGCGAAGTTTCGGGGTCGAGCCCGAAATCGCGGAAGATGTTCGCGAAAACATCCTCGTCATCGAGCAGCGTGTAGAAGGGGTTTTTGGCCTCTTTGCGCGCCGCCTTGTCGGCGATGAGATAGAGCTCGAAGGTGGCCATCTTGCTTTTCGCGAACAGCGGCGAGCCCTCGCCGAGCCACAGATACCACAGCATATCGGCGCCGCGCTTGCGCATTTCGGGGTCTTCGTCGAAAAACGCGACGCGAATCCAGCGCTCGCATTCGTCATACAACGCGCGACCAGCGAACTGCTTGCCGAAAATCTCCACCTGCTTCAACGACCCATCGGCATTGAGCGGCACACACGCATGGAAGAGCAGATTGCCATCGGCTATCTTGTACAGGCTCCCCGCCTTCAGAAGGAAGCGCATGTGGCGCTGCAGTTTTTCCGAACCGATAAACGCCTGCTCAAGGCGCGAAAGCACATCGCGCTCGCCATCGGTTAGGCGATATGGGTCGCGCGGGTCAATCGTGGGGAATACGCCATCGGTGAGCTCGTACTCAACGCCGTCGAGCTCAACCGTCGCATGCTCGTAATCGATTTTGTCGAGCAGCTTGCGGCCCTGCAGCCCGAAACCGGGATTCTCGTCTATCAGGGCGCCTTCGACTTTGAACTGGATGATCGCCATCGCCTTTTGGATCTTCACGTTCATCGAAAGCTCAGAGGCCGACATGCCCTCGGGATGCCCCTTCAGCGCAAACCCCACGCAGGGGTCGTCTTTATAGGCCTCGAGAGCGAACTGCGCAAGCGGCAATATATTGATGCCGTAGGCGTCTTCCAAAATGGACAGATTGCCGTAACGGGCGCAATTGCGCACGACATGCGCGATGCAGCCAGGTTGGCCAAGCGAGGCGCCCATCCACACAATATCGTGGTTGCCCCATTGGATATCGACGCTGTGATGGGCCGAAAGCGCCTCGACGATGGCGTCGGGATGCGGACCGCGGTCGTAGATATCGCCAATAATATGCAGGCGCGAAATGGCCAAACGCTGAATGAGGAAGCAGAGCGCCTCGACGAAAGCGGGCCCCTTCCCCGTCTTGACGACGGCGTCGACGATGGCCGCGTAATAGGCCTCTTTGTCGACGTTGCGCGCATCGGCGTACATGAGCTCTTCGATGATGAAGGCGAATTCCTCGGGCAGCGCCTTGCGCACATGCGAGCGCGTGTATTTGCGTGCCGCGCGCTTGCAGACCGCCACCAGCCGCGGCAGGGTCTCGCGATACCAGGATGCCTCGTCGGACGCCGAGGCGAGCAGGAGCTTGGTCTTCTCCTCGGGATAATAGATGAGCGTAGCGAGCGTGCGCTTTTCGGCCTGCGAGAGGCTGTCCGCGAAAACGTCATCGATCTTCAGACGAATGGAGCCCGATCCGTTTCGCAGGATATGCGAGAACGCTTCGAATTCACCATGTATATCGGAGGCGAAAAACTCCGTTCCCTTCGGCAGATTCAAGATGGCACTCAGATTGATGATTTCGGCAGATGCCTTTGCTGCTGTGGGAAACGAAGACGAGAGCAATTCGAGATAGCGCCGATCGTCAGTGTTCATGAGAAAGCCTCCTCAAGGCGCCGTCGCGCGCCCTTTTCCGCAGTTTCTTGACTGTTCAATGGTAACGCTTCAAGATCTGTCTTCGCAGAGCACGCGGTGAACGATCCCGCAAAAAGCAACGGGCGGGAGGCGCCCCTAAATGCGAGCCGAAACGCAATCTCGCGCAGAATCAGCGCTTGAAGGCGTGGGGCTTCGCCTAATCGGCGTTCTTTTGCCCCTGGTCGCCGCCCTGCTCTGCAGTGGCGTCATTCCCTTCCGCAGCACGCTGCTGGGCCTTCGCGCAGCGCTGCGAGCGCTGGCGCAATTTCAACCCGAGATAGACCGCGCCAAGAACGGCGTACGTCACGGCGACGATAAGGTAATTCAACGCATCGTCCCCGCTAAAGCCGTAATAGGCCGCATGGCCGACGGAAAGTAGAATGCCCTGGGCTACAAGCAGCGCCACGAACGGATACGCGAGCTTTTGCACCTTTTTCCATGTCGAATGCTCCATGATGGAGCGAACGCAGCGAAACGAGGTGATCCACGGCGCGAAAAAGCACACCGTGAGCGGCAGTCCGACGACGGTCGTAGCCACGAACATGATTGGAGAGGCGTCGCCCCAGGCCTTAGCCCAGATCGGCGTAAACGACAGCGGAACCATGACGATAGCTTGAATCACATGGGCGAAAATCACAAAGCCGCCGATGATCGACATCTCTGTGCGAACCGAAAGCAGACGCTTAGTCAGCCACCAGCGCTTCGGAAGGGCGCCCGCGAACATAACGAGCAGATAGAGCGCCACGCCCGCATAACAGCTGGCCACAAGCTGCACCACGCGATACAGCCAGGGAATCCACTGCACGATGTCGACGAACGTCGCAGCGCAGGCCGCAACCCAAACGATATAGAAAGGAATGGGGCACTTGCGAAGCGCCGGGGCAACCACGACGATGAGGGCGCCCATGAACACAAGCTCGACGAGAATCGTGGGGACGATATCGGGAATGAAGGGCAGCATGGATTCCTCTCTCCAGATGAAAACAGCGGCGGTGCGTCTTGCCAGGAGCGCAAGCAAGCAAAGCAGCATGCGCCCCGTTGTCTCGGGCAAGTATAGCCATCATGTCGAGAAATGGGAGCGACATTGCCCCATATAAGGCATATGACGTAGCCGAAGCCCCGAAGCCGATGAAGGTTCGAATGCAGGCCGAAAAATCGCTCGCTCGAATTCGGGGCAACGTGTAAGCTAAACGAACCTACTCGAAAGGCTGGAATGAACGAGAAAAACAACCAAGGCGAGCGCGCAACCGAGCTACGCCGAGACGAGCGCGGGCTTGCCCTTGTGGGCAACGCCATGGAATTGCGCTGCGATTTCGCCGAGCTTCTGCCGCGCATAAAGCCCGATCGCCTGGGAAGGGAGCTTCTCGTGCGCGCCGCCAAGACGAAGGGAATCGAGCACCCCACCGCGCTCGATTGCACCGCCGGTCTTGGCCACGATTCGTTTCTGTTGGCCGCCGCGGGGTTCGAGGTCCGCATGTTCGAGCGCGACAGCACCATCGCGGCGCTGCTCGAAGATGCCCTCGCGCGAGGGCTTGACGACGAGCGGCTCTCGCCAATCGTTGGGCGCATGCGACTCATTCGCGGCGACAGCCTTGAATTTCTCGCATCACTTCCCCATTCGGACGAAAACCCACCCGACGTAATCTATCTTGATCCCATGTTTCCCGAACGCCAAAAAAGCGCCTCGGTGAAAAAGAAATTCCAGCTTCTGCATACGCTCGAGCGCCCCTGCTCCAAAGCCGAGGAATCTGCGCTGCTGAAAAGTGCCGTCGCATCAGGAGCCCGAAAGGTGGTCGTCAAACGGCCCGCGAAAGGGCCCTATCTCGCAGGCATAAAGCCGAGCTACGCGATTGCGGGCAAAGCCGTGCGCTACGACGTAATCGCCTGCGCCAGCACGAAGCTCGGCTAAAAGGGCTTCGCTTCAAAACGCAAAACCGAGCGTCATTGCTCCCAAGGGTGCGACGTGAGATGCCAGCCGCCGCAATAGGGGCATTCATATAGGGAAAGCCCGCGCTTTCCCTGTGACTCGCACCAGGCGAGATTTTCTTCGGCCTCCCGCCTGGTCGCATAGCGATTTTTCGATTCGCACGATTTACGGCGGAAAGCGTCGTCTCGGTCTTTCGACCCGCGAGCAAGGCGGGCGTCCTCCCGCGCAAAGGCGCCGTCGATTGCCGAAGCCGCATTGAGGCCAGCGGAAAACTCCGCCTTCTGCTTAGACCATGAAGACCGTTTCTTGCTTCCCATGACGGCCGCCCCTTCGCATTCATTTCACCCTACTTTGCTGGAACGCAATTCTTGCACGCACGACCGCCCGAAGATGCACATAGCGCCGACCGTGGTTCTTTCGTAACCAAATGCGCAAGCAAAACCCGCAATGCCTCGCCGCCAAAGGCTCGCCTTCTGCTTTTTGCGCCGCAAAACCGCCCACCAAGGAAACTTGCGCAAAGAACTTCGTATAATTGCGCCCTGTAAACCACCCACCCAAGGAAGAACACGTGCAAAGCAAAGTCGACCACAATCGGCAAAATAAAATTGCCCTGATAAACGATCTCACGGGATTCGGCCGATGCTCGGCCGCCGTGCAAATTCCCGTCATTTCGCAGCTCGGCGTTCAGTGCTGCCTGCTGCCCACGTCGATATTGAGCAACCACACAGGCTTCGCCGACTACAGCTTCTTCGACTTCACCGACCATATGCGCGAGCATATCGACCAATGGCGCTCGCTCGGCCTGCGCTTCAAGGGAATCTGCACGGGCTTTTTGGGGTCCGCCGACCAGATTTCGATCGTCCGCGATTTTATCGATGAATTCGGAAGCGGCCAATGCTGCGTCATGGTCGATCCCGTCATGGGAGACAACGGCAAGCCCTACGAAACTTACACCTCCGAGATGTGTGCGCGCATGGCAGAGCTCGTGGCGCACGCCGATATCATCACCCCGAATCTCACCGAGGCCTGCATTCTGGCGAATGTCCCATACGACGCAGGCATAAGCCAAGCAAAAGCCCTCGAACTCGCCGAAGCGCTGTGCGAAATGGGGCCTGGGCGCGTCGTCGTCACGGGAATCGAAGGGACGAACAGCGTGATGAACGCCTGCTTCGAGCGCGGGCGCGAACCTTTCGTCGTCGAGACGACGCGACTCGGCGAGCAGCGCTCGGGCACGGGCGACATTTTTTCCGCAATCATCTCGGCCGATGCCGTCAATGGGGTCGAATTCCGCCAATCGGTGACGAAGGCGTCGAAATTCGTCGGCGAATGCGTCGCCGCAAGCATCGAGCTCGGAATCCCCCGCACCGACGGGCTTGCCTTCGAAGAGAAATTGCATACGCTGGCCAAATAGCGCCCTGGATAGATTGGACCTGCTCATGCCCAAAGCTGAAACCATCCTCTACCCCGTTCACAACGGGCTCTACGTCAATCTCACGAACCGCTGCAGCTGCGCCTGCACCTTCTGCATACGGCAAAGCGAAAACGGGGTCGGAGAAGACGGCGAAGGCGGGCAGAACAATCTCTGGCTCGACCACGAACCAAGCTTCGAAGAGGTCATGCGCGCCTTCGACGAACAAGATATGAGCCACTACGAGGAGGTCGTTTTCTGCGGATTCGGCGAGCCAACGTGCGCTTTCGAGACCCTGAAACAGGTCGCGGCCGAAGTGAAGCGCAGGTATGACCTGCCCGTACGAGTGAATACCAACGGACAAGGAAGCCTCATCAACGAACGTGACATCGCCCCCGAATTCGCAGGGATCGTCGACACCGTCTCGATTTCGCTCAACACGCCGAATGCCGCCGAATACCACAAACTCACCCGAAGCAAATTCGGCGAGAAGGCCTTCAATGCCATGCTCGAATTTGCACGTGAGGCGAGCGAATACGTTCCCAACGTCGTGATGACCACCGTCGAAACGACCATTTCGCACGAGGACGAGGAAAAATGCCAGAAAATCTGCGACGATCTGGGCGTTCGATATCGTATTCGGGCATGGGTCGACTAGGGAGGCACCAACCAGGGCCGCAAGCGTTTCCTGGGGAAACGCTTGCCAAAACGCCCGCCTTGCGCTTCAATAGTGCCTCGTCAGTTCTGGGAAAACGGCCAGATACGGTAGCGCGATCATGCGCCATCACACGTGAGGGACAGGAGGTTCGCGGGTGAGACTCGATTCCGAGTCGAAACGCGCCGCCGAAGGAGCTGCTCATGTGGGCCGTCATTGTCAATACCATTGCCATCATATGCGGAACGGCTATCGGACTTCTGCTTAGACGCGGCCTGCCCGAGAGCATCACGAGCGCCGTCATGAAGGCGCTCGGACTGTGCACCGTCGTCATAGGAATCCAAGGAACCATCGTCGAGCAGAATGTGCTTTTGCTCATCGTCGCCACCGTGATAGGCGTCGCCCTCGGCGAAGCGGGCGACGTCGACGGGCGTATCAACCGATGGACCGAACGACTCACATCCCATTTCGCGGGCAAAGGCCAGGGCGCGAAAATCGCCACGGCTTTCGTTACATCGTGCCTCATCATGAACGTTGGCGCCATGACAATCGTCGGCTCGCTCGACGCGGGGCTCACTGGGAATTTCGACATGCTCTATACCAAAAGCTTGCTCGATTTCGTCGCGGGCATCATGATGGGCGCTGCCATGGGACCGGGCGTATTCGGCTCGGCCGCCTTCACGCTCGTCTTCCAAGGCGGCATCGTGCTTTTGTCGGGGACCATCGCGCCCTTTATGAGTGATGCGATGATTACGGAGCTTTCGACCTGCGGATCAATCATGATTTTGGGCCTCGGCCTCAATATGATCGAAGTCGCGAACTTCAAAGTGCTCAATTACCTGCCGGCGCTCATCGTGGTTCCATTCGTGCTTCTCGCATTCCAGGCGGCGGGGATCGCCTAAAGAAGCGCAGCCAGGGCTTTCTGCTTTGCGCGTGCATGGCGCATTCGCGAAAAGCGAAACTCGGCCTCGCGCCATTTACGGCCCATTTCGATAAAGGCGTTCAAACGTCGCCTGGTTTTGCTATCATCTGCGTATTCGTTCCCGAAGATTGGAGCTATCATGGTTGTTACCACCGCAGACGTCATCGCAGGGCAATCGGTTCAAGTGCTTGGCCTTGTTCGAGGAAATATCGTCACTTCGAAAAACATCGGCCGCGACCTCATGGCGAGCGCGAAAAGCATCGTGGGCGGCGAGATTATCTCCTATACCCAAATGACCGACGAGGCTCGTCAGATCGCCGAAGACCGCATGATTTCCGCAGCCGAAAGCCTCGGCGCCGACGCCGTGGTGGCCATGCGATTCTCCAGCGACACCATCACCCAAGGCAGCATCGAAATGCTCGCCTATGGCACCGCCGTGAAGTTCGTCTAGGAATCCGTTCGAACCTCGTTGAGTCGGACGAGAGCCGCCAACGAAACCCGATAGAAGCGAAGCGGCCCGCACGCGCCACAAGGCGTATGCGGGCCGCTTCTTGCATCCGGTAGCCAAAAGGCCCGACCGTCAAGCTAAAAACGCAGCTGAAAGGCATCGGGCGATTCGCCGAGCGCAGGCAGTAACATTCTGGAAGCGGTCGAGTTTCCCCTCTTTACGCCTTCTTTCGCAAGAAGACGCTTTTCTCTTCCAGCTCGGGCACGCTGTCTTCGACCTCTTCGTCGATGTGTCCATCGTAGACGTAATGCTTGGTCTCTTTGGCAACCATGCCCGTGCAGAGAAACACCATGAGGATATTGGGCAGCGCCATGAGCGCATTGGCGATATCGGTGGCCGTCCAGGCGATGTCGCCCACGCCGATGCCGCCCAAAAAGCCCATGCAGATGTAAAGTCCCAGATACAGCGGCACCCAGCGACGGCCGAACAGATACAGCGTCACACGCTCGCCGTAATAGCTCCACCCGATGATGGTCGAATAGGCGAAGCAGAGAATGCCCAGCATGAGCACGGGGGTGCCGACGTAGGGAATGGTGCCGAAGACGGCGTTGGCGAGCGTGGCCCCATCGGAGACGCCCGCATCCGCAATCAGCGAGGGATGCGCGGCGAGCGTGCTCACGATGACCAAACCGCTCATAAGGCAGATGACGACCGTGCACCAAAACGGCCCTGTCATGGCGACAAGCGCCTGGCGAGCGGGGTTTTTGGTCGCCGCCGCCGAGGCGATGAGCGGCTGAGTTCCCAGGCCTGCCTCGTTAGAGAACAAACCGCGCGCGCAGCCGAATTGGAGAGCCACCATGATACCCGAGCCAACGGCGCCGCCGAACATCGCCTTGCCCGTGAAGGCGCATTCGAAAATCATCGCGAACGAATCGCCCAGAAAGCTCCAGTTGCACGCGAGAATATACAGGCAACCAAGAATATAGGCCGCACCCATGATGGGCACGAGTTTCTCGCAGATGCTCGAAATCGCCTTCAGGCCGCCAACGATGATGAGCAAGGCCGACCCGCACACGATGGCCGCCACGATCCACGGCTCAATGCCGAAATTCGCCTGCGCGACGCTCGTGATGGCGCTCGTCTGCACAGCCGAGCCGATACCGAAAATTGTGAAGCACGCGAGCACGGAAAACCAGATGGCGCACGCCTTGGCCCACCAGGGCACCGTATTGTCGGCGCGCTTGTAGCGCTGCTCCCACACATGCATCGCGCCGCCCATCATTTGGCCGTTTTTGTCTTTCACGCGATACTTCAGCGCCGCATAGACCTCGGTGTATTTCGTGGCCATGCCCAAAATTCCCGTGAGCCACATCCAGAGCACCGCGCCGGGACCGCCCGAAAGCACGGCGGTCGCCACACCGACGATCGAGCCCGTGCCCAAAGTGGACGCCAGCGAGGTCGCCATGGCGGCGAAATTGCTCACATCGCCTTCAGCCCCGTCGTCTTTGGCAACCGACAGCTTGAGCGCCAAAGGAAGCTTTCGCTGAATGCCCTTCGTCCGTATAGTCGTGTAGATATGGCAGCCCAAAAGAAGCACAATCATGGGAGGGCCCCACACTGCCGCATCGATACTGTTCAGCAATCCAACGAAATCCATGAGCACCTCTCATTTGAAAATCCAGGCACGGCAAAGCCGCGCGAGATCAGAATTTTACTCGTACGAAATGAGACTTTTACGCTCACAGTAAAAAATGGCGAGTTTTAACGGGAAACGGCGAATCGACGAACCGCAAATCGAGCCCCACAGCAGCGTGCGAAAGCAAGCGCGAAGAAAAAGAACCGGCCGACCCGGTAGAATGCAATGGCTAAAACAAACGGAAAGGCATGAAGATGATCAAAGAGCTCGTGAGAGACGAAACGATACTGAGCACGCCCTGCGCGCCCGCAACCGCCGATGATGCGCCCATCGCCCAAGACCTCATCGATACGCTGGCCTCGATCGAAGACGGGGCCTGCCTCGCCGCCAACCAGATCGGCGAAACGAAGGCTCTGTGCGTCTACCTCAACGAGAAAGACGAGCCCCGCGTGCTCTATAACCCGAAGATCATGCTCGGGCTTTCGGCCGTCAAAACCGAAGAGGGATGCCTCACGCGCGACGAAGACGCCATCTCGAAAGTCACGCGCTACGAGCATATCAAGCTCGCCTATGACGAGCTCGTCGATGGCGCCCTGAAGCATCGCAAGGGCGATTTTTCCGGCTGGCAGGCCCAGATGATTCAGCATATGGTCGACCACTGCAAGGGAAAGCTCATCTAAGGAAGCGCCTGCCAAAATCGTCCTGTCCAGCAAGGCGCTTCGCCATCTGCCGCCGCAAAAACGCCGAACGGAATTGCCCGTTCGGCGTTTTCTTTATCTCGAAGCAAAAGGCCCGCGGCTTATGCGAACCGCGGGCCTTCGAGCAACCGGACTTCCCTATTTCGAAATGGAGACGCCGAGTTCGGATTCGACCAAGTCGAACGCCGCCGCAATGGCTTTGTCCATGTCGTAATACTTATAGCCGCCGAGGCGTCCACCGAAGACCACGTCGCCCTCTTCGGCGGCGAGCTTGGCATATTCGGCATAAAGCGCCTCGTTACGAGCGTCGTTGACCGGATAATACGGCTCATCTCCCGGCTTCCAATCGGCCGGATATTCGCGCGTGACGACCGTCTTGGGCTGCGTGCCGAACTCGAAATGTTTATGCTCAATCACGCGCGTATACGGAACCTCGCGCGCGGTGTAGTTCACCACGGCCACGCCCTGATGGTTTTCCTCCTCGAGAATCTCGCTCTCGAAGCGCAGGCTGCGGTATTCGAGCGTTCCCAGCTTGAAATCGTAGAACGCGTCGATCGGGCCGCAGTAGATGGTGCGCGCGGCAATCTCGGGCTGCTCAGCGATGAGGTCTTTGTACTCAGTGCCCAAACGGACCTCGACGCCTTCGAGCATGCGCTCGACCATCTTCGTGTAGCCGCCCATCGGAATGCCCTGGAAGCGGTCATTGAAATAGTTGTTGTCATAGGTGAAGCGGCACGGCAGGCGCTTGATGATGCTCGCCGGCAAATCCTTGCAATCGCGGCCCCACTGCTTTTCGGTGTAGCCCTTCACGAGTTTCTCAAAGATATCGCGCCCGACGAGCGAAAGCGCCTGTTCCTCGAGGTTGCTCGGCTCGCCGATGCCTTCGGCGGCCACCTGCTCGGCGATCTTCGCCTTCGCCTCGGCGGGAGTGAACACGCCCCACAGCTTGCTGAAGGTGTTCATATTGAACGGCATGTTGTAGGTTTCGCCATTGATATAGGCGACGGGGGAATTCACGTAGTTATTGAACTCGCAGAACTGGTTCATGTAATCCCATACGCCGCGCATAGAGGTATGGAAGATGTGCGCACCGTAGCGATGCACATTGATGCCTTCGATCTCTTCGGTGTAGACATTGCCTGCGATATGGTCGCGACGGTCGATAACGAGGCATTTCTTGCCGAGTTTTGCAGCCTCGTGCGCAAACACAGCGCCGGTGAGACCCGCGCCGACAACCAGATAATCGTATTGGGACATGCGTCTTCTCCTTTGTCGATAAGCGCGCCCTTGCGCGCTTGGTGGCAGTATAGCGAACCGGGCGGCCCCGCTTGCGATATCATGGGCACATACGCAAACATTCCGCGCTTCACGCCGCTTGTCGATTGGAGTCGCATGCCCGCAATAATCGCCGCCAGGCTTTACCGAATCGTGCCGCTTTTGGTCATACTCGCGATAATCGGCGCCGTCGTCTACGCTTTTATGTCGTGGCGCTACACGCCCGCTCGCGCGAAAGAAGCCCTCATCAAGGTGTTCATCGTGCTCAACGGGGCCCTATCGGCGATTTTCCTGCTCGGGGTACTTTATGCCGCACTCGAGGGCAACGCCTTCGTTGCCGATTTCTTCCTCACCTGCCTGGCGACGACCCTCATCTTGCTGGGGATTACATTTCTGTGCCGAAGGAATTTCCTGAAGCACAACCCCAACTATCGCTGGCGTCTCACGGGGTCGGCGAAAAAGAAGCCGCGCGAATAGGCCTGTCCATCAACCCGAGCGAGCATCGTTTTCGCTTGATTGGGTGCCGTTATCGCTTCGACCAGCCTCATTGTCGTCTCGGCGGGCGTCATTTTCACGTTCGCGGCGAATGCGCTCAACGGCCTCTCGCAAAGCGGCCTCCTCTTGCGCCTGGGCGACCTCCTTCGTCGATTTGACCAGCTTCGCAACCTCAATCGCAAGCAGAATCGCAAGCGGAACCACGATGAGCGCGAAAAAGAGCAGCGGGTTTGACAGCAGCGAGGCGAGCACGCCGATCCACGCCGAGACGAACACCACGCGCCCAACGATATTTTCCGAACGCACGATTTCGGTATCCTCGACGGCGTTGGCATCGCCTTTCGTATGAAAGGAAAGGCGTCCGTCGTCGTTGTCGATCTGCGTTATACGATGCGTGTTAAACGAGCCTTCGAGAGCCTCGTTCGTCGATCTGAAGGTGATGATATCGCCCACGGCAAGGTCGGCGGCGTCGGTTTGCTGCACCACGACGAGCGAATGCACGGGAATGGTGGGTTCCATGCTGCCCGTGAGGGTACGCATGAAGCTGAACCCGCCCACGGAAGGAACCTCGCCTGCGGGAGTGAAGACCGCACGCAGAAGCACCACGAGCGCCACCGCTATCACAACGGTGGCGAGAACGTTAATCGCCCGCAGAACGTGCTTCATTATTGAGAGCCGTCTTTGCCGTCTTCGTTGCCAGCGGCCTCATCAAGCCCGCGCAGCCGCTTCAGCAAATAACGCGACAGGCTGTTGCCCTCGGCGCGGCGCTGCGCCTGGGCGCGAGCCTTCTCGGTCTGCTCCAAATCACGGATGAGCGCTTCTATGCGCTGCTGCATCTCCTGTTTGGTCTTAAGCATCTCTGCCTCGTGGCTCGATTGCGCCTCGGCAAGCCTATCCGAGAGCACGGCGGCGGCGTTCTCGCGCTCCGCCTCGAGCTCCCGCGCGGCATCCGCCTTCACCTGCTCGATTTCGGCAGCGGCCGCCTTTCGCGTTTCTTCGAGCTTGGCGTCCCGCTCGTCGAGCTCCCGCTTCGCAGCCTGAGCCTGCTCGCTTGAGCGTTCCTGCAAATCGGCGATCGTGGCCTCGGCTTCGTCCTGCGCAGCCCGCAGCCTCGACGCGGCCTGGGCTTCAGCCGATGCAAGACGCTCTTCCGCCTGGGCCAAGGCCTCTTCGAGACGCTTGTCCCCCTCCGCTTTCTCGCAAGCGACCCGTTCATCGGCGTCGGTCTGCGCAGCGGCGATTTTGCTTTCAGCATCAGCCTGCATGGTTTGAATGCGCTCGTCGGCCTCGTCGCGCGCGGCCTGCGCATCGTCTTCGGCCTTTTTCTGCTCGGCGATCGCCTGCTCGTATGCGTCCTGCGCAGCGGCGCGCTCCCGCTCGGCCGCGGCAAGGTCGTGGTCTTTTTGGGCCAGCTCCCCGTTCGCCTGCTGGAGCTTTTCCACCGCGAGCTGCTCGCGCCGATTCGCGGCATTGGCGCGCTCATCGGCCTCGGCCGCGGCGCTTGCAGCAGCATCGCGCTCATCGGCAAGGGCGGCCGCTTCGGCGGTCAGGCGCTCCACCTGCTCACGCAGTTTCGCCGATTCCTCGCGCTCGGCCTCGAGCGCCGCCTCGGCCACCAGCTGCGCCTGCGTGACCTCTTCCACGAACACACGGCGAATCTCAACATCGGGAATATCGGGGTCGGCGACCAGCTCTTCCTTGAGCTCCTTCGCGAACTTCGGTTTCACCGGCTCGCGCTGCTCGCTTTCGACTTCGCTTAGATTGCGCTCGTCGGTCGTGAGGCTTTTGAATACCGTGTAGTTGTTGATCAGATTGGTGTACATCTGAATCAAATACTCGTCATCGAAAGCCATCTGCGAGTCTTTGACGTTGATGGTATAGCCCACCTCGTCATAGCGCTCCATAAACTGCCACAGCCTATAGCACGTGCGGTAGTTCGGGTCTTTCGTCATGAGATTCGTGCGCTGAATGGGGCTTCGCACGGCGGCGCATCCCGCCATGAACTTGCAAAACGAGCTATTCGCCAGCGACGTCACCAAACGCCTCACGCGGTCGATGCGCATGAAGGTATCCATGTTGTCGGCGTCGTTCTCGGCGAAGCTCTGGCGATTTTTCACCGACATCTCGACGGTGTATTCGATTTCCTCGTAGGCATCGTCGATTTTGCTGTGCATCTTGAAGCGATTGCAAATCTCATTGCCCGTCGACCAGAAAATCACGTCGGTGCGCTTGTCCACGAAAGCGAGCAAACGCTGAATCAGGTGGTAGACGAAGCGGTTCTCGTAGAGGTCGTAGGTCTCCGCGGTGCTGACGTTGAGCACGTGCGTCGGGTGCACCTCGCCGTCATCGGTCGGCGCCAGATAGCGCGTGTTTTGCGAAAGATGCCGAACGCTGTCGGCCGATATGCGCCTCGCCAGAGACACCGGCACCACCTCCTCCTCGGTGGTGATGAACCGGCGCGGCTTTTCGATGATGGCGTTGATAGCGTCGAGCGAATCCTCTATGACGGTGAGCCATTCCTCGTCGACGACCTTTTCAAGCTCCTCGCGCTTCTGCTCGATTATCGTATCGGACGCCTGCGCCATCTCGAAAAGATACCGAAAATACCGGTCGTCTTCCTGGATGGGCTCCATCTGGGCTGAAAAGCTATCGTACAGGTCTTGAATGGTCTCTGACATCTCCGACTCACCTTACGGGTTTTCGTGGAATTTCATCAATCGAACAGCGCCGCACTTGAAACGCCGCCGCGGGTCCTAGGCTCAGACGGCCGAAACCGCCCGTCGCAGACCCACGCTCCGCGTCTCTAATACAGGTTCTGGATGCTGCGCAGGTATTCGATGCTATCGGGCAGGCCGCCTTCGCCGAACACAGTCTGGATATATTCGATGAGGCCCTTCATCTCATCGCGCACGAAGCTCACATTGGTACTCTCGAATTTCTTGAGCACCTTGCGCGCGATGATGTAGTCCATACCGCCGATTTCCGTGCCGCCGCATGCCACATACACGGGCACGAAGTCGTACATCTGCTTGATGATACGGTTGCCGAACGACAGCTTGAAACGCGTCTGCAAGTATTTGTCGAGCTGGCCGAGCTTTTCGAGCGATTCCTCAGAAATGACGTATTCCACCTTCGCCTTTTGGAAGAGATAGCGCAGATGCTCGGAGCTGATATGGATACTTTCCTGATCGGGACAGCTGAATTCGTCGGCGCGCTCGTTGATTTCGATGGGAATGGCGCGGTCGTAGACCTTGTCGGTGATGGTAAAGGTCGAATCGTCGTTGTTGGCCGTGCCCACGAACCACAGCGAATCGGGAACGGTGATCTTGCCGTCGTGCAGAAGCTTCGGGTCGCCATCCCACTGCGTCGGCACCAAATCGAGCACCCATTCGTCGTGGCTCGGCATTTCCAATACCGACAGAATCTCGGCGAAGTAGTACTCCACGCGCGCCAAGTTCATCTCGTCGAGCACGATGATGCTCGGATCTTCGCGCAGGCCTGCCTCATAAAGCGCGCGCAGAAACTCCGTCTCGTTGAAGCGCTTCGAGAACTCGTTGAAATATCCAATGATTTCGGTGCGATCGCGATACGAGGGCTGAACGGAGACGATGGTCGCAGGGTTGTCAAGATATCGGCTGAACGAGTACGGCAGCGACGTTTTGCCCGTGCCCGAAATGCCCTCGAGAATGAGCAGCTTGCTCGCGGCCATGCCGGCTACATAGCGCCGCACGATTTCGGGGGTGTAGTACAAATCCATATGGTTGCAGGCGTAAGCGCGATAGCCCTCGGCGAACTGCTGCAGCGTGATGCCGTCATCGAATTGGGGCGGCATAAGGTCGCGATATTTCAGATCGACGAGCGAAAGCTTGGGGAAGCGGTTCGCCTGGGCGATCTCTTGCTCATCGGCAAGCGTCTTCGCCTCGACGGTCGCTTTCGCCATCGCCTCGGCCATAGCGGTATCGGATGTCCTGCCCGCCTCCGCGGCGCCGGCGCCCGAGGAGAGCGCATCGTCGGCCAAGGCTGCCGCACCCATATAGGGAAGGCGCTCAGTCGCTCCCATAGCGTTCACCTTCAAGGCCAAAAGTTTGTTCTTCTCGTCCATCAGATCGAGGACCTGCTTGTTCAGGCGGCCGATTTCGCGATAGAGCGCCTTGTTGTCGGAGCCGTCATGCTTAAGGTCGTAGCCAACACGAATGCGCTTCAAGATGATGAGCGCGATAAGAACCGCCGCCGCGATAAGCAAGGCGAACAGGATAACCGCGCCAATCTTGCCTACCAAATCGAAGCGAGTGAAATAGGTCCAGAAAATGTTGAAATAGTCCACCCATCCAAAAATAAGCAGATTGAGCAGGGAGTTTATTACCTCGGCAACGTTGTAGACGACCTTCGCCAAAAGTTCCCAGGCAAACCCAAGAAATTCGCTCACCGCGCCACCTTCCTATTCCGTGCCCGCCGAAGGCGCATCGGCGCGAGCGCCGCGCTCGTCATCCGCATCAGGGACGGCGGTCTGCTTGCCGCTTGCCGCTAGGGCCGCTTCCGCTTCGGCCTTCAAGCGCTTCGCTTCGGCCAGGGTCGCCTCCGCTTCGGCACGGGCCGCTTGCGCGCGAGCAAGCTCGTCATCGCCCGCATCGCGGGTTTCCGGCTTTTCCGTCTGGGACGACTCGCCCTCGACGATCGCCTCGGCGCGAGCCATGCGCTCGTCTTCGGCCATCGCACGCTTCAAATTCAAGCCGACAATAACCAAGTGATAGACCTGGTAGATGAAAAACAGCAGCATCGGGATGACGATGACCACCAAAAAGCCAACGCTGCTCGAAAGGAAGTTCATCACACTGCCGAGATACGGCACGCGCAGCACATACTTGCCCACGATATCCACGTCGGAGATAACATGGTCGTCGGCGATGGCGTTGTTGTCGCCCTTGGTGGTGTAGCTTCGCGCGCCAGCAACTTCGTCAATCGAATCGATGCGATGTGTGTTCAGGGCATACTTGCCATCGACGATCGTATGGAACGTGATGATGTCGCCCGCCTGAAGCGTCGAGGAATCGCACGTCTGAATAACGATGAGGTCGCCCGCCTCGAAAGTCGGCGCCATCGATTCCGACTGAACGGTGAGCGGCGTGAAGCCCGCCAAGCTCGCCACATTGCCGTCGTCTTTGGTGGCCAGCGTCGTGAATGCGTAGAGCGCCGCGACGAGGATGATAATCCACATGACGACGCTGACGACGATAGACGCGGCCTTCTTTACTGCTTGCATAACTCCCTTTCGCGATTTTCTGAAAGCTATTCGACTTCGATGCCCTCGAAGCGCATCGAGATGGAATAATCGGCACCTTTGACCATATTAGTACAATTCGGGTCCTCTCCCTCAAGCCAAATGCGAACAACGACCGATTTGTCCTGTTCGGCGGCGAGATTGAACATATTGGAGGCCTCCGTCGCCTTGGAGGCGTTCAGTCCGAAGGTCGTCACTTGTCCATTCGAGGAGGCCGAGACGGCAGCGTTGGGATTATATATCCAGGTCTGCCCGTCGGCGGTGAAGCTCATGCGCATGGCGAGCGGAAGCGCGTCGGAGCTCGACGAAGAGATCGCCGTGCCCGCCGCCCCGTCGGTTCCCGCCTGGCCCGTAAGGCGCACCGTGCAATTGTCGAGGCTGATGAAATGCAGGGTGAATTCGAGATAGGCGCCGCTCGAAGCGGATGCCTCGCCGCCGTTTTCGAAGGCGAACGTTTGCCCATCCGACGTGGTCACGGGCTGCAGCTGCGAAGCATCGATATCGACCCCTCGCTCGCTCGCGATTCGCGAAGAGATTTGGGCGAACCCGAGCGTGTTCACGTAGTCGGAGTAAGCGCTATGCTCGTCGAGGTCGAAGCGAAGCGAGCCGTCGGCGTTGGCGTCGATGGCGAACGAGCGCGCCTTCGCGCTGTCCGCGATGGAAAACCACGCGAAAGTCGCCATGGCGATGGCCACTAACGCGAACGCCACGATCACGATCGTGGTGGCGAGTCGCTGGCGCAGATCGCGGCGTTGTTCTTCGTCCATCAGCCCTCCTGCCCGTCAAGCGCGCCGAACAGTTGCACATGGAGGATGCCCGCGTCTCCATAAAGATAATCGGCGCTGTCGGCATCCGTGCCTTCGATGTAGTAGTACACGTCCAAACGGTAGGTCTCGCCCTGCTCGAGATTCGCAAGCACGCGCGCAGGACGCACGGCCGACTCCCCCGTGCCCATCAGGTAATCGCTGAAATCTTCAGCCGCATCAGGCGCGCAAGCAAGCGCGCCGTTAACCCAGCCCAAAAGCATTCCGTCTTCATAGCCGCTGAGCTGCGGAGACGTCGCGGGATGCTCGGAGGTATGCGAGCCAGGCGTGCTGTCGAGCGGGAAATAGACGGTTTTCAGAACCTGGCCGCCCTTCGAAATCTTCAGACCAACGCGCGCCGCCTTGAGCAAATCGGCGTTCGCGCCTGCGGGGGCGAGCGTGTCGCCCAGATACAGCGCGACGGTGCCCGACGCCTTGCTTGCGCCCGTTCCCGTAACGCTCGCGCGCACGTCGATCCAACCGTGGTAGAAATGCTGGCCGTCTTCCGCCTGCTCGAAATAGCTCGCCGAGCCATCGGCCGCGTTGTTCGGACATTCGACGAAACCGTTGAGGTCGAAGGTCGACACGGGATAAAGCACAAGCCCATCGGGGCTGTTCGCGAAAAGCGCGACATCGCCCGTACTTGACCACGAGCCAGAAGCCGCATCGCCCAGCTCAATGACCAACTCGCTGCTATCGCTGCGCACGACGATGCTGTTCGTGTTCACTTTCGCGTTACTCGTGAACCACGCATAGGTGGCAACGCCCAGCGTGGCCAGCAGCACAAGCAGCGCCGCGATAATGCCCGCCTGCGAAAGGCGCACCCTCGTCTTGTCCATCGCGCTTTCCCTCCTTCCCGTTTATGCCTGCGCTGCCGCAAAGGCCAGCTGCAAGGTTACGTCTTTCGACTGCGCCTGATCGATGCAATTCTCGTCGCAGCCCTCCATGTATACGAAATAGCGCACGCGCACCACTTCGTCGGCGGCGAGCGCGTAAAGCGGCTGCGCGCCCGACGCCACCGTCGGAGCGCTTTCGGAGCCCTCCATGGTGTAGGCGCCCAATGAAAGCGCGGGATCGCTCGCATAGCTCCATGCGGAGCTGCCCGACACCACCACGCCGTCTTGCGCGGTCGTGCGCCTCGCGGCCGCTCCCGATGTGTTGCCCAAATCATCGCAGGCGAAAATGTAGGTGCGCGTGCCCGACGCACCCTCGAAGATAAGCCCCAAGCGAAGCGAGGCCAGCAGCTGCGGGTCGGAAGAGATGCTCATCCCGCTCTTGAACAGATACACGGAAAGCGGCTGCGCGCCACCTTTCAGCCATACCGAACCCGTGAGCGCGTATTCGTCGATGCTCGAGGTGCATGCGGCATAGTCGGTGGTAATGCCTGCGGCGTTCTGAAAGGTTGCCCGCCAGAAATTGGAAAGATCGGCGCTCGACACTGGGTAGAGCGTTTTCCCCGAAACGACAAGCGAGCACGACGTGTCGAAAGGGCCGCCCTCGCTCGCGCCGATAAGCAAATCAGAGCCGCTCTGGCTCACCGTGTGCGCCTCGGGCGTCACATTGGTGTAGCGCGAGCTCGAAAACCAAGCGAACGTGGCCGCGCCGAGCGCAAGCGTGAGCAGAACGAGCCAAACCGCGGCGACAAGCCTACCCTGGCGAAGGTGCGGTGACGTATGTTCATTCATAGCTGCCGCCCCTTCCTAATCGCGTTTGCCCGCGAAGCGCAGGGCGAGCGAATCCAAATTGGTGTTGGCCAGGTTGCTTGTGCAATCTTCGTCGCAGCCCTCGAGCCATACGTACACGTCTATCTGAACGGGCGTGCTGTGGTCGGCGCCCGAATCCGCCGCCGGAAGGCTGCAGAGCAACGCGGAGCCGTTTTGCAAGGTGATTGTGCCCGTCGATTCGTCATAGAGGCAATAATTGCTCGAATTCAGCGGAGTGAAGGCCACCGTGCTCCCGTCGGTTTTCGTTGAGTCGAGCACGTCGCCCGCGCCGCCGTTAAGCGTGTTGTAGCGTGCCTGCGGGTTATGCTCGCCCGTAAGTTCAAAGATGTATTGCGCCTCCACCGGCTGGTTTTGGCCTGCGGCATGCACCAGCAAGCCCACACGCAAAGCGGTGGAAATGGGATTTTCAGCGTCGGTGTCGTTGAAATCGATGCCCGAAAGATACACATCGGTAGCCAGCGAATTCGTGGCAAGATACAGCGATGCCACGTAGTAATCGGTTCGCTCGGCCGCCTCGAAAGCGCTCGCAAGCACCGAGGTGGATGAGCCAGGCGTCGTGAACCCGCTCACCCGCTGAAAGCCGTTTTGGACATTGTCGGTCGAAACAGGGTTCAAAAGGCCCTTGAAGGCCAACCCCGACGAGGTTTTGTAGTCACCGTCGTAGGAATCGGAGATAAGAAAAGTCACTCCCGTGCCCGCGGCCATCTTCACATCGGTAATATGGCGACTCGTGTTGTAGATATACCACGCATAGGTGAAAGCAGAGCTCGCAAGCGCGGCGATGAGCAGCACGACGAGCGTGCGCCGAAACGTACGCCGCAGCTGAAGCGTGCGCTCGGAAGCGACGGATTCAGCGCCATCAAAAGCAGCGTCCGCAGGCCGCGCGGAAGCGCCCGTTTGCGTACGATTCCTTCGAAACTCAATGCTCATGAAATGCGCGACCTCCTTTCCCTGCGAACTTGCTTGCTGCCATAGAACCTAATAAAAACCCGAGACTACGCTACGACGAGGAGTCGTTATGCGGAATGCCTTCGACATTTATCCTGGTCAAAGAGTATGTGATGTAATCCGAACTGTCGTATCCCGCGGCGAGTGAGGCGTTTGTCGGCGTATCGATGACATCGCCTGCACTATCCAAGAGTTCCGCTTTAAGAACGAGACGGTAATTGGCATAGGTATGGCCCGCCGCCTCTACCCCAGTGCTCACCTTCACCTGGAACAGGAACTTGAAGCAATCGGTGCTCCCATCGCGAGTCGCGAAGCTTCCGTCCGAAGCCTTGGAATCGGTGAAGACGATGGCCGAGTTGCCCTTGGAGCCCGTACCCAAATCGCTCGAAACAACGCTTAAGTACTCGTTGATGTCGGCATCGTTATACGTATCGCCCGTACCGCGTTGCTGCAGCGAGAGCGTATAGCGCACGGCGGCCGCCTGGGAGATTTTCGAATCGCCGTCGGCGAGCTTCAGCAGGCTATAGGTGCCAACCGCGCCGATAGTGCCGTCGGCGAGCGCAAGATCGTTCACATTAATGCCGAGCTGAGTCTGCTTGCTCGCCGCAAGCTCGATGGTGGAGCTTCCTGAATCTTTGCGGTAATAGCCAGGATTCCCGGGCGCAGTTGCCACCATGCTCGATGTGGAAAGCGTATCGGTACGCGTGGAAAGGCTCGCGCGATAGCTGATCTTCGTATACGAGCTACCGTTCTGAGAGGCGGCGATCGCCTGCTTGCATGCCTCGTCGGACATCTTGAGATCGTCGGATTTCACAACCACGGAGAAGCGGCTGTTGCTATTTTTGGCAATGGAGCGAATGCCCGAGAGATCGTAGTATGCGCCATCGTTGTCCGAGAAGGCCACCGAGAGGTCGCCGCCATCGGTCGCCGCCCATGTCTTGGTGACGGCAGCGATTTCAGCGGAAGACGCCGTCCAAGTCGTTGAGCCGCCGGCCACGCTCGGGGTGTAATAGGTATCCCCCACCATCACATAAAAGCTCAGCGTGCCCGAGGTTCCCGTCGGAAAGCCCGTCGCGCCCGTGCTTGTGGCGGCGCTTCCCGTTGAATTGTAGCTCACGAGCGAGGCGTTGAACTGGTAATACAGTTTATCGGAGTCGTTGTACTGCTGGCTCGAGTCGAACGAGACGGTATCGGTCACATCCATGGTGAGCCCATAGCCCGTGCCGTCGTCGGTTCGTTTGATTTCGCTTATATCCGTCGAGCTGTTGTTGTCCGCAAGATTTTGCCCATAGCTCGAATAAATGCTGTATGTCGAAGACGTGTTCTGATGGTTGTCTTCGTCCTTCGCGCCGCTCGCATTGTTGGGCCGCAAGACGCAGTTGACGCGTTTGTTGATGGAGGCATCCGCAAACGACGTGCTCGTGTATCCGTTGACGGCCGAAGACGTTGCGCCCGCCGGCACGTTCACGACAAGATAGAAGCTCTCGCTCGGCGAAATCTCTTTGTCGTCATTTTTCGCCACCGTAAGGGTATAGCGGGCTGCATTCGAATCGGTTGTCTCGTTATAGGGGCGATAATACGTCGATGCCTCGCCGACCGTCACTTTAGCGCCGGCGTTTTCATCGCCAGACTCGCATACGACCCAAGCTCCCGACGAATCTTCGGCGGCCGAAACGCCCATAAGCTCGCTGATCCATTGCTCCTCATAGGCTTTGCCGTCGGAATCGACGAATTCGGTCAGCTTAACGCCACTCGTCCCGCCAGAGCCAACGGTGAAGGAGTACATCTTGTCGTTGTGGGCGGTATCGACCAGCGTCAGCTGCGTGCCTTCGGGAAGCGAGCCCGACCCGTTGTCTCCGCCGAAAACGACGCTCTTGCCCAAGGCGCGCATTGACGCGCCGCTGGCCAAATGGGTATCCCAGCCATATTCGGTCGTCGTACCCTTTGCTTGGTTGTATGACCAGGTAAGATATCCCGTCATTGGCTCGCCGAAGTTGGTGAGCACATGGGCATTACTACCCAGGTTGCTGTAATCGCCTGACTTGAAATGCGTTCCGTAGGAATACGTGGCAGCGAAGTCGATTTCCAGCATGCGCTTGACGATGATGGGAACCTGCACCTTATAGGTCTGACCGGCCTCGGAAAACGTGACGGTGAGCAGCGTGAAGCGCCCAAGCTCGTTGTCCCACGAGCTCGTCGCACGGAAGAACATGCTTGAGGTTTCGTTGTTCACGACGCTCACCGTCGGCGTATCGCCACTCAAAACGAACGAACCGTCCTCCAGCTTGAACGACTGGGCCACAGCACTCACGTGCGCGGCCGATCCGTTAAGTCGCACCGCGTCGGAGAAGCCCCCGTTGGTAACCAGGTTCAGATAATTGGCGATCGTCTGCGTGTCGTTGCCCGAAAGCAGCAGCACACCGAAATCGCTGTCTGCAGCAACCCGCTTCGAAGAATCGCTGTTGTTCGCGTTGAAGGTGCTGGCCGAGGCGGCCGCGTCGTAATCGTTGGAGTTCTGGTAGGCCCCATCGCTGCCGATGCCGCCGATATTCGTATAGGCATAGCGACCGCTCACCGCTGAGCCCGCTTCGCCCTTTATGGCTTCCGCAGTCGCGATAGCCGCGCCATCACCGAATAGCGATTCGGCCTGCCCGCCAGAGGTCTCCGCGACCGAGACGCTCGATACGGGGCTCGTCGTCACATAGGGCGACATTCCCGTCGCGCCGTAGAGCGACGAACCTTCCGTACCTGCCTTCGAACTATCGGCGCAGGCATCCTCGTAGTCCGCGAATGCGATATAGGATTTCTGGTTGATGGCGGCTTTGTCGCCATTGCCCTCGTTGAAATAGCAGATCGCAGCAGGCACATCGCTGTTGGTTTGGCCAGACGCCAACTTCACATCAACACCGGCAGCATACAGACCCTTGAAATCGCCCGAATTTTGCGCGGTGCAGCCGACCAGCAGACCCTGGCGTTTCGCGGAATCCGCGAAGGAGTTCTCGCTCAGCAGCACGTTGGAAAGCGTATAGGTTCCCAACGCATAGCCGACGATGCCGCCCGAGAAGTTGCCGTTGCCGCCCGGATGGCTCGACCAATACGAAGCCACTCCGCTAAACGAGCAGCCCTCGATCGTCGAATTCTTGACGGTGATATTCGAGCTAGAGCTGTCCACATTGCCGACGATGCCGCCCATGCGAGCGCCATCGAACGCCATATCGCTTACCGTAGACCCGTCGACCGCAAGCGCGGCACCCGAATCCAGGGTTCCCACCATGCCGCCGCTGTGCTCACCGGAAGCGATGCGAATCTTTTCGAGAGAGCAGTCGGTAACGGTCACGTTCCTATTAGACCAGCCGACAATGCCGCCGACGTTTTTGGCGGCGCTATACGTCGAATCGTTCTGCCCATCCTTCACCGTGCCCAAATAGGTTGGGCTGTCCCCCGATGCCTCGCTCGTCGATGTCACCGCAAAACGAGTTGCGCTCACCGTATTTTCGGCGCGTCCCACAAGGGCGCCAACGCCGCGCGTGCAACCGTTGTCGGAAGTCGCAGCTACCTCGGTCGTCACCTTCACGTCGCGCATAATGGCGAGCTGCTCCGCATCGTCGCTCTGACCAGTGTTCACATTCACACTGCAGCCCACCAGGCCGAACACGCCGCCCGCGGTATTCGAGCTGTCCGTGCTGGCAGAATCGATGGCGATGGTCGAATCGGAAGCAATCGTCTCGTCGGCGGCAGACGTCACCCATATTCCGCTTATACCGCTGAGGACTTTGCCGACGAAACCGCCCGCGTTCGAACGGCCCGTCACCGAAAGATTGCCGTACGAGCAGTCATAGAGTTTAATCGGAGCGCATACGCTGCCTCCCGACGAGACCATCTCGCCGATGCTATCGCTCGTGCTTCGGGAAGCGTACCCTGCCGATCCATAGAGGCCGCCCGCATTCTCTCCGCCAGAGACGTTCGAAGCCGTTATCGCAACATCCTTGTAGACGCCATAGCTGCTTTGGTCGTTGACATTGGCCGTAACGCCCGCGAGGACGCCCACGCCCGTGCCGCTTCCCGCATAGTTGGAAACGGCCGCGTTGGTCGAATCCACATAGGTAAGCGAGGCGTTGCAATCCTTGAAGGTGATATTCCTCACATTCGCGCCATCGTTGGCCGAAATGCTCTCGCCCACATTGCTCGAGGTGAACTCAATCGACGAGAACAGTCCGCCGACGCCTGCGACCTTGTAGTCGTCGTCTTTGTATTCCCTAACGGCGGAATTCAGCGTAAGCGTAGAGCCATTGCCGTCGATGCAGGCGACCCACGGAGTAATGCGGTCGCGGTCGGTCGATTTCTGCCCCGAATAGCACGCATTGGAGTAATAGCGACCGGAAAGGCCGACGAAACCAGTGCCGTAACCAGTCATGTCGTACGTGGAATTTTCCGCAAACCGCAGGCTTACGCCCGTCAGCTTGGAAGCGCAGACATAGCCGGTAGGCGCATTCGCATAGGCGCTCACCAAATAGGGCGAGTTGATATCGGCGGAACTGCTCTCGACGTTGTCGAGCGGCCCCTCGTAGGCCTGCTTGCCGGGGGCTTTGATGTCGTCATTCACCGACGTCGAGAAATCGCTGCTCGCTGAGCCAGATCCGACATTGGCATAGCTTGCATTCCTCACCTTGCCGAATTCGGTATTGCCGAAACGATAGCCGCTCGTTGGCAAACTCCCTGTAACCGAGGAGCCTTGATACGCGCGAGAGCCGCGGAAGACGCCGTATCCACCGCCGTTCCAGTCAGAATGGGCAGCGCCTGCGGCGGCTCCGCTGTTGATGATGGCGGAAAGCACCAGCAAGCCCTGGGCATTGCTGATAGTTACGGTCGCGGCGGAATCAATCCCAGAGTCACGATATTTCCCCTGGATATCAGTCGTCGTAACGCAGGCGGTTCCCGCATCCGTAAGCTCGTTGACCTGGTAATTGTCGTTGCCGTTATCGACCGTGCAGCCCTCGCTGAAGGCAAAGCCGTCGATAACGCGACCAACATAGGGGTTATCGTAGAGGTTCGTGCCGCTGGCATGCCATGAGCTGCCCGTCATATTGCGGAAGATCACGCCGCCGCCCGCGATAGCGCCCACATAACCGCCGATTGCAACCAGATGAGAGCCTCCGCTTACTGAGAATCCATCCTGAGCGCTCACCGTCACACCGTCGACGATGTTGTCGCCGCCCATAATGCAGCCGATTACGCCGCCGAAAAATGCCGTCGGCGTGCCGTCGGTGGTGTTTTTCGACGTATAGGAAACGCTGTTCGCACTGCCCGAATACATGATATTCAGATTGCGCACCACGCTGCCATAGCTGTAGGGAATAAGCCCCTGGAACGACTTGCCTTCGCTGTTGTTGATGGCAAGCGTCGCATAGGACGAACTGGCGTCACTTGCGAGATCGCCCACGATCACGCCACGGAACGGATAGTCGTGGTTGCCAAGCCCGTTGAATGACGAAGTATCAATCGTAAGCGTGCTCGAAGCTGCGTTGGAATCGCTCGAAGCAGGTTCAATGCTCAAGTAGCAGCTCTGAATATAGCGACGCATGAGGCCATCTTCCAATGAGGCGCTCGTCGTGTCGGCTGACCACGTTTGCGTATTCGAATCGAAGGTCGCTGCTCTCCATGTGGAATCGGACGCGCTGTACTGGTACGTAGTCTCATTGTCAACCGACTGGTCGCTCCTGCGCGTGCAAAGGGTCTCCTGGTTGGCGGCGATGGTGATCGTCCAGCCGTCGAGCACGGTACCCGCATTGATGAAGTTCGCGATGGCGGTAAGCTGATTCGCAGATGTAATGGCGTACGGATCGCCATACGTGCCGCAGCCCACAACGAGGTTCGGAATGCGCTGGTTCACCTTAATCTCATGATAGGCGGTGCCCTCTTTGCCCTTCTTGACATAAGGCAGATACACGCCGAATTGCGGGTTGTCTTTATTCGCCGTTATGGGCGTGCCCTGGTTGTCCTGGACTAAGCCCGCATCGGTGCCGTTCAGCACTTCGTCGTAGTACCACAACTGCTTTTCCGCATATTCGCCCGCGGAGTCGATTTCGCTTCCGAAAGTCGCCGCCTGCTTGTCGCGATCCGCCTTCGTGAAGGTATACACCGCCGAAGAAGAGCCGCCTTGCTTATAGGAGTAGCTTTCCAAGAAGCTCGCATGCGTGAAGATTGCGTCTTTGCCATCGCCGCTATTAAGCGAAGGAACGGCCACATTGGTAAACGACGCCGTTACCTGGTCGGCCCCTTCCCCGCCCAAATTACCGAAAAGGCTCGTCGCGGCGGCGGCGCCCGTATAGCTGCCCGAAGCGACGGAAATGCCAGCAACGTCAAGCGAGGTATAGGTGCCCAAGTTGCAAGCCACCAAAGGAGCAAGCGAAGTGTCATCGGCAACGCCGTTGACCACAAGGCCATCCAGCGTGAGATTCGTGATGTCAAGCTTTGCGATAGCCGAACTCGCAGGTGTGCCAACCATGGTGCCGCACAAAAGCGCGCCAGCCGTATTCGCCTCGGCGTCCATTCCCACCGAACCGGCAAGCGCAACATCGCTCACCGTATACGTTGCAGCGCTCGTGCCGCAGCTGAAATTGCGCAGCAAGCCCGCATGCATGTTCATATGCTGGGCCTTGTCGCTCGTGACCTTGTTGCCGTTTTCTTCGGCTTCGATTTTGCTGTTGCAGAACATGATGGTCGCGTTCTGCACGGTAACGTTCTCGCCCGTCACATCAACGGGATAGTAGCTATAGCCCGCCATATTCAGCGTCCCCGTGATGGT
>CAVHFS010000014.1:0-61577 GCA_963635715.1 Subdoligranulum sp. CAG:314 | reverse complement strand
TCGAACCCGCGGCCTTGGGATTAAAAGTCCCCTGCTCTACCAGCTGAGCTAACGGCCCACATACACGACGCGGCAAACGCGCAGATACAGATTGTACCCTTATACCAACTCGCCGTCAACGATAAATGTTTCCCAATGCACCACATCGCACCAAGGGCGGTAGGCTGGCGGAATCGGTCGCGCCTCCCTAGATTCCCGCAAAAACAAAGGCGGCGGCCGACCTTGCATCGCTGGGCGCGCTCGAAACGTTGTGCCGTTAATGCGAAATCGGCCGCCGTCAGACGAGTCGATTCAGCTTGCGCCTACTGTTGGTACACGGGAACGGTGCCTTCGTAGCCGATTTTCTCCTTATCGGCGTTGAGGGCCTCTTTGGCCTCTCCCATCTGCACCTTCACGGCGTCGTAGCCCGTGCCGCCGTACGTCTTGCGGGCGGCCACGATGGTCTCCATGTCGAGCGCGCTCACGATGTCTTCCTCAAACAGCTCATTGGCCTGCTTGAATTCCTCAAGCGTGAGGTCTTCCAAGCCCTTGTGGTGCTTTTCGCAATACAGTACCAGCTCACCCACGACCTCGTGCGCCTGGCGAAACGGCATGCCCTTTTTGGCCAAGTAATCGGCCACGTCGGTGGCGGCGGTGAAGCCCTTGCCCGCCGACCTGCGCATTTCGGGCACGTGCAGCTCCATGGTCTTGATCATGCCCTCCATGCACACCATGCAGTCGTGCAGGGTTTTCGCGGCATCCATGGCGCCTTCCTTGCACTCCTGCAAATCTTTGTTGTACGCCAGGGGCAGCGACTTCATGGTAACGAGCAAGCCCACCAAATCGCCCACGACGCGGCCCATCTTGCCGCGCGTCAGCTCGGCGAAGTCAGGGTTTTTCTTCTGCGGCATAATCGACGAACCCGTAGCGAAGCTGTCGGAAAGCGTGACAAAGCCGAATTCAGTGGTGGACCATAGGATGATTTCCTCGCACAAACGCGACAGATGCATCATGGAGACGCTGCAGGCGTATTCCAAATCGAGCAGGTAATCGCGGTCGGAAACGGCGTCCATCGAATTCGGGATGGGATGGTCGAAGCCGAGCAGCTCGGTCGTCATATGGCGATCGAGCGGGTACGTGGTGCCCGCCAGCGCGGCCGAGCCCAGCGGATTGGCATCGGCGGCCTCGTAGGCAGCAATCAGACGCTTGAAGTCGCGCGTGAACATCCAGAAATAGGCCAGCATATGATGGCTGAACAGTACGGGCTGGGCATGCTGCAAATGGGTATAGCCAGGCATGATGACGTCGAAATTGTCGCGCGCCTTCGCGTAGATCACGCCGCGCAGCGCGCAGTTCTGGAAAAGCAGCTCGCGCAGCAGGTCTTTCGCATGCAGGCGCGTATCGGTTGCCACCTGGTCGTTTCGGCTGCGGCCCGTATGCAGGCGCGCGCCGGCCACGCCGATGTCGCTGATCAGCGTTTTCTCGATGGCCATATGGATGTCTTCGTCGTTGATGTCGAAGTCGAATTTGCCCTGGGAAATCTGATTCTCTATCTCCATAAGGCCCACTTCGATTTTGTCGAAATCGGCCTTGGAGATAATGCCCTGCTTGGCGAGCATGCGCGCATGGGCGAGCGAGCCCTTGATGTCTTGCGAGTACATCGAGCGATCGACGGGCAACGATGCGCCGAACGCCTGGGTGAACGACCCGACGCTTTTCTCAAACCTGCCGCCCCACAAAGCCGCCATGAGCTTGCCTTTCTTTCCAAACGGGCCTTCGCGCCCCATACGTCATACATGAATGAAAGTGCGGGCCCGAAAGCCCGCACCTGTCGCGTTTCGAGAAACGCCCCTATTCTAGCGTTGCTTAGAGGTCTTGCGCCTCGTGGCCCTGCTTTTCCGCCCATACTGCAAAAGGCAGAGCTGAAAGGTCGATGAAGCCCTTGGCCGCCTTGTGGTTGAACGTGTCAGCGGAGGTGTAGCTCGCCAGGCCGTAATCGTAGAGCGAGTAGTCGCTCGAACGGCCCACGACCGTGCAGCTGCCCTTGAAGAGCTTCACGCGGATCTTGCCGGTGACGAATTTCTGGGTTTCGGCGCAAAACGCGTCGAGAGCGTTCTTCAGCGGACTGAACCACTGGCCGTAGTACACGGCGGTCGACCACTGCTGCTCAACGCCGAGCTTGTAGTGCTGGGTCTCGCGATCGAGGCACAGCGTTTCGAGCGCCTTGTGCGCGGCGATGAGCACCTGCGCGGCGGGCACTTCGTAGCACTCGCGGCTCTTCACGCCGATGAGGCGGTTCTCAACCATGTCCAAGCGGCCGACGCCGTGCTTGCCGGCGAGCACGTTGAGCTCCATGATGATGGAAAGGAAGCTCTTCTCCTCGCCATTGAGCGAGCAGGGAACGCCCTGATTGAAGCCGATTTCCACATATTCCGGCGTATCGGGGGCAACCTCAGGGTCGACCGACATGGTCCAGATGTCCGACGGGGGCTCGTTCCAGGGGTCCTCCAGGATTCCGCACTCGATGGCGCGACCCCACACGTTATCGTCGATGGAGTACGGCGAAGCCTTGGAGGCCTTCACCGGAACGCCGTGCTCGGCAGCCCAGTCGATTTCCTCTTCGCGGGTATGAAGCTCCCAATCGCGCACGGGAGCGAGAATCTCCAAGTTGGGGTCGAGCGCCTTGATGGCCGTCTCGAAGCGGACCTGGTCGTTGCCCTTGCCGGTGCAGCCATGGGCAATATACTTCGCGCCGTATTTATGCGCGGCGGCAACCATATGCTTGGAGAGCAGCGGACGGGAAAGGGCGGAAAGCAGCGGGTAGGTGTTCTCGTACAAGCCGTTGGCGGCGAGCGCCTTGGACAGGTACTCGTCGGCGTATTCCTCGCGCATGTCGAGCGCCTCGGAGGCGATGGCGCCGCATGCGAGCGCCTTGTTCTTGATGGTTTCGAGGTCGGTCTCGTCTTGACCGACGTTTCCGCAGATGGCGACGACGTCGAGGTTTTTCTCGACCTGCAGCCACTTCACACAGCACGAAGTGTCCAATCCGCCGGAGTACGCAAGTACGACTTTCTCTTTCTCTGCCATTGGTATGCCTTTCCTCATCCGCCGCCCTCGCGGCGGCCCTTTCCATCAATGTTGGTTCGTCGTGCGACGCCTCTGCACGCCGCGTTCCCCAGAATTCCGCTTCACGCCAGAAAGGCGAAGCGAGCTCGCTGCGACGAGACGACCCCGGGCAACAAAAAACCCGGCGAAGCCGGGTGTTGTCATGCGTCCATATGGTTTGCGACAAATGGGGGAATTACCCCGCAAGGACAGCAGACAACACACGCGCTCGTCGCAGCGTGTTTCGTCGGCCTTGGCGTCGGAGAGAAGCTTCGATAACGTTAAACATCGCGCAGCTCCTTTCCTCGGTTGGCTCTTGCAGGCGATAGTTCGGTTTCCCTCACTCCATCACATCAGAGTGTGACAGTGAGGATATGCGACCAGTTCCCTGATTGCAACCCTCTATTCGCAAAATCGCTGAATTTCTTAGTTTTTATGCACGAATCGGTAACCAGACGCAAGGTTTGGCGGCTATTGTCGCACGTCGATTAGGCCCTTCACGCGTTCGGCGTCGGTCTCGCACCATGCGGCGACAAGCATCGCAACACGCGCATAGTAGCCATCGTCAACGCGAAGAATGGCCTCCGAGGCCTTCCGCACCCACGCAAGCAGATGGTCGCAGAGAAAGCGATGCTGCCAATCGAGCGCGCAAGTCGCAGCCTTCTCGGTTTCGGCCTCGAATTGGGCCGCGGCAAGAAATGCCATAAACGAAAGCTCAGCGGCCAAAGAGTCATCATGCGCGATGCCCGCAGGGCGCACGAACCCCGCCGCAGCGTAGCATTTCGACGCATGCTCGCGATACGGGCCGTCAACCTGGCCAAACGCAAACACCTCACCCCTATCGGCCGCCGCGCGAATGCAGTTTTCGCTCAACGGCACATAGCAAGCGCTCCTTGGCACGATGAAAAGCTCGACATAGCGATCTCGCAGCGAATCGATGCACACCTCTTCGGCCCAAGGTACACCGAGAACGCCCGCCACGGCCGCAATGCCCTCTACCGCTTCGGCACACGGCTCGCTCGCGAACGCAGCCGCGAGCGCCGCATACACGTTGCTCGCGGCATTCGCCTCGGCACGAATCTGGACGCATTCAGAAACTTGCATAAAACGTCTCCTCAGAAGAAGCCGACGGCCAAAAATGGGGAAACGGCCGCCGGCACGGAAAGGATCGGCCGCATGCTGGATACGGCCGAGGGGAGGCAATGCCGGGCGAGGCTGGCGCGCCACACCCGGCCTGACCGATTAAAGCAACATCGCCGTGGGCAACGCCGCCATAATCACGAGATAGCGAAGCATGAAGCCACCGACCAGCACGCAGCATTCGGCGACGCAAGAGACAACGCGCTGGTTGAGCCCAGGTTTCACGCGCATGGCAAGCTCAAGGGCGAACGGCACGGCAAGGCCGACGCATACCAATCCGATCCAGAAGGCGACGGCATACGCGCCCGTTGTGAGATTTGCCACCGACGTCGCTGCCGCGCTGGCAGCAGAACCCGTGACTGAACAGGTCGAACACAGCAAAGCAACGATAAGAGCGGCTTCTACCAGGGGAAATGCCAAACCAGTGATGTGCGCGAAATGCATGGCGTCGAGCTCTGGGGCTTTCATGATGTGCGCGGCGAGCACCACCACGGCAAAGCCCGCCGAAGCCGCCGACACCACGAACAGCACTGGCAAAATGACGGGATTCCACAAGGGGAATGCCAAATGGGCATCGCCGAGCAGCGCGCCGGTGTAGCCGGCCACACCAAGCGAGAACGCCATGCCAACCACATCGAGCGCCTTCGGGGTCTTCTTCATGCGCCACTCAAGAACAATGGCCACGAAATCAACGAGGAGAAACGCCGACAGCAGCACCACGCCCCACATCATGATGGAGCTCGTATTGGAGAGCAGTCCGAAAAACCGCAGCGGGTTCGCCAAGCCCGCGCGGGCATCCACCATAAGCAGCAGCGTGCCCCCGCCCACCGCGACGAGCGCGATGATAAGACCCGCGAGCTTTACCTTGAAATCACCCGGACGGCGCCAACCGACAATGGAAGAGAGCACGAACGCGCCTGCGCCCATACCGGCCAAAAACAGGTAGGCCGCAATAATCCAATCCCATACCATGGCTACCTCCCCTCGTATTTCTTCGCGACGTTTCCGCCGCGGTGGATTGCCGACGAAACCGGCGCGTCGAGCGTTTCGGAAAGGCCCACGTACGTGACCGACGGGTTCAAGCCCAAATCGGGATAGAGGCCTTCGCTTCCCAGCTCGGCGATCTTCTTCGAAATGTCGCTCTCGGGATCGTTCAGGTCGCCGAAATAGCGGGCGCGCGTGACGCACGTGCTCACACACGCTGGCAAAAGCCCGTTTGACGTGCGGTGATAGCAGAACGTGCACTTATCAACCTCGCCTGCGTCGTTCACCCAGCGCACCTGGTACGGGCATGCCGCCATGCAATACTTGCAGCCGATGCACTTGTCGGCGTCGACGAGCACCACGCCCTCTTCGGTTTTGAAGCTCGCGCCCGTGGGGCACACCTTCACGCACGGAGCGTCTTCGCAGTGGTTGCACAGCTTGGGCATGTTCGCGCGGTACGTGCGGCCGTCGACCGTTACGTCCCAGCTTTCGACCCATGTGTTGAAGTTTCCCAGCGGCACGTCGTTTTCCTGTTTGCAGGCAACGGCGCACGCGTTGCAGCCGATGCATGCCGACAAATCGATGAGCATGCCGTATCGTTTCTCTTCGCTCATTGCTCAGACACCCCCCTTAGGCCTTCTCGATCTTGTACATGCCGCCAGAACGGCCGGGCGAATTCGCGTCATGGTCGACGAGCGGGTAAATCACGCCATCGCCGAGTTTCGGGTCGAGCATGGTTTGCAGATGCACGCCCGCGCCAACGGCGGCGCTGCCTTCGATATTCGAGTCGTCGATGCTGTAGGCTTTCGCGCCATAGGAGTAGTGGCCATAGCCGTAAGCCACGCCGAATGTGCCTTTGGCGATGCCCGCGCGCACCATAGCTTCGCCTTGCATCGCGTCCCCCGCAGGGCTGGTGATACGCACCTGGTCGCCATCGCGAATTCCCAGTTCGACAGCGTCTTCCACGTTGATCTCCAGGTAGTTCGACGCGCACAGATCGCGCATGATGGGATTGTTCGCCTGCATGGAGATAGAGCGGAAACGCGGCTTGTAGTTCACCGAACGGAATGGGAATTCCTCGGCGTCATACGTATCGGAAATCGGCGTTCGGTCGCAGAAATCTTCGGGCACCCAACGCATGGACCCATCGGGGTATTCTCCCGTGAAGTTGTTCTTTTGGGCACCCTTCGCCTCGCTGTAGATATAGGCGAGATATTCCGCGGCGAATGCGCTTTTGCCGTCTTTCTGGCTGGTTTCGATCGGCCAGAAGCGGCCTCCGCGCGAAAGCACGTTGAGCACCTTGGGCCACTCCTCGGCGGAAACGGCCTGCTCCCATTCGGCAGGCAGCCCATCGAGCGCCTGAAGCCTCTTGTCCTCATCGGAGACATCGCCCACAGGAGTGCCCTCATAGGCGAGATTCGCCACGGCCTTCAGGAAGTAGTCGCACGCGTCGTTGAGCGGCCATTTCTTGCCATCGACGTCTTCGATTGCCTCGTCGCCGAAGCCAGGGAGGTCCAGCTCTTTGGCAACATCGCAGATGAACGCCTCAAAGCTCGCATAGCGACCATCGGAAAGCTTCATGCTCTCGGGCTCTTTGACACGCCAACGAACCGAGTTGCCCTTGCCACGCCAATAACCCTCGTTGGTCACAACGCCGAAGCTTTCGAACGGGGTCGTGTCGGGCACGATGTAGTCGGCGAACGTGGCATGCTCGCCCATGAACACGTCGCACGCGATATGCAGCGGAACGACGTCGGGGTCGCACAGACGCTCGATGACCTCATCGCGCAGCGCGCCAGGCGTCGCCTGAATACAGTTGTTCATCCACGAAAACAGAATTTTCGCCTGATAGGGGTACTGATTCACGATAGACATGAGCGCCTGGTTGTCGGAGGTTTGCGAGCCGGCGAACCAGGGCAGTTTCGGCGTGGGGTCCTTCTCGCCTGCCGCAACGCGTGCTTTGTATTCGTCGGTTGCCGCCCACGCCTTGCCCGTACGGCAGATATACGCCGCGTTTTTCGCGGAAACGGATGGCTTATTCGCGATCGTCGACAGCTTGTAGCGTGCGCCGTCGGCCGTGGTTTTGGCGCCTACGCGGTATATATTGCAGCCGCCCGTCATTTGGTTGGAGCCGACCATCGCATTGAGCACGCGGAACGCGAAGGTGGCGTCGGTGCCGTTGGCGACCGCAGTTCCGCCCAGGCCGCGAGCCGAAGACTTCGTGCCGTGGCTGAAAAATTCGACGGCGATGCGCTTGATTTCGTCAACGGGCACGCCGCAGATCTCCGAGTATTCCTCGATCGTGTGCTCGTAGGCGTTTTCCTTCAAAAACATCCAGCCCGAGCGTACCTTAACGCCGTTGACCTCGCCCTCAAACTCAAGCGTGCCGTGGGTGGCCGCTGTATTAATGGTGGGCTCGCCGGTCTCTTTGTCTATAACCACGTAATAGGTCGGCGTCGTGGTCGCCTTGGGGTCGGGCTCGGGCTCTTCGAGGCCGGCATCGGCCGCGCGCATGAGCTTGCGGTAATTCTTGTGCTTGGGGTCGACGATCACCAAATGGGTTGCGTTGGTGTAGCTGGCATAGCCGCCGGCAACCGCCGCCTTGTAGTTCGCGAACTCGAGAATCTCGGGATCGCTCAGCCCCTCTTCGAGCACATACTGAATAACGGCGAGCGAGAACGCTGAGCTCGTGGCCGCTTTCGTAGGCACCCAATGGATATTGGGGAGGGTGGGAGTTACGCACCCGCTGCCCAGCACAGGGTCGAGCACGTCCATTTTCGCTTTGCCCGACTTGAGCAACTCGACGGTTCGCTTCGCGATGCCTTGGAAGCTTTTGCCCGTAGCGCCCGGGAAGGTGCCCATCCATAGGACGTATTCGCCCTCTTCGAGGTCGGGCTGGGTATTGCGGGTCGCAGATTCTGTCAACGCACGGTTGACCTGGGAGCCGCCTCAAGTGGCGGCATGACCGTACTGGTTTATGGAGCCGAAGCAATTGACGAAGCGCGTACCGATGATGGTGCGCCCATCGCCACGGCCGCCGAGCATCACGAATTGGTTGGACACGGGCCCCAAGCTGGGATAATCGGCGTTCATGGGAGTTTTCGTATCGTGGAGCGCTTTGAAGCCTTCGATTTCTCGGTCGTCGCCGGCGTCAGCGAACAGTTTGCCGCCTTCGACCACTTCCTTAATAAGCTGCTCCCAACTGATGGTTTTCCACTTACCTTCGCCGCGCTTGCCCGCTCGCTTCAAAGGAACCGTGATGCGGTCCGGCTGGTTGTAGGTACCCTGCGTGCCCTGGCCTCGGCCGCATACCGTGCCACGCGACAGGTTGCCTTCGCCATTGGCGAAGCTCATGGACTTGTATGCCTTTTCGAGCGGCTCGTCGAAGTTCAAGTACGGAAACGCGCACGACGGGTTGTACGGATTGCCTCCCACGGAAAGCAAGCGCCCCGTAGCGCGATCGAGTTTCACCCGATTGCCGCAAGAGCTGTAGCAGCCCAAGCACGCGCTGTAGCGAACCACGACGTCTTCGTTGACGCTGACTTCGCCCGTTTTGGCATCGATGGTAGCCTCCACCGGCTGGCCATGGCGCTGCTCTGGATACTCGGCCGCATCGGCGAACGCTTCGGGTTTCGTCGCCATGCCGGCACCCGCAATCGACAGCGCACCCAAAGCGGCACTCGCCTTGACGAACGCGCGTCGATCGAGATTGATCGGTTTCATCTTCCCCCTCCTTTTGTTGTGAATAGCCCGATAAAACCTGCTTTGAGCTTGCGCCCCTTAGGGGCGAACGCGCATCGTAACGACATGGCTAGATTTCACGCATCGTCGCAAAACCCCAGTTCGCGCCTAGTCATGATGTGACTATTTTTATTTCTGAGTCGCTTTTGAAAAAGTAAGTGGAGCGCCTTTGCGAGACGTGAATTACACTTACGACACGGGGTAGTGAATAATTGCGCAAGGGGGATGCGCTCATGGAGGAATCGAAGCGAAACTGGCGCGAGGCCCTGGGGCTTGGGCTGCTGCTCGCCTGGATGTATTGCTCGTTTTTCTCATGCGGGCTTATCGCGAAAATCAGCGTCTTACGAAGTTCCGAACGCGTATGGGTCTACGCGGGAATCGGCATGGCGATATGCGCCGTAGCCCTTATCGTGTTTCGCCGCGCGGTCTTCCTCATCAGCCGCAAAGCCTCGAGCGTTGCCGGGGCCTCATTGGGCAGCGTTGGTTCGCTGCTCATATGGCTGGGTTTCCTTCGCGACCCATGGGATGCCTCCCTTTCGACCGCGGGAGGGCTTCTGGCTGGCGCGGGGCTCACCGTTATGGCCACAATTTGGTGCCGACGGTTGAGCGGTTTTAAGGTATCGCGCCTTGAAGCGACCGTACCCGCAGCATTCGTTCTCGCATTCGCAATATACTTCGTGCTGCTTTCTATCAAAGGCCCGCTCTTCGTTGGCATGTGCATGCTCATGCCCGCGGGAAGCATGGCACTCGCCCTTCGCCGCGCCGACATATCGACATGCCCATTTGTTGAGCAATGCGCCTGCAGCGTTCGAAAATCCGCCGCAGGCCACATCGCGCCGCAGCTAAAGAGCATGGCGCCGCTGCTCACCATGCACTGTTTGTTCTGGATTCAGTTCTCATCGTTTCGCGTTATCTCGTCGCCCAATGTGGTGGGCGACCGGTTTATGCACTATCTGGTGCCGTTTTCGTGCGCAGCCGTAGTGGCCGTTGGTATGTTTCTGCTCTGCCTGCGCCACATACGATTCCTGAACTATTCGCTTATGTATCGCTGGAGCGCGCCGCTCATGGTGCTCGGCTGCGGCATTTTCGCGTTGGGGCCAAGCGATTACTACGATTACAGAATCGTTGCGTATGCGGCGAATTTCCTGGCAATGTTCGGCACGCAGTTCACCATCTGGGTAGTTACGCCGAAGCATGTATGCCGCGCGGGATTCAACCCCATTGTTGCTATGGCCGGCTTCGCAATCGCCGAGGGCTTGGGGATTTTCCTGGGCCTGGCGCTCTCGCTTCCCGCCGCCGGGAACGAGGAATCGCTCGCAGGAACAGCCGTGCTCGTTACTGGCATCGCCGTACTCGCGGCCATGGTATTCGGGTTCAATCCCGATTGGTTTTCGGCGGGGCGCGCGAAAAATCCGTTGTTTTTGGCGAAAGAAGAAGGCAGCGAAAGCTCGGGTGCCTGCGATGACGGTGCCCGACCGAGTGGCGAATTGCTCAACGGCACCCTAAGCAGCACCGACAGCGAAGGTGTTCTTGCAGGTCAATCGCAAGGCAAACGGAGCCAGGCAATCGCAGAAGGCACAGCGCCCACGCAACCGTCGCTTTCCGAAATGTTCGAATCGCAAGCACGCGCGCTTCAACGAGAATACGGCCTCACCGAGCGCGAAACCGAGATTTGCGCGCTGCTCTTAGCAGGTCGCAGCCGCCCCTATATTCGAGATGAGCTCATCATCTCGCTGAATACCGTGCATGCCCATGCGCGCAACATCTTCGCGAAATGCGGCGTTCACTCCCAGCAAGAGCTCATGGATCTGCCGAAGAGCATGGCAGAGAACGCCTCCACGAGAAAGTAGCCTTGCCCTTTAGCGAGAAAGATTCGGGGCTTCGCGCGAATCCCTTATTCCACGGTCTTCGTTGCCACCAGCACGACGCCCGTTCCCGCGACGTTTTCGATAAGCACGTCGCCTTCGCGCACGGGCGGATGAAGGGCCAGATCTCCAATTTCGTCAAGAACGGCGCGCATGCGGTCTTTCGCAATAGGCTGGGCCGTTTTCGCGCTCACAGGCCGCAGGCGATCTTCCACGGGCACGGCCACGGTGACCATGCGCACGGGATGCGTCGCCTCTTGGCGCGCGTAGTCTTTGCCGCGGCGGCAGGTATAGCCGACCACGCCCGTCACATCGAGCCCCGCAGGCCCTTGCGTGAGCATGGCGGTAAGCTGGCAGCCGAGCGGGCAGCAAATGCAGGTGTAGGTTTCCTCGAACGAGCGCGCAGGCGCGCCCGTCTGCAATGGGCCGTTTTCGCGATGCTGGGAAACGCCCTGCCAGCGCGGCGGCTGGTTCTGCACGTTCTTATTCGCCATGGCTCGCCGCCTTTCCTTCAAGGTTCTGGGGCTCGATGCGCACGATGACTTCCGTCGCATCGGAAAGCGCATCGCCGAGCAATTCGACGCTCTGCATCTCCGCAGGCACCGCCACAAGCACGCGACGACGCTTCACGAGCTCAACGACTCCCGACGAAGTACGCTTCTCGATGATGATGAATGCATTCTCGAACGACGCCGACGTGCGAAAGCGCAGCGTCACGCGCTCGGCAGAGGGGCGCACGAACTGCGGAACGATATAGCGCACGCCGTCGCCCGCCGTTGTGGGGGCGCAGCCTTCGCGCGACGAACGTTCCGCTTGCTTTGCGCTTGCCGCGCCTGCGCGAGCAAGCGCGCGCTCGGCGGCCGCCGCGCCCGCATGGTCGCCCTCGTCGGAAACGAAATCGACCAAATCGTGGATATGCAGGGCATTTCCGCAGGCAAATACGCCTGAAGCGCTCGTTTCGAAGCGCTCGTCGACGACGGCGCCCCCCGTCATCGCGTCGAACTCGATGCCCATCGCTTCGGCGAGCGCGTTTTCCGGAATGAGGCCCACCGAGAGCAGCAGCGTATCGCAGGCGATGCGTCGCTCGGTTCCGGCAATGGGCTCGTAGTGCTCGTTCACCTCGCTCACCACGACGGCTTCGAGCTTGCTTTCGCCCTCGATGCCGACGACCGTAGTCGACGTATGCAGGGGAATGCCGAAATCGTCGAGGCACTGCACGATATTGCGGCGCAAGCCGCTCGGCGTGGGGTTGATTTCGAACACGCCCACCACATGCGCGCCGGCGAACGTGAGGCGCCGAGCCATAATGAGCCCGATGTCGCCCGACCCTAAAATGACGACCTCGCGCCCAGGGGCGCAGCCCTGCAGATTCATGAAGTTTTGGGCAGAACCGGCCGAGAACACGCCCGACGGGCGCGTGCCAGGCGTGCCGAGCGCCCCCGCTCCGCGTTCGCGAGAGCCCGTGGCAAGCACCGCCGCACCCGCCGAAATAACGCGCTCGCCCACAGGGGAAACGACCTCAATCGCGATATCGCGGGCGCCTTCGCCGCCGTTTTCGATGCGAAGCACACTCGCGTCGCGCACGACGTCGACGGAAAGACCTTCGAGAATCGCGAACTCGCGCGAAGCGTATTCGGGGCCCGTGAGCTCTTCGCCGAAGCGATGCAGGCCGAAACCGTTATGGATGCACTGTTTCAAAATGCCGCCCTGCTGGCCCTCGCGGTCGACGAGCACCACGCGGGCGCCTTTGCGTGCGGCCGACGCCGCGGCCGCGATGCCCGCCGCACCGCCGCCGATTACGGCAACGTCATACGCGTCTGAACAGGCACATTCCGACCCTTGGGACGCTTGGGCGGCTTCGGCAGCCGACAGCTCCGCGTAACGCTCGGGGGATTCGGCAACCACATGCGAGCCCGCGAAACGCTTCGGCAGAGCATCGGGAGCCACTCCCGTCTCGCTCGCGATGACCTTCACGAGCTCGGGCGTGCAGAAGCCGCCATGGCAACGCCCCATCATGGCGCCTGTGCGCCACTTCAGTGCATCGAGGCACAGCAGGGGAAGCTTCGTATGCAGCGCCGCACGCACATCGGCTTCGGTCACTTCGCAGCAGCGGCACAGCATATGACCGGCGGCGCGGTTTTCCTCGATGGCGGCACGTCGAGCCGAATCGTCCATGACTTTGAAGAGCGGCGGCAAGTCCAACACGGGGTCGAACTGCTCGTTCGCGGAAGCGCCGAGTTTCTCGGCGACGCGCTGCGCGATATCGACCGCAACGGCGGGCGCCGAGGTGAGCCCCGGCGATTCGAAGCACGCGATGTCGAAAAAGCCCGGCGCCTGAGGCACTTCGCCGATTTCGAAATCGCCCGTATCGCCCGTAGCGCGCACGCCCGCGAACGTCGTGATGCGCCCGCGCATAGAAAGCTGCGGGTAGGTCTTTTTGGCCGCCTCGGTTATCTCGGCCAAGCCTTCAGCCGTAGTGGCCGTGGCGTCTTTATCCGATTGGGCAACCGCGTTCGGTCCCACGAGCAGATTGCCATGCACCGTGGGGGTTACGAGCACACCTTTGCCCAGCTTCGTGGGGGCCTGAAACATCGTATGCACGAACAGGCCGCCCATATCGGTATCCATCAGGTTATATTCGCCGCGCCGAGGCGTTATCGAGAACGCATGCGGGGCCACCATGTCATGGATCTCGTCAGCGTGGACGCCAGCCGCGTTAACAACCACGCGGGCATGCACATCTTCGGCGAGTGCGCCCTTGCTACCTTCGATATGCAGCACGTAGCCGTCGCCTTCGGCTCGCTCTATTCCCGTCACGCGGCTTTCGAAATTGAATTCGACGCCGTTTCTCGCCGCGTTCTCCGCCGCGCGAAACGCCACCGCGTACGGGTCGCAGATGCCGCCCGTCGGAACAAGCAACGCGCCGATTGCCGCAGGCGAGACGTTGGGTTCGAGTTCGCGCAACTCGGCCTCGCCTATCACGCGCAGACCGCATACGCCGTTTTGCTGCCCGCGATTGAGGAGATCGCGTACCGCCGCCATCTCGTCTTCGTCAAACGCGAGCACGATCGAACCATTCTGCTCATAGGGAAATCCGAGCTCACTTGCCCAGCGCGGGTAGAGCTTCGCGCCGGCGACGTTGTAGCGAGCCTTGCGAGTGCCAGGCTTCGGATCGTAGCCGGCATGCACGATGCCGCTGTTCGCGCGCGTGGCGCCGTCGGCCACGTCGAGGCCCGCCTCGAACACCGCCGTTTTCATCGAGAATCGCGCACACTCGCGAGCCGCGGCACAACCGGCCACGCCTGCGCCGATAATGGCAACATCGCATTCGCGCATATATCCCCCTTGGGTCGCATTGACCGCATCATGCTACATCAATGAAGCAATTACCGCGCACGCACGGTGCAGTTTCCCGAAGAGCCGCATAACGAAATGCCGCGACCATGGCAACGGCGGCGAAATTCGCCTCAACACCCCTGCTCAGCAGCTTATTCAGGATGAGTCGGGCAAAGTGACTGGCGTTATCGCCACCGACGCCGACGGCAAAAGCATCCAGATTAACGCCAACAAGGGCGCCATCATCTGCAAGGACGGCTACGGAGCGAACACCGAAATGCTCAACGACCTGGCCGAAGGCAACACCAAGTGGCGCGGCATGACACTATGCCCGAGCGAAGCAAAATCGCTGAGATAAAGGAATCATCTAGTCGATTTCCTCGTTTCGCTCGAAGAACGCTGCCGCGTTTCCAAAGCAGATGGCATGGGCGATATCTTCGCCGAACTCCTTGGAGAAAAGCGTATGCAAATTCCCCACGTTTTCGGCCGGCGCAAGCCAACTCGGCACGTCGCAGCCATCGTAATCGCTTCCGAGCGCCAGCGCTCGCTCGCCGCCCAGGTTCAGGAAGTGGTCCACATGGCGCAAAACGTCATCGCGCGTCGGGTCGGCACCGTCGTCGCGCAAAAACTCCCGGCAGAAATTCAGTCCAGCGATACCGCCGCGCTCCGCCAGCGCGCGAAACATGTCGTCGGTCAAATTGCGCGGATGCCCGCATACGGCGCGGGCGTTGGAATGCGACGCGGCGAAGGGGCGCTCGCTCGCCTTGAGCACATCCCAAAAGCTGCGATCGTTGAGATGCGAAACATCTACCACCATATGGCGGCGCTCCATCTCGGCCACAACGCGAGCACCGAACTCCGTAAGGCCGTCGCCCGTCTGATTTCCCGAGGCAATGGCGTTTTTCCCATTCCAGGTGAGCGTGAGCATCTTCACGCCGGCCTCGTCGGCCGCGACGAGGCGGTCAAGCGTGCCCTCGATAAACGAGCCTCCCTCAACCGTGAACAGAGCGGCGCATTTGCCCGAAGCCACGATGCCGTCGATTTCGCGCGCATCGCGCACCTGCTCAACGAGGGCTGCATGCTCGGCGAGCTGCGATTGGAAATAATCGCGAACCGTGCAGAAAACCTGCCAACCCCAGCTCGGCGGCATATGGTCGGGAATGAAGGCGGCGAAGCACTGGCACCAGGCATAACGAGCCTTCGCCATACGCGCAAGATCGATATGGCAATCGTTTTCGGCCAGCGAGCTCATGCGTTCGCCATCGCGCGCGGAAAAGCCTGCCTCGGGAAAGCAATCGCTCAAGGCCAGCCTATCGAGTGTATCGCAGTGCAGATCGAAGATATGCGTCGGTGATGTTTCGAATGCCATGGGGGTTTCCTTTCGTCGCTGTGGATTGGCCGGCTCGCTCTATTCGAGCGGGAAAGCCCACGCCGCGTACTCGTCGAGCTTGCCATCGATCATTTTGCCGAAACGCTCCCAGAGCGCCTTCGCTACAGGGCCCACCTTCGGGCCCGCCTTGCCGACGGAGCCAATCTCGCAGCCGTCAACTGCGGAAATGGGGCGTATGCCGAAAAGCGCATCGCTTAAGAACAACTCATCGGCGATATAGAGCTCGGCGCGCGCCATGCGCTCCTCGACGATGGGAATCTCCAGGTCCATGGCGAAATTGATGATTGTGTCGCGCTCAACCGATTCGCGCACGCCGCACGCTATCGGGGGCGTTGAGAGCACGCCGTCGCGCATGGCGAAGATTGCCTTTCGCGCCCCCGAGCACACATCACCCGCTTCAGTGAGCACGATAGGCTCATCGAAGCCGCACCGCCAGGCTTCGCGCGCGGCGAACACGGCGTTCGCGCGAACCGAGGCGGACTCCGCCTGCGGCGGCAAAGCGTTCGCCGAAATCGAGCGCCACGAAGAGACGCCCGCCGTCGCCATCTCGCAGCGGCGCTCCCCCTGCGGTTCACCGCTGAGCAAACGCAAGCATGAAATCGCAACGCGCACGTGCACGCTTTCGGAGCCCAAGCCATCGAACGAGGCCGCTTCATCGCAATAGGCGACGAAGCGAACGAACCCCTCCTCGAGCTCGCACGCCTTCGCCGTCTTCAGCGCCGCACGCGCAAGCTTGTCCGCGGAATAAGGAAGAGGCGCAGCGAACGCGATCATCGCCGAACGTTCGAATTGCTTCACGTGGTCGTTCAGGCGAAAAACGAAGCTTCCCTTAGGGCCTTTGTAGCAGCGCGCCTCTTCGAATACGGCCGCGCCGTTCAAAACCGCGGCACACGAAAGGGGCAGCGCCGCTTCCTCCGCCGTCACCAATTTGCCATCGAGCCAGATAGATTCCGATTCCACACATATCCTTTCGCTGGCGCCCGCATTGCTCGAACGCCAAAACGGCGCAGGTTCGCCGCACTATTCTCCGTACACGTCGTTAAGCGCCGTGTGGTCCCATTTCACCGTGGCGCCGCATTCCTGCACGCTGCGAACGGCGAGCACCTCCATGGCATCGACCACCACCATGCCGTGCGATTTGGCGGGCGCGTTGATGACCGAAAGCTCGGTGCATCCAAGCACCACGCTGTCGCAGCCTTGCTCGCGCAAATAGGCGCTCACCTCGTCGAATGCGCGCATATTCGCCGGCCTGCCACGCTTCACGTCATCGTAGATGATGCTCATGACTTTGGCCTGGTTTTCCGCATCGGGCAGCACGGCCTCGAGCCCTTCCGCCTCGAGCGCGTCTTGCAGCACATGCGCGTGGCCTGTGCCGTCGGTGGCCATAATGCCCACGCGGCGTTTGCCCGCCAACGCCAGGTAGCGCGCCGTTTCTCGCGGCATATGCACCAAGTGCGCTGCTTTCAGGCCCGCCGTCCATTCCTCGCTGCGATAATGGCCGGTCACACACGCGGTGGCCAGCACTTCGCAACCCAAACTCTCAAGCTCAAGAGCGGCCTCGTGCAAAGGAGGCAAATACGACTGGTCGCTTTTCCCCAGAATATATGCCGTGCGATCGGGCGTTTGCGGCCGATTCAGAATGGTGATGTCCAGATGGTCTTGGTCGCTTGCCGCCTCGGTGAGGTCGATTACGCGCGAAAACAGCGTTGCCGTGGCGGCCGGCCCCAACCCGCCGATTATTCCCAGCTTCTTGTAATTCTCGTTTCCCATAAGAAGCCCTCTTTCTCGAAAGATAGCCGTCTCGCGCAGCGCATGTCCTTTGCCCGAGCGGCCATCAGCTTCCCTCAAAGCTGGATTATAATGCCGTGGGTTTCAGGCCCATTGCAAGCGAAAAGATACGGTAAGGAATCCATGGACCCCATAACGCTGCTCATTGTGTGCCCCCTCGTGTTTTTGGCGATGTTCGTTGACGCCATCGCGGGCGGCGGGGGGCTTATCTCGCTTACCGCCTATCTGGTCGCCGGGCTGCCCGCGCATATCGCGCTCGGGACGAACAAGGTATCGGGGGCCATCGGCACGCTTATCGCCACGGGGCGTTTCGTACGGGCCGGCCTCGTTCAGGTAAAGCTTGCCATACCCGCCATTGCGTTTGCGCTGGCCGGTTCCGCCATCGGCACGAACATTGCCCTTATCACACCCGAGAGCGTCATTCAAACGATTATGGTGTTCGCGCTTCCCATCGTTGGGTTTTTCGTACTACGCAAACGTACGCTCGAGGTGCCCGACAACTGCGAGATTTCCACCAAACGGCAAATCGTCATCATTGCCGTCGCATCGTTTTTCATCGGCATGTACGACGGCTTTTATGGGCCAGGAACGGGAACGTTCATGCTCATCGCCTTCACGGCAGCGGCGAAATTGCCCGTGCGCGAAGCGAACGGCGAGGTGAAGTGCGCGAATCTCGCAAGCAATATCGCCTCGCTCGCGACATTCGCCGCAAGCGGCTGCGTATATTGGGAACTCGGGCTTATCGCCTCGGTGTTCGCCATCGCCGGAAGCTATCTCGGTTCGGGCATGGTGATGAAGAACGGCGCGAAAGTCGTGCGCCCTGTGATGATGGTGGTTCTGGCGCTGCTCTTCGTGAAAGTGCTATTCGACCTGTTCGCATAGCCAAAGAAACGGGCCAAAGGGGTCGGCCCCTTTGGCCCACACGCGCTCACAAGCCGAAGACCAGCCCTCCGACCCACGGCTAACCCGCTTTATACGAAATGCCCGATGAGGAAACCGGCAATCACGCCGACCATAGCGACGGCGACGGTGAAGACGCTCACCAGCCAATCGTGATGGCGGTCTTCCTGGCGATGACGCTCCACGCGCTGGATCTCTGCGCGCTCGGAGTCGATAAAGCCCACGTACGAATAGCCCTTGGCCAGCACTTCAACCACATAGGGGTTGCCTTCTTTGTAGATGGCGCCGATCATGCCCATCTGGTCGAGGCGGCGCATGGCGGCACCCGCCTGCGTGTCGCGCTTGATGAAGGCGAGCGGCCCCTGTCGGCTTTCCTGCCTGCGCGCGGTTTCAAGCTGGATAAGCCGGCGAAGGACCTTTTCGTCATATGTGCTGAGCCTATCTTGCATCCTTGAAACCCTTCCCATCGCGCACGCCCTCGTCGCCGATTCGCGAAACCGCATGCCGCATATTCATATCCTCAAAACAGTATAGCGCCGCTTTCGAAAAGCTCGGAAAATCGTTGCTCCGAATCCGCCGTATCAGCGTTTCACCAGATAAAAAAGGCCGCTGAGAGGCGGCCTTTTGCAGCTTCGGGCGAAAACGCCTTTGGCGAATTCCTATGCCTGCTTTTTCACCTTGTTGGCAAGCACAAGCAAGATGACGGGGATGATAAGCTCAACGATGTGCTCGACAACGGTGACAGCCATATCGTTTCCGCCGCTCACGACATCGACCACAAGGGCAAGGACCTGCAGCACGACGATAATCCAGCAGATGACGTAGAACGGGCCGATCTTTTGGGGATTATTCGCTCCGCGCACGCCGAAAATGCCCGCAACCAGATACTCCACGGCGCAAATAAGGAACATGAAGCCCGCAACGGCAGCGATGAACGATTCGTCGACCTGGGTTCCATCGAAATTCACCGTCTCGCCCGCAACGACGCCCATGCCAACAAACATCAGCACAGCGAGGAGGGCGGCGAGAACGCCCCCTATGATGGCAATAATCGAAAAAACCTTGATGGCCTTCTGAGAACCAGACATGCCAACTCCTTTCTCGAAAACGAGGCAACGCAGCCCCGATCGATAACAACAACGTATCCATTTAAACATAAATCGCCCGAAGCGAGTTCGAAAAGGCCCTTTCAGCGACAATTAAAGGAGCCGTCGAAAAACGATGCGCGAATTCTATCGCCCGCAACTCGGCACGACGGCATTCGCGCCATTGGTGGTACCCTGAAAGCCGTTTGAAACCGAGGCCGAGGGAGACGGGCATGGAACAAGCAAGCCTTTTCGGAGACGACGCGCAGACGAATGCGAGCGAAGCCGCAGGCAGCAATGCCGAAACGTCCGAACATGCCGCCGCCGCAGCTCGAGCGGCCGAACTGCGTCACCTGCTCGATTACCATGCCTACCGATACTACATGCTCGATGCCCCCGAAATCACCGACGCGGCCTTTGACGCGCTGCTCGTGAAGCTTCAGCGTATCGAGTCGAAGTTCCCCGATTTGGTGACACCCGACTCCTATACCCAGCGCGTGGGCGGCTACGTGGGCGAGCAGTTCGCTCCCGTTGAGCATATGGCGCGCATGTATTCCATGGACGACGCCATGGATTTGGCCGAGCTCGACGAATGGCTCGCCCGCACCGAGGAATCCCTCGGGGCCGGAGCCGCCGCCTACACCTGCGAACTGAAAATCGATGGGCTCGGCGTGGCCCTCACCTACGAAAACGGCGCTTTCGTTCGGGCGGCAACGCGCGGCGACGGGGCCACGGGCGAAGACGTGTCGCTCAACGTGCGCACCATTCGCGACGTGCCCATGCATCTATCAGAGGCGGGACTTGCGCATATGGGCGCTAACCGCAGCGACCGCATCGAGATACGCGGCGAAGTCTACATGCCGAAAAACAGCTTCGCCCGCCTCAACGAAGAGGCCGACGCGCAGGGCCGCGACCCCTTCGCCAACCCCCGCAACGCCGCCGCCGGAAGCCTTCGCCAGAAAGACCCGAAGGTCACCGCCTCGCGCGATTTGGCCACGTTCCTTTACGCCGCCGCCGACACCGCGCCTTTGCATGTGAGATCGCAGCGCGAGTTCCTCGACTGGCTGAAAGAGGCGGGATTCTCGGTGAATCCCGAGGCCGCGCGGTGCACGACGCCCGCCGAAGTGCACGAGTTCTGCGAAAAGGCGCTCGAACGGCGCGGCGAGCTGAACTATGACATCGACGGCGTGGTCGTGAAGGTGGATTCTTTCGATCAGCAAAACGACCTGGGCTTTACCGCGCGCGCGCCGCGCTGGGCGATCGCGTTCAAATTCCCGCCCGAAGAAAAGCGAACGGTGCTGCGCGAAATCCGGATTCAGGTAGGGCGCACCGGCGTGCTGACCCCTGTGGCGGAATTCGACCCGGTAAGCGTTGCGGGGTCGACCATCGCCCGCGCAACGCTCCACAATATCGATGAGATTCGCCGCAAAAACGTGCGCGTCGGCGACACCATCGTGGTGCATAAGGCGGGCGACGTGATTCCCGAAGTCGTAGGGCCCGTGCTCAGCGAGCGCCCCGAGGGTTCGAAGGAATGGCACATGCCCGCACATTGCCCCGCATGCGGCAGCCCCGTAGTGCGCGACGAAGGAGAAGTGGCCTATCGCTGCGTTTCCATGGATTGCCCCGCGCAGACCAAAGAGCGCCTTTTGCATTGGGTGAGCCGCGGGTGCATGGACATCGACGGGCTGGGGGAAGAGCTCGTCGACAAAATGCTCGAAGCGGGCCTTGTGCGCGACGTTGCCGATTTCTACAAACTCGGCGTCGAAGATATCGCGACGCTGAATACGGGGCGTTTCTATGCGACGAGCAATGCCAAGCGCGGCATAAACGTCGGCGACCCCATTCCTGTTGGCGCGAAGACCGCGGCGAAAATCAGCGATGAGCTGGAAAAATCGAAGCAGCAACCGCTCGGTCGCGTGCTGTTCGCCCTCGGCATTCGCCACGTGGGAAAAAGCGTCGGCGAGCTTGTCGCAGCGAAGTTTCCCTCCATCGACGCGCTTATCGCGGCGAGCGTCGAGGACATCGCCGAAATCGACGGCATCGGCCCCAAGATAGCCGCGAGCATCAAACAGTTCCTCGCGGTTCCCGAAAACATCCAGGTAATTGGGCGATTGCGCGAGGCGGGTCTCTCGCTTGAAGGCGCAGGCGAAGATGCGGCGCAAAAAGCCGCCGAGGCCGCAGGTGTTGACGCGAGCCTCGCCGAAGCACAGCCGCTTTCGGGGCTTACGTTCGTACTCACGGGCACCCTCGAGAATCGCACGCGCGATGAGGCAGGGGCCGCGCTGAAGGCGCTTGGCGCCAAAGTGTCGGGCTCGGTTTCAAAGAAAACGAGCTTCGTCGTTGCCGGCGCAAATGCGGGGTCGAAGCTCACAAAGGCTGAAAGCCTGGGCGTAGCCGTGCTCGACGAAGCTCAGATGGAAGAGGTGCTCGCCACAGGTCAAGTGCCGCAAGCGGAATAGCCAATCCGACTCGTCGGGGTCGCCTGCAGCATAGAGAGCTTTCGCCGCTCGCAGAACGGCGAGGCGTATTACCAGAGGGTATTCGTGCGGTCGCGCCCGATGGGCAAGCTGAATACGATGGTGTCGATGGCATGAACGATGGCGAACAGCCCCAGAAACAGGCCGATCGACGCGGGGAAGACGCAAACGAGCACGCCCAGCACAATCTCGGCCACACCCGAAATGCCCACCATAGAGCCAAGACCTGCGCCGATAAGGAAAAACGGGCGCGCGGCAATCAGTTGCACGATGCCGAAGATCACGATGCCGAACCCGAAGACCCACGCGATGGTCGTAGCGCCCACCGAGGGAAACAGCAGAAGCACCACGCCGAGCAGCACGATCATAACGCCAAAAAGGAGATTCCAGCCGCTCTGGGCGAACAGCGTATTGCGATAGCGCATATACGACGCGATATTGATGGCACCCGCCACTATCACGCACACGGCGATAATCGCCGAGATGCCCATGAGCACTTCGATGGGGCAAAAGACGCACACGAGGCCGAAGATGAGCATAAGAACCCCAGAGAGCAGCTGCATCCAGTTCACCGAGCCGCCGCTTCTGCCTGGACGGAATTCGTTGCGAGAGTCGAGCACCTCCACGCGAATGTTATCGTTGGGCATCGCAGCCTCCTCCTGACAAAACGCCATCACCCTTCACAACAATATATAAGATAGAACTAGTTTTCGCCGAAAATATTGGCGTTCGCGCAGGATTCCGCCAAAATCAGCGCCTCTCGAGGTTGCGGATGGCGAAAGGCACATGGGCGATGACGTCTTCGGCCCCTACGCACAGCTGCGAAGTTTCGGCCGCGGCGAGAACCCCCGCCTGGGCATGCACATACGTTCCCAACACGCAGGCGTCCTTCGCATCGAGGCCCTGCGCGAGCAGCGACGCGATGATGCCGGCAAGCACGTCGCCCGTTCCCGCCTTGGCAAGGGCGGGCGTTCCACACGAAAGCTCGTACACATCGTCGGCGCTCGCCTCGTTGCCGTCGGCTATATAGGTATTCGGGCCCTTCAAGACGCATATCGCCCCCAGGGCGCGCGCCAGAAGCAGGGCATCGAAGGCGCCGGCGGCTACCCCGAGCTCTTTCGCTTTCGCCGCGCGATCGGCCTGACTGCCGAGCCCAAGCGAGGAAAAGATTCTTTCGGCCTCGCCGCCATGAGGCGTGATGACGGTGGCAAACCCCTCTTCGAAGCGCCTGCGCACAGCGGCGCGGCCTTCTTCGGTCGAAAATGCCGCAAGCCCGCCGCCATCGACGAGCACCGTTTCGCGCGCATGGGAAAGCACCTCGAGCACCGTGGCGACCGAGGCGTCAACCCCGGCGAACCCGCAGCCCACGGCAACCGCCCGCGGATGGCGCCTGCTTGCTGGGTGAAAGCATTCGTTGAAGGTGTCGATGGGCCAGCATACGCACGACGGCTGGACGACGTGCAAGGCCGCGGCCGTTTCCGCGCACGTGTACACGCACACATAGCCTGCGCCAGCCTTCGAGGCGGCCATCGCAGCCAGCACGCCCGCCCCCGGATACGTGGGCTCACCCACTACGAGCTCGCACGTGCCGCGCGTGTACTTGTTGGCATCCGATGCCAAAGAGGGAAGCAAGCGCGCCGCCCTTTTCGCTGTGACAGCCTTCATTGTTGGCCGCCTTTCTGCTCTTCGGCGGCCTTTGCCCCCGCCGCGGTCTGCGCTCCCAGATCGTCGAGCATGCCGCGCATCTCTTTGAACTGCTGCGCGAGTTCCGCCTTCACGTCTCGGCGTTTCTCGCGCTCCGCCTGCGATTCCTTGGTAATGGCAACCGCATTCGCCACGGCAACGGAGTGGGTATAGCTCAGCGAAAGCGGCACGTCGACAACGCCCTGCTCTTCGGCGATTCTCGCCGCGGCGCCATGCAGCGCAACCGCCGGCTTGCCCCGAGAATCGCGAACCACCTCAACATCGCGCATGCCAATGCCGCAGCTCAAAATGCCCGTGCCCAAGGCCTTGCATACGGCTTCCTTCGCCGCGAATCGCGCGGCGTAATGCGTTGCGGGGTTGCCTTTTCGATTGCAGTAATCCTGCTCGGCATCGGTGAACACTTTGTTCGCGAACGAGGGCGTGCGGCTCAAGATGCGCCGCATGCGCTCAATCTCGACGATATCGACGCCCAATCCAACCGGCATGGCATGCTCGCTTTCGAAATCTTATTCCACCGTGACGCTCTTTGCGAGATTGCGCGGCTGGTCAACGTCGCAACCGCGGGCTATGGCGATGCTTCGGGCGAAAAGCTGAAGCGGAACGCTCGCCGTGATTGCGCTGAAGCAGTCGCGCACCTTCGGAATATATATCACATAGTCGGCGTGCTTTTTGATTTCCTCGTCGCCCTCCGTGGCGATGGCAACCACAAGCGCTCCGCGAGCCTTGCATTCCTGGATATTCGAAACCACCTTATCGTAGGTGGGGCTCTTCGTTGCCACGACGATGACGGGGAAGCCCTCGTCGAGCAGCGCGATGGGGCCATGCTTCATCTCGCCCGCCGCATAGGCCTCGGCATGCAGATAGCTGATCTCTTTGAGTTTAAGCGCTCCCTCGTAGCAAATGGTCGATCCGATTCCTCGGCCAATGAACAGGGCATTCTTCGCGTCTTTGCAGGCAAGCGCCGCCGCTTCGATGTCGTCGGTGTTGGCGAGTATCTGCTCGATATGCTGGGCCGTGTCGGCCATTTCGCGGAACAGCATGCGGATTTGCGCCGTGGTAAGCCCGCCGCGCAGCTGGCCGAGCAGCATGGCGAGCAGCGTGAGCGCCGCCACCTGGCCCAGGAAGCTCTTCGTGGCGGCCACAGCGATTTCCTTGTTCGCCTTGATGTAGATAACGCCGTCGCTCTCGCGCGCAACGGGGCTTCCCACCACGTTCGTGATGCCGAATACCTTCGCGCCCTTGATGCGCGCGTCGCGAATCGCCGCCAGCGTATCGGCCGTCTCGCCCGACTGCGACACCGCCACAACCAGCGTCGATGGCGTGATGATTGGGTTGCGATAGCGGAATTCGCTCGCGACTTCCACCTCGCAGGGGATGCGGCTCCATGCCTCGATGAGATTCTTCGCGATGAGGCCCGCGTGGTAGCTCGTTCCGCACGCGATGATATAGACGCGGTCGATTGCCGAAAGCTCATCGTAGTTCAACGAAAGCTCGTCGAATTGCAGATGCCCGTTCACCATGCGGCCCGCGAGCGTATCGCGAATGGTTCGCGGCTCCTCGTAGATTTCCTTCAGCATGAAATCGGGGAACCCGCCCTTTTCGGCCGCCGACACGTCCCAATCGACATGGGTCACCTCGGGGGTGATTGCGTTGCCCGTCTCGTCGAAATACTCGATTTCGGCGCCTTCGGCCCCATACGTGAGCTTCGCGAACGTGTCGTCTTCGAGCACCACCACATCGCGAGTCTCGTCGATAAGCGCCACGATGTCGCTGGCGACGAGCGCGCCTGTCTTCCCCTTGCCCACGACGATCGGCGAATCTTTGCGCGCACACACGATGGTGCCCGGCTCCGACTCGCATACCACGGCGATGCCGTAGGCGCCCGCCAGGCGATACACCGCCTTACGCACCGCTTCGAGCAAATCGCCCTCGTAGGCCTCTTCCACCAGATGGGCGATGACCTCGGTGTCGGTCTCGCTCGAAAATACATGGCCGCGGCCTTCGAGCTCCTCTTTCAGCGTGGCATAGTTTTCGATGATGCCGTTATGGACCACGGCGATGTCGCTTGCGCAGGCCGTATGCGGATGCGCGTTGCGCTCGCTCGGCTTGCCGTGCGTGGCCCAGCGCGTATGGCCGATGCCGCACGTGCCGTCGATATCCATGTCATTGACCATGGCCTCGAGCCCGGCGACCTTGCCGACCTTGTGCTTCACGTTCAATCCGAGCGGCGTCTGAACGGCGATGCCCGCCGAATCGTAGCCGCGATATTCCATGCGCTTCAAGCCGCGAATGAGGATGCCCTTCGCCTGAAGTTCGCCCGTGTATCCAATAATGCCGCACATAGGGAAATGTCCTTCCTGTAGCCGACTGAACGCTTTATTTTATCGTCGCCGCAGGTATGCGGGCGCGGGCCGACACGGCATAATCATATGCGCCACAGGCAAGCGGCATATTTCCCGCGATGAACGGGCGGCTTTGCCGGCGCTTCCCTAGCTTTCGACAGGCGCGGCGTTTACGCCGGCGTCGGCCGCCGCGATGGCATGAAGCTCGTCGATATAGCTCAGCAGCAAATCGCTCGGGCGTCGCTCGCGATGCATGATATAGCCGACCCTCATCACCTCGTCGCTCACAAGCGGAACGCTCACGATTCCGCGAAGCATTTCGCCCGAAAGCACGCCCGTCGAAAGCGTGTAGCCGTTGTGGCTCACGAGCAAGTTGGTGAGCGTTCCGCGATCGGAAAAGCGAATGTTACGCGTATGGGGAAGCCAGGCGAGCGGCTCTTCGGCGTAGTAGAACGAGTTCACCGTGCCCTGTTCGAAGGAATAGCGGGGGTACGGCGCCAAGTCTTGCGGCGCGATGCTCTTGCGCGATGCGAGCGGGTGCCCTTCACCGACGAACACATGGGCGCTCGCCTCGAACAGCGGGTGAAACTCCACATTGGCCTCTTCGAAAGCACGCGAAAGCACACGGCGATTGAAATCGTCGGTGTACAGAATCCCAATTTCGCTTCGAAACGAGCGTACGTCTTCGATGATTTCGGCCGTGGTGCATTCTCGCAGCACCAAATCGTAATCGTCGCCCGTGCACGTCTCCGCCACGTTCACGAACGCCTGAACGCTGAAGGCGTAGTGCTGGGTCGATACCGCCAGGCGCACATGGCTCGAGGCATGCCCCTCGTAACGCCGCTCGAGCATATCGGCCTGCTCAACCACTTGGCGGGCATACCCTAAAAGCTCGGTTCCGTCATTGGTGAGCTCAACCCCGCGATTGCTGCGCGTGAACACGGTAATGCCCAGCTCACGCTCGAGGTCTTTGATTGACGTCGACAGGTTCGACTGCGTGGCGAACAACTCGCGCGCGGCCGCGTTGATGGAGCCGTATTCGGCGACGGCGATGAGATATCGAAGCTGCTGCAATGTGGCCATAGGATGCACCTCACGACGCATGACGATATGCGCCAAACAATCTGTGATAAAATGTGCCCAACGGCAGGCCTGTGGGTGGAAGCCAGGCGGAGCCGTTAACGTTTTCTGAAGAGGTCATCGCCTAGCGGCGGTGGCCTTTCTTCTTTCCGCGCCTCAGGCGCTGCTTGCGTGCCGCGGATAGACCAAGCAAAGCCGTCGCCAGCTTAATGGCTTCAGCCAAAACTCTGAGCACCTCAATAAGAAGTTCGGCCATAGGGCATCGCCTCCCTTCTTGGGGAGGGCTCTGCCCAGCACGCTGACCGCCGTCGGGTTATGCCGAATTATCGCACAGCCGCAAGGCGCGTTAGCGATGGGCGCGCGCTCTTTTCTACACTACAGCACGGAGACCCCTACGCCGATAAGGCCAGGGCCGGTATGCACCACCAACGCAGGGGAAACTTGGCCGAAAATTACCTCTCCCGCCTGCGGAAACGCAGATTTCAGCTGCTCGACGACCGCCCGGCCCTCGCTTTCCGCGTCGCCGTGGGCAACCGCGAAACGAACTCGGCGACCTTCGGCCAAGGCCGCATCGGCGACTTTTTTCGCCAAGCCGACCGTCTTTTTCAGCGACCCCTTGCGCGCATGCCCCTTTGCGCATGCCACGTATTTGCCGTCTTTGTCGCACGTGATGGTCGGACGAATATCGAGCCTGCTTCCGATGGCGTACGTCGCCGCGCCAATACGGCCGCCTTTGTAGAGATACTCCAGCGTATTCACGCAGAAAAACACGCGCGAACGGGCGGCAACATCTTCCAATTCGGCGACCACCTGCGAAAACGGCATGCCTGCTTCCACGAGCTCGCATGCACGCAGCGCCACCTGGCCCGCCCCTATGCCGATGCTTTTCGTATCGACGCAGGCGCAACGCACGTCGGCGTGCCCAGCCGCAACGCTGCGAATAAGATCGAAGGTTCCCGAAAGCCCCGATGAAATGGTGACGGCGATCACATGGGTGAACCCGTCCGCGACGATTTCGTCGAAAATCGCCGCAACCTGGGCAGGCGAAGGAGTTGAGGTCTTGGGGATTTCCTCAGCGAAACGCCTATACACCTCTTCGGGCGAAATCGTCACCTTGTCGAGGTAGTCGCCGTCGGAATACAAAACATGCAGAGGAACAATGCGCACGTCGTAGCGCTCGCACGCCTCGACCGGCACATCGGCAGCTGAATCGACGAGTATGGCAATGCGCTGATCTGCTGCGATTTCGCATGCGGCTCTTTTCGACATGATGCACCCCTCAACACAGGCGCCAATGCGGCGCGGTTCATTCTATCTAGTTTTTAAAACCAGCTTATCTACCTTGCTGAACTACGTCAAGTAATATGGAGTTTAGCTGTACTCGTTTAACTTTTCGCGCAACAGCCAAAATGACAACGCTTCGCGACATGCTACCCTGTGCCCATGACACACGAAAACGCCAAAACAGCCATGCCGGCCAAACCCGAATACGTCGAGTTCATAGGGGCACTGCATCTGCCTCGCTATCGCGAGATACCGGCAATCGACCTTTATATGGACCAACTGCTCACCTATACCGAAGCCGCCTTGCGCCCGCTCGTTTCCGCCGACGAGAAACTGCTCACCGCCTCCATGGTGAACAATTACGTGAAGCAGCGCATAATTCCCGCGCCGGCGTCAAAGCGCTACCGAACGGAACATGTGGCCATGCTCATGGTGATATGCCTTATGAAGCGCGCCTTTTCCATGGGCGACATCAATTCGCTGCTGAAGGTTTCGGCGGCCACCCATTCGCTGGAGAATGCCTACGATTTCTTCTGCGAAGCCGTGGAGGAAAGTCTGCGACAACTATTTTGCGGTCAGGTCGACAGCTTGAACCTCGGTGTGCTCCAAATAGAAAAGCCGAGCGCCATTGCCTTTGCCCTGAGCGTAAAACCGAGCGCAGAGCTTTCATCGGAGCGAAGGCTCGCGATTTCGGCCGCCACGAGCGTCGCAAACAAAATTTACGTTGAAAAATGCTTCGAACTGGGCATTCTCGATGGCGTAGGCAAAAACGAAGCGGAAGGGAACGGTTATGGCGAATGATGCCGACAAAACGCTCGAGCAAAGCCACCCGAGCGAAGGGTTCCAGAAGCAAAATGCCCACGATGCCGCCATCGACGGCCCCGAAGCCGCCGAATTCGCCAATGCGTCGGCGGCGCGATTTTGGGAGCGCAGCCGAGAGCGCATCGAAGAGCGCCTCGCCGATAAGGAGGTTGCGCGCGACGTGATAACGCTTGCGGGCATGACGGAAATCTTCTGCGCAGACCACCACGACCAAAGTGCGCGAGAGCCGTTCGAAAGCGAAGCCACCAAAGCAGGCGTCTACCCAACAAAAAAGATTCCCCGCCTGTGCCCAGAATGCGCAGCGCACCTGCGCTATGGAGAAGTGCGCCGCGCGCTGTGCAGGCGCGAGCCACGCCCCGCCTGCAAGACCTGCGCAAACCACTGCTATGCGCCCGCCGAAAGAGCTTGGCAAAAACGGGCCATGGCCTATGCCGGCCCCCGAGCCATGTTTCGCGGCCACGCGATTGAGGCGATTCGGCACCTTCTGCAAACAAAGCTCAGCTAAGGGAACGCTTGAGCCGCCTCGCCCGCCCAAAATGCACGCGGCATCGCTCTGCTCGAATTCGGCCCCAAGAATCGCCCAGTTTTCACCCACCGGACGCTTTCCGCCCATAGAAAATGCCTATCATTCGCGGCAAACTTTCCCCATCGAGATTTATCATAGGTGCGCGAGAAAAATCGACGCGCCTCCAGGAGCGTGGGGAAGTGAGGACACCATGATCAATCAGCGCATGTATGAGCTTGGTAACGAACCGTCGGCCATTCGCGAGCTGTTCGCGTACGGGCAAGCGCGCAAGGCCGAAATCGGCGAGGAGAACGTGTTTGACTTCAGCATCGGCAACCCGAGCGTTCCTGCGCCCGAAGCGCTAAAGCAGGCGATTCTCGACGTTATGGACCTGCCTGCCATGCAAGTGCACAGCTACACGCCGAGCCAGGGTGCGCCCAGCGTGCGAGCGGCGATCGCCGATTCTTTGAACAGGCGATTCAACACCGCCTATAAGGGCGACAACATCTATATGACCTGCGGCGCCGCCGCATCGCTTTCCATTTGCTTCAACGCGATCGGCAACGCGGGCGACGAATTCATCGTGATTTCGCCGTATTTCCCCGAATACAAAGTCTGGATTGAAAACGCCGGTTGCACCTGCGTCGAAGTTCCCGCGCGCCACGACGATTTCCAGATGAACATCGAGGCGATCGAAGACGCCATCTCGCCGCGCACCAAGGGCATCGTCATCAACTCGCCGAACAACCCCGTGGGCTCGGTCTACCCGGAATGCGACCTCGTGGAGCTCGCCAATGCGCTGCGCCGCAAGCAAGACGAATTCGGCACCTCGATTTTCCTCATCGCCGACGAGCCTTACCGCGAAATCGTGTACAGCGGCGTGCGCGTGCCGTTCATTCCGCCGATCTACGAGAACACGCTCGTGTGCTATTCGTATTCCAAATCGCTCAGCCTGCCGGGCGAGCGCATCGGCTACATCTTGGTGCCGAACACCATGCCCAACTGGCAACGCGTCTTCGCCGCGGTGTGCGGCGCGGGCCGCGCGCTGGGGTTCGTCTGCGCGCCGTCGCTTCTGCAATACGCGATTGAGCGCTGCGTCGATGTGCCGTGCGACGTTGAGTCCTACGCGAAGAATCGCGAGGCGCTCTATGGCGGGCTCACGAAGCTCGGCTATGAATGCGTGGCACCGCAAGGGGCGTTCTACTTGTGGGTTCGGGCGCTCGAGCCCGACGCGCAGGCGTTTGCCGAGGCCGCGAAAGCGCATGAGCTGCTGCTTGTTCCCAGCGACAGCTTCGGCGTTGAAGGGTGGCTGCGCGTGAGCTATTGCGTGGCATACGAGACCATCGTGAACTCGATGCCCGCATTCGCCGACCTGATGCGCGAATACCAGCAGAAGACGCTCGCGTAAAACGCGGAGTCAACGGCGAGACGCCATTCTCAGACGACACCAACCGCAGGAACGAAGCCCTTCCCTTTTCGCCAAAAAGCCGCTCCATTGCCTATGAGCGCCACGGGGCGGCTTTCTCTTTCCTGCTGCAAAACCCTTATTTCGCTTAGGACCTCTTCTTCGCGGCCTCGTCTTCGATATCGCTCATCGGTGTGCCGTATTTCGCGGTCGCGGGGTCTTTGCCGCCATCTTCGAGCAGCTCGTTCACGCTTTGCTTGCGCACGACTTCGCGACGCTCATCATGCTTTTCCTGATAGCGGCCCGCGGCAATGGCATCGAGCTTCACGTTGCGGAAATACACCGCCCAGTTCGCGGCGAGCGCCACCATGTTGATGAAGTACACCACGAGCACCCAATTGATCTGCCCCGATACGAATTTCGCAGCGATGCCCGCAACATAGCCGAGCGTGATAAGCAGAATGAACTGCCAACTCGTACCCGCCGCCGTGCGCGCCTTCGCCGCCTTGTACGCATTCATCGGCCACGACAGGCCGAAGCAAATAAGCATGACCGCTTCTAGAAATTCCGCCATTGCATCCTCGATTCGCAAACTCAAACCCGTTGAGAGTAGTCCGCGTTGCACCATAGTGTCTAATATATGAATTCATAACTTATAATAGTTTTAAGATTATGAAAGGAAGATGCATGGAGCTTCTACAACTGAGATATTTCCTAGAGGTGGCGCGAAGCCAGCACATCACGCAAAGCGCGCGCGAACTTCGCATATCGCAGCCCTCGCTCACTCAGGCGCTCCATCGGCTCGAACGCGAGCTGGGCGTGAAGCTGTTCGAACCGAGCGGGCGCGGCATTCGGCTTACCGAAGCGGGGGGTTTCTACCGCCAACGCATTGAGCTCGTACTCGAAAACCTCGACGGCGCAACCGAGGAGCTCAAGCGTTTCGAAGATGGCCGAAAGTCCACCGTCCGCATCAACGTGACCTCCGCATCGAGCATCGTGATAGACGCCGTGGCGGCATGGAGGGCCAAGCACCCCGAAACGCATTTCCAAATCGAGAGCAATGAAACCGCGGAGGGCGAAGCGAGCTCGTTCGACATAGAGGTTCGCATGGCTTTCTCGAAAGCGGCGCGAAAGAACGCCCATGCGCGGCTTTTCGAAGAGCGCATCATGCTTGCCGTGCCGAGCGACGAAACGGCGATCGGATCCAGCGAGACAGAGCAGGGCGGCCCCAAAGCCGAAACGGCTCGCGAAGCCGTGTCAATCGAAGCGGCGAAAGGCGAAGGATTCATCATGCTCGCGGGGTCGCGAAACATCAGCGACCTATGTCTGTCGCGATGCGCGAAGCTGGGGTTTCGCCCGAACGTCACCTTCGAAAGCGATAATCCGTCGGTCGTGCGCAAGATGATCGGCCTAGGCCTTGGTGTGGGATTTTGGCCCGAGCATAGCTGGGGCGAACTCGGCGGCGGCGCGCAGCTTCTGCCTATTCGGGAAGCCGGCTTTGCGCGCACCATCCAGGTTTCCCGCATCGAACACGGCAACGCGCACCCCGAGGCAGAGGCGTTCTACGATTTCCTGCTGGCCCAGTTCGAATCGCGCTGGACCGAATAGGATACGAGCGACGGCGCTCAAACGTCAGGGAAACCACCATATTCGATGGGCGAATTCCGAGCCGATTCCTGCGCCGCATCAACCGTGGTAGACTTTGCGCATATTTGCCAGAGAAAGGTTTTCCATGCCCGCAAAATGCAATCTCATCATCGACTCGTGCTGCGACCTGCCCCTCGATATGGTGCAGCGCGAGGGAATCGAGCTGCTCGAATTCAACTACATCATGAGCGACGGCAGCCATAAAGACGATTTCTATCAATCCATCACGCCGCACGACTTCTATGAGAAGATTCGCGAAGGCGAAACCCCCAGCACCTCGCAGGCATCGCCCGCCGATATCGAAGCCGCCTTTAGGCGCGCCGCGGAAAGTGGAACGCCGACGGTGTATCTGTGCTTTTCGAGCGGCATTTCCAGCAATTACTCAACCGCCGAGGCGCTCCATTCAAGCATTAAGGCGGAATACCCCGAGGCGCCGCTCTATCTGGTTGACCTGCTGATTGGCTCCACGCCCGAAGGTTTGCTCGTGCTCGAGGCGCTGCGCCAGCGCGACGCGGGGCTTTCCGCCGAAGAGCTCGTCGAATGGGCCGAGCAGGCGCGTTATTTCGTGCAGACCATGTTCATGGTCGACGACCTTGACGCACTGCACCGCGGCGGACGCATTCCAGCGTCGGTCGCTGCCGCAGGTTCGGCGCTCAACGTGAAGCCGCTGCTCACTTTCGACGTCACGGGGCATTTGGCGCTTACGGGAGCAGCGCGAGGCCGCAAAAAGGGCCTTCGCCAAATGGCCGAATTCTTCGCCAAGGAACACGATGCCGAAGGCGGGTCGCCCGTCGTGCTCATCGGTAACGCCGATTGCGAGAAAGACGCCGAAGCGCTGCGGGAGCTGCTCGCCAAGCAGGACGAAAGCATCACCGTGGTGCAGCACAGCATCGGCGCCACCATCGGCAGCCACGTGGGCCCCGGCATGGTGTCGATTTCGTTTTGGGGAAGCGACCGCCGCGCGAGCCTCTCGGTGGCCGACCGAATCGCCGCAAAGATCAAACGCGGATAACTGGAACCGCCTGGCTACTCGGCGGGCTTCGGACCGGGGCCCCAACAAGACCACACCAGGCTACCGTTCGCTTCGCTCACTATGCGCCTGCTTGACGGTGTTTCATTTTGAAATGAAGAGCAGGAATGAACACCGACGGTCTTGTCGGGGTCCCGGTCCGAAGCCCGCCGAGCAACAACGTATTAATCCATAGCGAAGCGAACGGTAGCGAGCCGTGGTTTTTTAACCGAACGGCGCCCGAGGCGCTGGGGCATTCGCTACACGCGAGCGCCCGTCACGTTCATTCGGGCGCACAGGCGGTCTTCCCCATCGCGCACATCGATGCGCGCGAAGCACATGGCGCGCCCAGATTTCTCCATGCGGCATTCCGCAACGAGACGGCTGCCCTTCGCCGCCGAAAGGTAATCGATCGAATTGCTCACCGAGACCGTCGGAGGCTGCCCCACGTTCGAAGCGATGGCGAACGCGTAATCGCCCAACGTGAAATACACGCCGCCCATCACCGCGCCCATCGCGTTTCTATGCTGCGGGCAAATTTCCATGGCCACGCGCGCAAACCCCTCGCCCGCATCCTCGATGACGGCGCCGAGCGATTCCGTGGCATAGCGGTCGTTTTTGAATTGAGCTCGAATATCTTCGAGCGCGGCATCGCCTGCTACCAGCGGTTTCTTCTCTTCCATATGAACCCCTTCCGTATAAACGCCTCGCAAGCGAGCCTCGATAATCGCGACGCACAAACCCGCCGCACAACAGGCGTGCCGCCCGCCTACTCGACGCTCTTCAGGCTTTCGACCATGTCGATCCTGCGCAGCTTGCCCTTCATGGCAATAGTCACTACAACCGAGAATGCCATGGTAAGCACGAACGCAATCGCAAAACTCAGCAGATGGATATCGCGCCCGAACATCACCTGGTCGACCTCGGCCGTCACCACGACATAGCCCTCCATCGCCACGCCGAGCGCTAATCCGACCAACGCGCCAATAAGCGCAAGCAGCAGCGTTTCCCGATAGATGTACGCATTCACCTCGCCTGGCGTAAAGCCGAGCACCTTCAGCGTCGCGATTTCGCGCACGCGTTCGGTGATATTGATATTCGTGAGGTTGTACAGCACAACGAACGCGAGCAGGGCCGCAGCCACGACGAGCACGACCACGACCGAGTCGACGCTTTTCAGCATGGACCGATAGCTTTCGATGGTCTCGTCGTTGTACGTGACGGTCTTCACCCCGTCGGCAGCGAGCAAATCGTCGCTGAATGCCTCGCGCAGCGAATCGCCCTCGCCCACCTTGGCGAACAGCGTGGCGTATGCCGGCTCTTCGCCCATCACGGATTCGTACAGATCGGGCGACATGAGCACGTATTGCGCGACGTAATTCTCCATGATGCCGGCGATGCGCACCGAGCGGCCCTCGCCCGTGGCATTTCCTATTGCGTCCTCGTCGAAGATCACGATGCTATCGCCCACCGAAACGCCCAGCTTAGTGGCAAGTTTTTCGCTGACGAGCGCACCCGACCCGTCGAGGGAAAGCGGCTCGTGCCCAACGCGAGTCCGCATCGTGTTGAAGTCTCCGAACCCTTCGGCGTCTTGCGGAACGTCGAGCTCAACGCGCTGCTCGCCATCTTCGCCCGCGCCTTCGGCCCTCACGATTTTATTGGCCGTCATGACCCAAGCCTGCCCACCTTGAGTGTCCCGCTCAACGCGCTGCGACACCGCCTGCTTTTGCGATTCCGTCGCGTCGGAATCCATGCGCACGATGGCGCTGTAGTGATACAGCTCGCCGTATTGCTTGTCGATGATGTCGTTGATGGCATTCTGCAAGCCCAGCCCCACAAGCAGCAAGCCTGTACAGCCAGCAATGCCGATAACCGCCATGAAGAAGCGACGCTTATAGCGGAAGAGATTGCGCGCGGTGACCTTCCAACTGAACGACATGCGGCTCCAAAGAGGGCGAACGCGTTCGAGCAGAATGCGCTTGCCAGCCTTCGGGGCGCGCGGCAACATGAGCGAGGCGGGGCGCTCGCGCAGCGTGGCCATGGCTGCGAAAAGCGTCGCCGCAACCGTGATTCCCACAGACAACCCCGCCGAGAGGATGAACATTCCGGCATCGATGGGCGTGGGGCGACACGGCACCGCGTAGATAATCGAGTAGGCGCCCATGATGAACCACGGCAGAAATTGCGAAAGCAGCACGATACCCGCGACCGATCCAACTCCGCTGGCCACGGCTGCGTACACCAAGTATTTCGAAGCGATGCGCGCATTCGAATAGCCCAGCGCTTTGAACGTGCCGATGAGCACGCGCTCCTCGTCGACCATGCGCGTCATCGTCGTAAGCGATACCAGGGCGGCCACGAGGAAGAAGAGCATGGGGAAAACCTGGGCGATTTGGTCGATGCGTCCGGAATCGGAGCGGAAGCTCTCCGCGCCCACGTTCTTGGTGAGGTCGAGCACATACACATCGGCATCCGTCGAGGCGAGGTCGTCTATCTCAACCTGAGCATCGGCAAGCTGGCGCTCGGCGTCGGCGAACGACGATTCGGCCTCGGCGCGCTTGCTCGCCAACTCGTCAGCCCCCTGCTGCCATTGGGCCAAACCGCTGTCGTATTCCGCTTGGCCGCTTGCCAGCTGAGCCTCGCCTTCGGCAAGCTGAGCGGGAGCGCTCGCAGTTTGGGAATCTATCTGCTCTATGCCCGCCTGCAGCTGCGAAGCCCCGGCTTGCGCCTGCGTTTTCTGCGATTCCAACTGCGCTTTTTGCTGTTTGAGCGCCTCGAGCTGCGCCGACGCCTGAGCGTATTCGGCCGACGAAGGGTCGAGCACCGGAAGCATTGCTTCGATTTGGGCGATGCCCGAATCTAGCTGCGATAGCGCATCGTCCATCTGGGCGATGCCGTTGTTCGCCTCTTGCAGCTTGCTCTCCAGATCGGCGCGAGTTTGCATAGCCGAATCGTATTGCGCGCGGCTGCTCGCCAACGTCGAACGCGCTTGGTTGAGCTGCGCGGCCGCAGAATCGAGCTGCGCCTTCGAGCTGTCGAGTTGCGCCTGACCATCGGCAATCTGATCCAAGGCGCCCGATTTCTCCCGCTCGAAATCGGCGCGCTTCTCGTCGAGGGTGGCCTGCGCTTCGGCTTGGATGCCCTCGATCCGCGATGCCGAAAGCTCGTCGGCAATGGCCTCGATCCGCTCGCTTACCTCGTCTACCGCCGACTGGTATGCATCGCTTCCCCATGACTCGTCGCGCGCGGCCGACACGGTGACAAACGCCTCGGTGCAGGGATAATCGTCGGCGAAAGCCTCGTTGGGAACATAAACAAAGCTCGAAAGCTTGCCGCTGCCAAGCGAAGTCGAGCCCGTATTGGTTGAGCAGGTGTAATACGACGACCGAACGAACCCGCAGACCGTGAACTCGCGCACGGAGAACGTATCGTCCAGCTCTTGCGTGCCCTCGATGAGGCGCACCGTATCGCCGATCTGCACATCCGACTGCCATACGGTATCGACCGAAAGCAGGCATTCGCTCGCATTCGAAGGCCATGAGCCGCTCTCAAGGATGGGGCGGTTTATGAAATCGGAGTCCGAGGAAATTACCGCCGAGCCGTCGGTCGAGCTCGCGCGCGCCGCATCCACGTCGAGCGACTGGTAGCGCAGCGTATACTGCACGCCGTCCACATCGGAAATAGCGTCGGCCTCGTACGCGGGCATCACGCCCGAAACGCCCTCGATACCGCGCAGGCGGCCGACTTCATCGTCGATGAGGCCGATCGTCGAAACGACCCGAATATCGGAGAGATTCGTACCATCGTAGTATTCGTCGCCCGCAAGGCGCATATCGGGACCCGTCATGCGCAGGCCCGCATAAAATCCCGCACCGAGCGCCGCGATAATCGCGATGGCCAGAAAGCGACCCCAGGAATTCGAAATCGATCGACGAAGGTCTTTGTTGAAGGCGCTCGCCATGCGCTACCACTCCACCGTTTCGGCGGCCTGCGGGCAGGCGTTCAGCTCTACCCGCTCGGCCTTGCCCTCTTTCACATGGATCACGCGATCGGCAATCGCCGTGAATGCGGAGTTGTGGGTGATGAGCACCACCGTGCGCCCCGTGGTGCGGCACGTGTCTTGCAGCAGCTTCAAGATGGCCTTGCCCGTTTTGTAGTCGAGCGCGCCCGTCGGCTCGTCGCACAAAAGCAGCTTGGGGTTTTTCGCGAGGGCGCGCGCGATGGCCACGCGCTGCTGTTCGCCGCCCGAAAGCTGGGCGGGGAAATTGTCCATGCGCGCGCCAAGCCCCACCTGGGCAAGCACCTCGGCAGGCGGCAGCGGATCACGGCAGATTTGGCTGGCCAGCTCAACGTTCTCGAGCGCCGTGAGATTTTGCACCAGGTTGTAGAACTGGAAAACGAAGCCGATGTCGTAGCGGCGGTAGTCGGTGAGCTGCTTCTCGGTGAATTCGTCGACGCGGGCGCCATCGAGCAGGATGGTTCCCGATGTGCACGAATCCATGCCGCCCAGCATATTGAGCAGCGTGGTCTTCCCCGAGCCAGACGGCCCCACAACCACCACGAGCTCGCCGCATTCGATTTCGAACGACATACCATCTACGGCGGCGACCTGAATTTCGCCCATCGTATACACCTTGCGTACGTCTTTGAACTCGACGAATGCCATGCCTGCCGCCTTTCGCGCGCCGCCGCGTCTTCATTAAACTGAGTATATTGAAACTCTCGGCGCCGCGCACGCATCGGCTCGTCAACGGTATGGGTTTCCACGAAAGCCGAATGCAGCGAAACCGCTTCAGATTCGGTTCAGGCTTTTGCCTCTGCCATGGATACCCAGCCGATTGCGCGGCAAGGCCCGCGAAGAGGGCTAGAATGCATGGTTGTCCAAACGGCGCCGCAGCGCACGGCACTCAAAGCAAGGAGCCTCCATGAACACCACCCCGTCAAACGCAGCCGATTCAGACGGCACGCCCCTCGTTTCGCTCGAAACGCTCGCCGAAGCGATTCGCGCGCAGGGCGATGCCTGTGAAATCGTAGGCGGAAACGGTGAATTGCCGCAGGTATGCGGCGTGGCGATCGACTCGCGCAAAGCGACGCCCGGCTGCCTGTTCATTTGCAAAGGCGCAAGCTTCAAGCCCGCGTTTCTCGCAAGCGCCGCAGCCAACGGTGCCTCGGCGTTTCTCTGCCAAGGCGAGCCGGACGGCAACGGAAGCCTCGCGGTTCCCGCCGATTTGACCGAAGCCGCGCCCGGCATGCCCGCCATCGTGGCCGCCGATGTGCGACGCGCCATGGCCGCAGCCGCGAAGGCCGCTTACGGCGACCCGAGCCAGAAGCTCGAGGTCGTCGGCATAACGGGCACGAAGGGGAAATCGACTACCTCGTACATGCTGCGCTCGATTCTCAATGCCGCGGGAATCGAAACCTCCATGCTCGGCTCCATCGTGACCGACGACGGCACGGACAGCTACGAAAGCCACAACACGACCCCCGAGTCGCCCGACCTTTGGCGCCATCTGAGCAATACCGTGAAATCGGGGCGCAAGCATATGGTGATGGAAGTTTCGAGCCAGGGCCTGAAATACGACCGCGTGTTGGGGCTGAATTTCGACATCGCGTGCTTTCTCAACATCGGCCGCGACCATATATCGCCCAACGAGCACCCCAGCTTCGGAGATTATTTCGAAAGCAAGCTGCGCATCTTCGGGCAATGCGAGGTCGCCGTGGTGAATCTGGGTACCGACCTTCTTGACGAAGTGCTCGAAGCGGCGAAGGCCGCGCCGCGCGTTGTGACGACCAGCTCGGCGCATACGAACGCCGATTTCTATGCGACGCAGATACATTCGGAAAACGGAGCGCTCTCCTTCAGCGCCACCGAGGCCGCGACAGGCGAAGCGCACTTCGTTAAACTGGGCATATCGGGCCTGTTCAACGTCGACAACGCATTGTGCGCCATCGCATGCGCGCGCGAGCTCGGCATTGAATGGCAGGCCATTTGCGAGGGCCTTTCGACGGTTCGCGTTCCCGGCCGCATGGCGACGTTCGCCTCGAAAGACGGCCATGTGTTGGGCATCGTCGACTATGCCCACAACGAACTCTCGTTCAAGGCGTTCTTCTCTTCGATTCGCGCGGAATACCCCGAGCGCCGCATCATCGCCGTATTCGGCGCGGCCGGCAGTCGGGCTTTCGATCGCAGGCACGTGCTTCCCGAGGTGGCATCGCAATACGCCGATCTCATCGTTTATACCGAAGATGACCCAACGTACGAGAAAGTCGAGGACATCTGCGCACAAATGGCCTCGAACACGCCCGAGAGCGTGGAGCATACCATCATCTGCAACCGCGAGCAGGCCTTCTCCTATGCCGTGGAGCGGGCCTGCGAAGACGCACGGCCGGCTATCGTGGTGGCCCTCTCGCGCGGAAGCGAGACCCTGCAGCATCGCGGCGATTCGTTCATCGAAGAGAAAAGCGACATGATGCTCGCGCAGGAATACATCGTCGAGGCTTCAGAAAAGACCGATTGGCGAGCCTAAATCCGTAGCGCTGAGCAAACGAACCAATCCCAATATTGAAAAAGCCCAGATGATGCAAGTCATCTGGGCTTTTATCGTATGCGGAGTCTCGCGTTACGCGGCGGCTTTTTCCATGATGAAGAAGCGCTCATACCAAATGAGGAACGTGAGCGCCGTATAAATCTTGCGCTGGTTGGCGGCATGGCCAGCGAAGTGGTCGTCGAGCAGCTTCATGAGCTTTTCGGTGTCGAAGAATTCCGCCGCCCAATCCGCCGTGAAATAGCCCTTCACGAAATCGTAGTACTTCTGCTCGCGCAGCCAGAACTTCACTGGCACGGGGAAGCCCACCTTTTTGCGCGTGGCCCACTCGTCGGGCAGCGTTCGGTTGGCCGCGTGGCGCAACACCAGCTTGCAGCCCTCGTCGTTCACGCGATAGCGCGCCGGCACATGCTCGGCGAACTCCATAACCTTCTTATCGAGAAACGGCACGCGCAGCTCAAGGGAGTGCGCCATGCACATCTTGTCGGCCTTCAGCAGAATATCGCCAGGCAGCCACATGTTCATGTCGAGATACTGCTTCTTGGAAAGCTCGCACTTATCCTGCACCTGGGCGTAATACGTCGCGCACAGCTCGAAGGCGTCGGGACCCTTGTCGTATTCCGGCTTCAGAATGTCGTCGGCCTCGGCGGTCGCAAAGACGTTCGCCTGGCCCACGTACCAGCGCTCGGGAACCTCGGCACATTTCGTGAGAAAGTTATGCCCCTTGAAATACGGCAGATGCTGCACGGCCGAGCCGAGCGCGCGGCGCAGCCCCAAGGGCACCGCGTGCTTGAACTTCGCCATTTCCGGCGTGTCTTCGTACCATTCATAGCCCGCGAACAGCTCGTCGGCGCCTTCGCCCGACAAAACGACCGTCACTTGCTCGGAAGCGAGCTGCGCCAGGTAATACAGAGGAACGCTCGACAGATTCGACTGCGGTTCGTCCATATGGTATTGGATGGTCGACAGCGCGTCGAAGAATTCATCCGCCGAAATCATCTTGCGTACGTTTTTCACGCCCAGCTTGTCGGAGAGTTCCGCCGCATAGTTGGTCTCGTTGAAATTCTTGTAGTCGAACCCCACGGAAAACGTGGTGTCGGGCATGAGGCATGCGGCGATGTAGCTGGAATCTACGCCGCCGGAAAGAAAGCTTCCCACCTTCACGTCGGCGATGCGATGCGCCTGCACGCTTTCGTGCACCACCTTGTCGCACTCGTCCACGTATTCCTCGAAGTTCTTCGAGTTGTCGTCGGTGAAATCGCAGCTCCAGTAACGGCGAGTGTCCATTTTCGAAGTTGCGATGTCGAAGGTGAAGCAGTGCGCGGGCGCGAGCTTGAACACGCCTTCGAAAAACGTCTCGTCCATCATGGGCGACTGCAGCGTGAGATACGGGCGCAGGGCCTGCTTGTTCACCGCCTTCACGAACTTCGGATGGTCGAGGAAGCTCTTGATCTCGCTGCCGAACAGCAGGCTGCCGTCGGATGCGAGGTTGTAGTAGAACGGTTTGATGCCGAAGATGTCGCGCGCGCCGAACAGCTTGTTCGCCTTCTTATCGAAGATCACGAACGCAAACATGCCGCGCAGGCGGTCGACGACGCCTTCGCCCCATTCCTCGTAACCGTGCAGAATGGATTCCGTATCGGCGCCGCAATGAAATGCGTAGCCCTTCGCCTCAAGCTCGCTTCGAAGCTCTTGGAAGTTGTAGATCTCGCCGTTGAACACGATGACGACCGAGCCGTCTTCGTTTTGCATGGGCTGAGCGCCCGCTTCGGTAAGGTCGAGAATCGACAGGCGGCGAAAGCCCAGGGCGACGCCATTATCGATGTACTGCCCACCCATGTCGGGGCCGCGGTGAACGATGCGATCCATCATGGCCGAAAGCGTGCCTTCGCAACCGTCGAATGTCTTGGTGAAGCCGACGAATCCGCACATGAATGCATCCTTTCCCGCCCGCTTGCCGCGAGCTAAAAAACAAAGGCGGCCAGCGCTTGCCGGCCGCTCAGTTTGTCGCAAACGCAAAAACCGTATGATACCCGCGACGCGTTACTTGTAGTTGCCTGGGTTTTTGAATTTATCGAAATAGCGGAACATGTGCGCCTTCACATACAGCCAGCGCATGAGATTGCCGCGCAAATCGAAGTCGTAATAATGGCTCACCGACTCTTTGCCCTGTTTGATGAGCGCATTCGCGCGCTTAACGAACTCGGGGTCGCTCACATATTCGCGCACCACGCGGCGCGGCACCGAGCGATACAGGTTCTCGTTTTCGTTGATGCGGCATTCGCCCAGGTCGCGCTGGTAGACGCGATCTTCCACCACGAGGCGCGCGATATTTTGCCCCGCGCCCGTCACGTAGAAGTTCGACCTGCCCTGACGAAGGTTGATTTCGAATACCTTGTAAGTGTTGTCACGCGGGTCGAATTTGATATCGAAGTTGGAAAAGCCCGTAAAGCCGATCTCTTCGAGCCACGTTTTGATGGGCTCTTGCAGACTGGGGTTCGATTCGGTGATGATGGCGCACGGGTTTCCGAGCGCCGTGGCGGTGTGCTCCTCGAGCCCCACGCGCCCGAAGCACATCATCTTCACCTTGCCATTGCGGTCGGAATACCCCGTGAGAATGCGCATGTTGCTGTCTTCGCCGGGAATCGTGTCTTGCAGGATCACTTTCTCGGGGTAGCCCGCCCCAAAGATAAGCCCAAGGATATGCAGCGCCTCGGCCTCGTCGGCCGCGGTGTAGACCTTTTTCATGCCGTCGAAGGAATGGCGCCAGTACTCCTCGCTCACGCTCGGCTTCACGATGATGGGGTATTCGAAGCCCAGCGCGGCAGGTGAAAGCGACGAAGCGTCCATGCCCTCGAACTGCTCAGGTGAAACGACGAAGGTCTTCGGATAGGGGATGTTGTACGCATCGCACATCTCGTAGAAGCTCGCCTTCGCCTCGAGCTTGTCGCGCAGCTCAACGCCGATATAGGGAGCCACGCAATTGCTCGGCAGGCCCTCTTCGTTGAGCTGCATGAGCATGGCGGCATAGCCGTCGGTGCAACCCCAAACCACCACGGTTTCATCGGCATGCTCGGCGGCGAAGCGCTCGATATGTGCGCGAAGAACTGCCGTGTCTTCCAGGTCAGTATCGTAAGTGCAGTGCACGATCCTGCTGTACTTCGTATCGCCGGCGGCAAAACGCCCCAAGGCGTAGCTTTCGACGCCATACTGCTCGTGAATGGCGCGGGCAACCGAATAGCAATTCATATCGGCCCCGATGAGCAACGGAACGAAACGCTTCGTCTCGTTTCCCATGATCACTCTCCTTCGAATATGTCCTCGGTTGCGCGCAGAAAAGCGCTGGCCGATCCCGTCGGCCCCATGCATGCAGGGCAAAACGGCCCTGGTTGGCGCTTCCCTAGAGAATATGCCCCAGGAAATCTTTCGTTCGCTCCGATTGGGGATGCTCAAAAATCTCTTCGGGCGTGCCCTGCTCAACAACCACGCCGCCGTCGAGGAACACCACGCGGTCGGCCACGTCGCGGGCGAATGCCATTTCGTGGGTGACGACGACCATCGTCATGCCCGCCTGGGCGAGCTCGCGCATAACGTCGAGCACGTCGCGCACCAATTCCGGGTCGAGCGCGCTTGTGGCCTCGTCGAAGAGCATGACATGCGGGTCCATCGCCAACGCGCGGGCGATGGCCACGCGCTGCTGCTGGCCGCCCGAAAGCTGGTCGGGCTTGTAATCGGCGCGGTCGGCCAGGCCCACGCGCTCAAGCTGCTCGCGGGCGATGCGCTCGGCCTCGGCCGCGTCGCGCTTCAAAACGTGCTCCTGCGCAAGCATCACGTTTTTCAGCGCCGTGAGATGCGGGAACAGGTTGAAGCTCTGAAACACCATGCCCACGCGCTCGCGCATCTTCACGATGTCGCAATCGGGACTCGTGATGTCCTCGCCCTCGAAGAAGATATGGCCCCCCGTGGATTCCTCGAGTCGGTTAATGCAGCGAAGCAGCGTGGATTTGCCCGAGCCGGACGGCCCGAGGATAACCACGACCTCGCCTTTGTGCACATCGAGGTCGATCCCCTTGAGCACATGCAGGCTGTCGTAATTCTTTTCGAGTCCCTGAATGCTGATGACGACATCGCCGTCGGCAGCCAGGCGCTCGGATTGCGCTTTTTGTTCCGTCGCCATGCTATCGCCTTTCCTTCGATGCCATCTTTTTCTCGATCTTCGTCACCACATGAATCAGCGGGATGGTGACCACGAGGTAGAACAGGCCCGCAACCACATACGGGGTGATGTTGCCCGTGGTGGCCGTGAGGTTTTTCGAGAACATCATGAGTTCCATGACACCCACGCTGGAAAGCAGGGACGTGTCTTTGTACAGCGACACGAACTCGCTCGTCATTGTAGGAATCACGCGGCGAACCGTTTGGGGGATGATGACCAGGAACATGGTTTGCGCCCTGTTCATGCCCAACGACCACGCAGCCTCGAACTGGCCTTTCGGAATGGATTCGATGCCAGCGCGGAAGATTTCGGCCAAATACGCCGAGCAGTTCACGGCGAGCACCGCAATACCGAGCGGCAGGCTCGGCAGGTTAAGCCCGAGCATGGGCGTGCCGAAAAACGCGATGTAAATCTGCAGGAACAAAGGCGTGCCGCGAAGCACATTGATATAGGTCACGCCAATCGCGCGAAGCACGCGGCTGCGGCTCATCTTCATGAAGGCGAACAGCAAGCCGATGGGAATGGCCAGCGGGAAGCCGATGACCGTAACGAGCAGCGCCGTACCCCAGCCCTGAGAGAGCGAGGCGATGGAGGTCACCACGTACTGCGGCTTGAAGAACATGTTCAGAGCGGGCACGGAGTTCCAAGCGGAAACCCACGACTGGCCATCGAGCCAAGCGACGGCGTCTTGCACGAACGTGCTCTCGGAAACCGAAATGGTGGGGCTTTCGGGCAGCGCCTTGGTTTCGCCGCTGGTAAGTTCGTAGGTTCCGTCTACGCTATAGGCGCCCGCGACGCTCGGGAATACCACGCCCTCGATTTCGATGCGGAAATACGAACCCGCGGCAATGGGCTCGGCGAAATCGACCTGCATCGAGGAATTCGACACCGTGCCCTTCGCCTCGACCGACGTGCGATTAAGCCCATCGAGCACCGTGACGGTGACGGAGGAGTCCTCGAACGACCCGCCATCGGGCAGCTGCAGGTTCACCGACGAGATGTTCTCGTCGGCGCCGGCTGTCGCTTCCCACGTAAGACGCGTGGCGATGCCGCCGAGCACCGAAGAGCCGCCGTTTTCGTTCGAGCGGGCCGTTGCGAGCGACACCTCGAGCGATTCGGGAGCCTCGTCGGCGTTGGAACTTGCCGACGAGTCGGAATCGGACGCGTCCTGGCCGCTCGCAGCGGAAGAGCCGAACCATTTGTCATAAATCTCGTCGTACTTGCCCGATTCCCTCAACGTGGCAAGCGCCTTGTTGATGGCCTCGGTAAGCCCTGGGTTGTCTTTGCTCACGGCAATGCCGAGCTGCTCGCCCGTGGGAATTTCTTTGATGACCTGCATGTCGGTGAACGAATTCGCCGTCATCCACTGGGCCAGGGGCAGGTCACACACGATGCCTTGGCACTGACCGCTCTGCGTTGCCGTGAAGGCCGCGGTCCAGTCGTCAAAGTCAACGATGGTGGCATTCGGCAGATTCTCCTGCGCCCATTCCTCCGAGGTCGTGGAAGGCAGCGTGGCAATCTTCACGCCAGCCGCGTTGAGGTCTTCGGCCGTGGGGTACGTCTGCGCGTCGAGCACCACGACGCCCTGATTGTTGTCGATATAGGGGTCGGCGAAATCGATTTCCTGCTTGCGCTCGTCGGTGATGGTGACGCTCGAGATGGAGACGTCGGTCTTGACGCCCTGCTTCACCATGGGCACGATGCTGTCGAACTTCTGCGCGGGCAGATAATTCGCTTCAAGGCCCATCTCGTCGGCGATGGCCGTAATGAGGTCGACGTCGAAGCCGACGATGTCGCCCGATTCGGTCACATACTCGAACGGCGGCGTGGCGAGGTCGCTCGCGATGGTGAGCTTGCCCTCTTCGATGAGGGAATACCCTTGGTCGGATTCGCTTTGGGATGCGCACGACGGCAAAGCGATGGCGCACGTAAGCGCGAAAACGGCTGCGAATACGGCAATCGTCAGCCTGCTCGCGCAACGATTTTTGCGCGATTCATCCTGGGAAAAGAACATTCGTTCCCCTTCTGCTCCGTTTCAACTGCATTGAATCTCAAGATTACCCTTTTATATGCCCGGCGAGAAAGCCAACGGCGCTTTTATGCCAAAAAACCGATAAAAGGGTCGCATCCATTAACGCCATATTACAATGTGGCGATGCGAGAGCCTGCGCGCGGCGCGCGAAGGCAAACCAGCGAGAGGATCTTTCCATGACATCCGTCCAGCAAATCGCCTCGACGCTTGGCGCCTACGTGCGCCTGCTTGGCGAAAAAGGCCTGGTAACCAATGCGCCGGCATATGACGGCGAGACGGTCGTGCGCAACGTGACCGACAATTCCCATCGCGTTGCGCCCGATACGCTCTTCGTATGCAAGGGAGCCAATTTCAAACGCGAATACCTGCTTTCAGCCATCGAGGGCGGAGCCGTCGCCTATGTCGCGACGCGCGATTCCCACGTCGACGTTCCCTTCGTGCAGGTGGACGACATCCGCACAGCCCTGGCCGTCTTGGCCGACGCGGCCTACGACCATCCATCGGGCAAGCTCTCAATCTGCGCATTCACGGGAACGAAAGGCAAAACCACCAGCACGTATTACCTCCGGGCAATCCTTTCCGAGCATGCGCGGGCAAACGGAGCGCACGCGCCGGCGTTTTTCTCGAGTGTGCACTTCGACGACGGGCTGAACTCGGGAGAATCGAAGCTCACGACGCCCGAGGCCTTCGAGCTTCAAAACAAATTGGCCAACGCTGCAAGCGCAGGCTGTTCGCATGTGGTGATGGAGGCCTCGAGCCAAGCGCTGAAATACGGACGCACGACCTGCGTCGATTTCGCCGTGGGAGCGTTCACCAATATCGGCGAAGACCACATTTCGCCCATCGAGCACCCAACCTTCGACGACTATTTCGCCAGCAAGCTGAAGATTTTCGAACAGAGTCGCTGCGCCGTGGTGAATTTGGACATGGACCACGTCGCCGAAGTGCTCAGCGCCGCGAAGCGCTGCGAACGCACCGTGACCTATTCGCTCACCAAGAGCGAGGCCGACGTGTTCTGCGATGCGATTCGCCATTCTGACCAGGGGATTGTCGCCCATATTCGCACGCCGCGATTCGAGCGCGACATCCTGATTCCCACGCCCGTTCGCTTCAACGTGGCAAATGCCCTTGGGGCCATCGCGTGCGCCGAAGCGCTCGGCATTGAAGAAGACAGCATCGCAAACGGCTTGCTCCAGGTAAGCGTTCCGGGGCGCATGGAGCTGCTCCCCACGAAATCGGGGCGCATCGTGGGCATCGTCGATTTCGCCCACAATGGAATGAGCCTCGAAACGCTGCTGCGCGATCTACGCGAGAACTATCCCCGCCGCGAGCTGTGCGTGATCTTCGGCGCAACAGGCGGCAAGGGCCTCGACCGACGCGAGACCATGGGAATCGCCGCCGGCAAGCTCGCCGACCGAATCGTGATCACCGAAGACGACCCAGGCCCCGAAGAGGCCGCCGACATCTGCGAGGTCATCGCGAAAAACGTGCGCGAGCAGGGCAATGACAACTGGCAGATAGAGCTCGACCGCAACCAGGCGATTCGCAAGGCGGTGCTCGAAACTGAAAAGCCGGCCGTCGTCGTGGTCACGGGTAAAGGCGAAGAAACGCGCATGCTTCGAAAAAACGGCGCCGAGCCCTGCGAGGCCGACGCCGTCATGTTGAGGCGCGCGCTCGACGAATTCGAAGCGGGCGCCTAGGGAAACGCTGAAGCCTGAAACCAGGCGGGGCACCAATAGCCATCGGACCCCGCCCGCGAGCGGCCCTTACGACAAGCGGGCGCCGACCTCTTTGGCGGCCTGGGCCTTGTCGAAGTTTCCGCCGGTCGCGGCATTAAGCGCGCCCATGACTTTGCCCATGTCGCGTTTGGTTTGCGCGCCCACCTTCGCGATGGTCTCTTCGACAAGCGCCACCAACTCGTCGCCTGCGAGCTGCTTGGGAAGGTAACCTTCCAGAATCTCGACCTGGGTCTTCAGCAGCGCCGTGCGCTCCTCGTTGTTGGCAGCCTTGATGGATGCTTCGAGCGTTTCGCTCGTCTGTTTGATGACGCGCTTGAGCATGGCGTCAACATCGGCATCGAGCACCTCGCGGCGCTCATTGACCTCGATATTCTTGATTTCGGTATGCACCTGACGCAAAATGTCGCGGCGCGCGTTGTCGTGCGCCTTCATCGCGTTTTTGATTTCGTCTTTCAGTTCATCGTATTTCATCGCGAACCCTTTCGTAGTTGCCAACGAATTCGAGTATAGCGCCGAAGCCAGGGCGCGGCGGCGCCTTTTGCCCTGCAGCCCGCCAGCATCCCAAGCCGCTCGGCAAGCCCGGCCGCAGACCGCACCGCGATCAGCGAATCTTTTTGCCGCGCAGGATGACGCCCGCCACATCCAGATTTGCATCGAGCAGCACGACGTCGGCGATCTTTCCCGCATCGAGGCTTCCGCGCTCGTCGAACACGCCAATCGCACGGGCCGGGTTTTCCGTCGCGGCGCGTACCGCCACCTCGATCGGCAGTCCCATTTCGGTTGCCGCCACCCTCATGCAGCCCATAAGGTCGGTCGCGCTACCGGCAAGCGTGCCGTCGTGCAGCGTCGCATGCGAACCTCGCTTGGTCACGGCCTGGCCGCCCAAGGAATATTCGCCGTCGGGCATGCCCGTCGCTTCCATGGAGTCGCTGATGAGAATCATCCGTTCGGCGCCGAACATCGAAAAAGCCAGACGCACCATTGCTGGGTGAATATGCACGCCGTCAGCGATGATTTCGGGCGTAGCGCCAGCCTCGAGCGCCGCGGGAATCACGCCGGGCTTGCGATGGTGAAGCCCAGGCATGGCGTTGTACAAGTGCGTCACATGCTTCGCTCCGCAGCGAAACGCCTTGGCCGCCTGGTCGTAATCGGCGCAGGTATGCGCCACGGATATGCGCACGTCATCGCGCATCTCCTCGATAAATTCCAGCGCGCCTGGCTCTTCGGGCGCGATGTCGACGAGCTTGATCTTGCCGCCCGCGGCCTTTTGCAGCCTTCGGAACATTTCCGCATCGCAGCGCTGCACATACGCCGGGTTTTGCGCGCCCACCTTTTCGGGACTGATGAACGGGCCTTCCATATTGATGCCCACAAGCGCCGCCGCGTCATCGGCGTCGGCATGCTCGGCGGCGCATTCCATGATGCCTACGAGCTTTTCCTCGGGAAATGTCATCGTCGTGCCGCACCACACCGTGATGCCGCGACTTGCCTCGTAGCGCGTGATCGCATCGATGGATTCGTGCGTACCGTCGCAGAAATCGCAGCCGACCGCGCCATGGGAGTGAATGTCAACCAATCCGGGAATGGCATACAGGCCGGCCGCGTCGATCGTTTGCTCGGGTTCGCCAAGCGGCCCTTCGGCGATGCGCTCGCCTTCGATGAACACATCGTCCTCGACGAACGCGCCGCCCTTGAATACCTTCGCACCTGCTATTTTCAGCATGCCGAGCTTCCTTCCTCGCAGCTTCCCATCACAAAAAAGAGGCGGCCGCCAGGGCCGCCTCGGCGCATGTCGCTATTCGTGGCAGGCGCAGCCCTCGCCATGGTCGTGGCCATGGTCATGGCCGCAATCGCAATCGGGATCGCCGCAATCGCAGCCGTCTTCGGCGAATTCGCCGCACAGGGAAAATGCGGCCTCGTCCACAATCGCCACCGCATTGGGGTGGAACTGCAGAATGGAAGCGGGAACCTCGGGCGTTACGGGACCGAAGAACGCGTCGCGCACGATCTGCGCCTTGTCTTCGCCGCTCACCACAACGAGAATCTGCTTGGCCGCCATGATGGTTCCGATGCCCATGGTGTAGGCCTGACGGGGCACCTCGTCAGCGGAGCTGAACAGGCGGCTGTTCGCCTCTATGGTCGATTGCGCAAGGTCGACGCAGTGGGTCTCTTTCGCGAATTCGCTGCTCGGCTCATTAAAGCCGATATGCCCATTGTGGCCCAAGCCAAGAAGCTGCAGGTCTATTCCGCCGGCGAGCAGAATGGAGGCCTCGTAGGCATCGCACGCCGCTTGCGCATCGGGGTTGGCGCCATTGGGAACATGCGTGTTCTCGGGGCGCACATTCACCTTGCTGAACAGGTGCTTATTCATGAAGTAGCGGTAGCTCTGCTCATGATCGGCGGAAAGGCCGCGATATTCGTCCAAATTGAACGTGGCCACGCGCGAGAAATCGACTCCTTCGGCCTGGTGGCGCTTGACGATTTCGGCATACAGGCCCTCGGGCGTGGAGCCCGTCGCCAAGCCCAAAACACAACCGGGCTTTTCCTCGACCAGATCGACGATGGTATCGGCCGCGGCCTCGCTGAGCTCTTGGTAGTCTTTCGTAACATATATCTGCATGGAGGCAACCTTTCCCTCTCTCGGTTTTTTGCAAGTCACCATAATACAGACTCGAACGCGTTTTTGAAGACGCATCGCAAAGCAACCCGAATAGGCGCACGCAGCGAAAACGCCGTTGCAGCCAAGTTCGATTTGCTGGCGTCACACACTCGCCAAACGCTTTGGCTATACTGCCCGAAAATTGCCTCGCAGCGAGAAAGGGCGCGCCATGTCGCACGCAATACCAGAAACGATCGACGCCTTCATCTTCGATATGGACGGCACACTGCTCGATTCGCTGCCCGATTTGGTGGACGCCACCAATGCGACCTTGGAGCATTTCGGATACCCCACGCACACGACCGATCAGATTCTCGAAATGATTGGAAACGGCCTGCGTTCCCTTATCTTGCAAGCGTTGCCGCAAAATCTCAGCAACGAAGCGACCGAAGAGGCCCTTGCCTGGTGGAAGGCGTATTACGACGAGCATGGGAATACGAAGACCTCGATATACGCAGGCATGGCCGGCACGCTTGCCCAGCTGAAGGCGCGCGGAAAAAAGCTCGCCGTGCTCTCGAACAAATACGACGCTGGCGTGAAAATGCTCACCAAGCTCTATTTCGCCGACACGATGGATTTCGCCTTAGGCGATGGCCCCGTGCCGCGCAAGCCCGACCCAAAAGGGCTGCTGCTTGTGGCGAAAACGCTCGGCGTGCCGATAAGCCGCGTGGCGTACGTGGGAGATTCCGACGTCGATATGCAGGTCGCCAACAATGCAGGCGCCTTCCCCATCGGCGCCACCTGGGGCTACCAGACGCTCGACCATCTCACGTCGAACAATCCAGGCGCGCTCATCGATAAGCCAGCCGACCTTTTGAAGTTCGCGTAAGCGACCAGACGAATACAAACGCGCGACATCCGCGCCGAAACCAAGATGCACGCGAGGGCCTCCCGAAGGAGGCCCTCGTTGGTTTCAGCCGCGAAGAAATTCCATTCTCCGCCGCCCTCGTAAAATCGCCCCACGCGCCGCGCGGCTCAATTGCGAGAAATCCCCTCTTTCAGACGGGCTCGCTCAGCGCCAACAGGAGCTTGCCGAGCCCGTCACCCCACTACTCGCGGGCACGACGTGCCACGAAGACGGTTCCCACAGCAACCAGGGTAATCGCCGCAAACGCCGCCGCAATTCCCAGAGCGCCATCGCCCGTCTTGGCAACGGTGCCGCCGCCGACCTTATTTTCGACCTTGTTGCTAGTCTTGCCATCGGGGCTTGGCGTAGGCTCGGTGTACGTATTGGTAAACGCCACCGCCGCATCGCCCGCGCTTATTATCTTGGCGCTCAGGTTGCCCTTGCCGTTGTCGCTCACCACCACGCTCAGGCTGTACTTCGCCGAATCGTAGGCCACATTCGCCTGGCCGTCGTTTATCTCGGAAACCTCGAAAGTGTAGGTTCCCACCTTGTCGAAGCTGATGGCGGGGAAGGTCACGCTGCCGTCGGCCTTATTCTTAGCCATAAGCTCAACCCCATCGCCGACAAGCTTGAACGTGAACTGGTCGGCAGCGAGGTCTTTGCCCTTCAAGACCTTCGACGCGCCAATGATGACCGACGTAGGCTCGGCGGCATATGCGTTTTCGAAGACGATGCCGTCGGGCCCAGCGCCTTCCGCAACGTGAGAGACGACCAGCTTGCCCTTGCCGTTGTCTTCCACCGTAGTGACGATCTTATACGTTGCGCCATCGTAGGAAACGCCATCGATGGTCGTGCCAGCCCCTACCTCGCGCATCGTGTAGACATGCGTGCCAGGTTCGGTATAGGCAATCGAGCCGAACGCCACCGCCCCAGCAGCATCATTAACGCCCGTGGCAACCACGTCTTCGCCTTCGAGCAGCTCGAACGAAAATTCCCCAGCGGCCATATCGCGACCGGTCAGATTCTTGGCAACGCTTATCTGATCGGTCACACTCGAGCTTACAGGGTCAACCGAATAGCTATTGACGAAGGCGAACGCAGGCTTGCCGCTTTCAACGCCGACAATTTCGGCGGTCAGATGCCCCACCCCGTCGTCGGTCACTTCAATAGAGACCGTCTTGGTGCTCGAATCGTTGGTAACGCCTGCGACCGTGCCGCTTTCGACGACGGTGTACACGAAGGTATACGAGCGCTTCGCAGGAGTCGGGCTAACCTCGGGCACCGCCTCGGGGTCGGCCCCTGGCGCAAGCTCGTCAACAGGAGCAACGCCGCTGGTAAGGTCTGCCTTCTGAGTATCTGCCGCAGCATCGCCAAGCGCCTTGTTCAGATCTTCGAGGGTAAACGAAATCTTCCCGAACGCCACGTTGCCGTTCTCATCGTTGGTAGCCGTCGTGCCCCCAGCGGGCATCGGAGCCACAGGATCGGCAGAGCTCAGCGTGAAGGTGAATTTGCCGGTAATGCTCTCGGGTGTGAGGCCTTCAGCGAATTGCAGAGTCTTCGCGCCGCTTAATTCGATTACCGCAGGGCCGCCCGTCGCGTATTGGTTTTCGAAAGCGAGCCCACCTTCGGGCATATTGGCCGTCGCCGTAAGCGTTCCGTCGCCATTGTCGACCACGACCACGCTGAAGCCGATGGTCGCCCTCTGCGGAGTAATGCCTACATCGGCAAGGCCCTCGGTGTTCTCGTATGCCGTGTAGTTTATCGTCCACATAGGCTTGCCGTCGGAAGACGCGCCCTTAACGGCATGCCCATCCCGAACCAGACTCGCCAAGCTTTCGGTGGTGTAGCTCAGTTTCCCGAAGTCGACCGTACCGTCGGCGGCATTTTTCGCGCTCAGCACATCGAGCTCGGAATTCTCCAGGCGCACGCCAAACGAGAATTCGCCAGCAACCATATCGCGGCCGAAAAGCGCTTTGGTGGCCACGATTGGCGCCGCCGTACCGCCCGGAACGTCGGTCGATGCCGCATAGGAGTTCGCGAAGGGGACCACAGCGGCACTCGGCGAGGCGCCTTCCTCCGTATAGACGAACGTCTGCTCGCCCTCGGGGCCGCCGGAAACCGTCGTGGTGGCCGTCAGCGCGCTCACCGTTGGGTCATCCGTCACGGTAACGGTCACTGTGCGCACAGCGGTGTCGTATTGATAGCCCGCAGCCTGAGCGTCCGCAACCTCGTAGACCTTATAGCTGTAGGTTTCGCCCGCGTCGGCTTGGGTGAATTCAACGTCGCGACCATCAAGCACGTTAAGCAGCGCCTGCTTGCCGTCAAACGCAGCGGGCATGTCGACCTTCACTCCTTCAAGAGGAATGCCGAATGCCGCAGCCGAAGCCTCGTTTTCAGGCACAATGGCAATCTCGAATTGGCCGTTTGCCATATCGCGGCCAGTCAGCGTCTTAGCAACGTTCAAACCGCCCGCCGCCGTATAGCTCAGCGTCTTTTGGTAGCTGTTCGTGAACTCTGCATTCTCAACATACGCCCGAGCGCTCAACCCGCCCGCGCCGTCATACTGCACGTGCACCGTAATCGTCGCTTCGTTGCCCGAATACGCGATGCCCGGAATCTCGCCCGCCTTCTCGGTCACCCGATATTTGAAAAAGGTCGCTTTGCTCTCATCGAGAGAGCCCACAACCGCGCTCCACGGAAACGTTATCGTGCCGAAGCTGAACGAGGCCGCATTTTCCTTGTTTACCTCGACCTCGGTCACCTCGTTGCCCTGGGCATCCTTCGGAAACGGGCCGCCGTCGAGCGCTTCGATTTTGAACGTGAATGTATCGCTATCGAGCCAATCGCGGCCCGTGAGAACCTTACTCAAGCTCACATTCGCCGTATCGTAGGAGACGGGCGGCAAATCAACAGAGACCTTGCCGTTGTTGCCCAGATGAGCCGCGACCTGCGTTGCCGCGGAAACCTGATCCTCGCTATTCCATTTCGGGTTCAGCACATCGGTCGCCGTATCGGTTTCGTTTCTGACCTTCTCGCTCTTCAATTCATTGATGTACACCAGACGCGCCGTGCCCATCTTGAAATAGGCGCCGTCGTCGTTCACGCCAATTGCACCAGCAAAGGCCGCAGCCTTATCGCCGGGGAAGGTGTGCACGTCGCTTGTGGCAACAGGCTTATTACCGACTTTGCTGTAGTAGGAATGCACGTAGTAGTACGTATTTCCGCCCTCAACCGAGCTGGCGCGCTGCGTGCATGCCTCGTCCATGTAGATGGGTGTGTCCTCCGTGAAGTAATAGTACCTATTCGCAGCGGACGGCTCGAAGGTTGCCGTCGTATCGCCCATGCTGCCGCCGTTCCATTTGTTGGCGTAGAAGTTAACTTTGCCAGTCTTCGCATCGGCATTCGCCACGATATAGGCTTTCATAGCGGCATCGGGTTGCTCCAAAAGCCCCGCAACCTCGCTCTTCAAAGCCGAAGTGTAAAACACCGAAACGGGCGTCGTCTCATCAACGGTCATGGTGTCTTTGGCCAAGTCGACATTGAAATGGCGCAGCGGAATAAGCGTCGCCGGAATCTTCACCTGCACCGTGTCTCCCGTGAGCGCATCGCTCGCATGCGTCACGGTGATCACCATATCGCTCAGGTTCGCCTCCGCGGCACCAGAATTCACCTCTCCGCTGAAGCGGTAGGTGTCGACGTTCCCCTCGGTTGTCTTGCTGGGCTTCGTATACGGCTGGCCGTCGTAGACAATCGTCGACAGGTCGGTCACCTGCATATAATTGCCCAGCTGGTCGTCGAAAACGATATAGCCCGATTCGGACTCGTAGCCTTCGGTTGTGCTGGTGGGATACCCCGCGCCGCTCGTTATCTCTTTGGAAATATCGTCGAAGATCTTCTCAAGCTCTTTGGCATTCGCCGCGCTCTTATAGAAAGCGGCATCGGCCCCACTGCTATCCTTGGCGCGTTCGCCGAAAGACCATTTATAGCTCTCCCAACCGCCGCTCTGCGCATATGTGGCATCTGGATAGTTGCTCGATACCGCATGCATGAATTTATTCTCGTTGGATGCTCCTTTGGCCGTCGGAGAAGTCGCGGGGTCGGCACCGCTGAAAATGCCGATGGAATACACCGTCGCGCCGGCATCTTTCATCGTTTTTGCCGCCGTAACGGCACCGCTCGCCACGGAACTGCTGAACTCCGAAGCAGTCGTGGGCGTGCCGTCGGTGAAGAAGATGACTACCTTCTTGGCATCGCCGCGACCCGAAGCCTGCCCCTGGGCCAGCTCCAATCCAGCCTGGGAATTCGTCGCGCCAGACGGATCAATGGCGTTGACTAAACTTTTGAAGCTGGCCTTCGTGTCCTGAGCGCAAACGGCCATATTCTTCATGACCTGGCTGTAGTTGTAGGTGTATCCCCCGCTCTGATAGGTGTCGTTGCCGACGATGCTGGTCTTATTGCCAGCGAACTTAACAAGCGATACCTGATGTTGTTTCGCCGCGTCGGAGATGCCCTCGTTTTGCGCAGCGATGGCATCGATAAAGGCATTGGCGGCGCTCCGAAGCGCCGCGATGCGCGCCGTGCGGTCTCCGCTACCCATAGGGTCATCCATAGACCCCGATGCGTCCAGCACCAACACGATGTCGAGCGGCACGGTAGACATGGTCGACAGATTCGACGTAGAGGAAAGCGCCGTGAGCGCTGTGAGGAAATCGCCGCCCTCGGCCTTCTTCACGCTTATGCCATTTTGGCTCATATCGCCCGTCGAGACGGTCTTATCGGTCCAGATGCGGCCGACGTTCGACGTGTCTTGGCTTATGAGGCGATCCCAATCCCAGATAGTTGATGGGTCTGAAATGACGTCCGCGCCCATCTGCGACGCCGCCGAATTGCCAGAAGACGAAGCGCCTGTCTGCGCAGATTGCCCATCGGCAAGCGCCACCCCGGCCGAAAAGAGGGAGACGGCCAAGACCGCCACGAAAGCCACCAGGGCCCTTTTGAATCTCGCTCGCTTCATAATCCCCATCTCCTCTCGCCGCAGCGCTAAAAAGCTGCGGCCGACTTGAATATGAAACTCTTCCGATTCCATTTCAGCATGAGGGAATTGGGGCAAAAGCGGTAGTGCCGTTTAGGGACGAAATCGGCCAAATTATCCGATTTGCTGCACGCAACCAGATGCAACGCTGAAAACCGAGGCGCTTTCAGGCAAAACCAAGCGATATGCTGGGCAATTCCGGCGGCTTCGACCAGCCATTGCGCACAAGGGTGCGAAACGCGCTGGGAGATGCGACTAAGGCAACTTCGCGCCGCGCACTCGCCGCATGCGGGCGACGTTGGCGGAATTGTCCAGCGCTTCCCTAGCGCAGCATACGCGATGCGAGTTCGGCTCGGCTCGAAATGCCCAGCTTGGCATAGACGCTCGAGAGGCGATTTTTCACCGTTCCCGCCGAGATTCCCATATGGCGGGCAATTTCGGCATTGGTCCAATCGCGACATGCGAGCATAGAGATGGTGAATTCCGTCGTCGTCAGGTCGTCGGCGACGTTCTCGCCTGAATCGGGGTTGTGAATTCGACGCCAACCGTAGCTGAAGCGATACGTGATATCGATTATGCGCGAAAATTCATCGGGGTACTGGGATTTCAGGCATATCTCGATGAGCCCCTGGAGCAGGCCGTGATGTTCGCCGATAGCCTCTATCAAGCCATCGGGACGGGCGATTTCCCACCCAGCCTCGAAGTGTGCTTTCGCGGTATCCACTTCCTTGAGGCCCATAGCCCCCATCGAAGCCACCAGATGCAGGAACAGCTCAGAAATAGGATAGCTTCCCTGCTTAAGGGCCAAAGCGTTCTCGGCCGCGCCCAAACAGCGCCCGTATTGCCCCCGAAGGTAGTACATATGCGCCATCACATAGCTCGCGAACAGGCGAAGCCCCTCAGGGAGGCGCGCGGCCAGCGGATAGTATTCGTCCAAAGAATACGGCGAAGGCAGATGGAGCAGTATGCTCGCGGCCGCGGCAAACAGAATATGACCCGTGTCCGCAGCTGGGTCGTCGCAGTTCGCGCCGTCATCGAGCAACGCCGCCAAGCAGGCCCGCGCATCGGCGATTTGGTTAAGCGAGAGATTTGCATAGCCGCAAATGAGGCATGCCGAATATCGAAGATCGTGGTCGCTCGCCCACAAATAGGGAGCGGCGGCTTCTACGGCCTTCTCCGCGTTTCCCCTGAAGAACAATGCCTCGGCCGTGGCGATGGCGCGCAAATCCGCATCGGCGATGGCCGCAACCGCCTCGTCGAGGTGTCCAGGAGCAAAATCGGTGCACATTAACGGCATAGGCAGGCGCAAAGCAGGTCATCCCCCCATTACTCGTCGGCCCCATGACGGGCAAACGCGTAGAAATCAAATAAGCAAACGGAATTCTATCCCTATCGCCGGCACCCCCAAACGCACTGCCCCTAAAAAACAAAACGGGCCAATCTCGTTGACCCGTTTGCGCAAATTGTTCCTGCTTAGGCACCGCTACTGCAGATATCGCTCGAAAAGCGCATCTATGGCGTCTTTTTCGAACGGCTTCGCGATATGGTCGTTCATACCCGCCTGAATAGAGCGGACCTTGTCTTCCTCGAAGGCATTCGCGCTTACCGCGACAATGGGGAGCGTTTCGGCGTCTTCCCTGTCGAGCGCACGAATAGCACGCGCAGCGTCGAGGCCGTCCATCACGGGCATTTGGATATCCATGAGCACCATACTGTAGTAGCCAGGTTCGCTTGTACGAACCATCTCCAAGCCGATGGCGCCGTTTTCGGCCTCTTCGATCACCGCCCCGCGCTCCGAGAGAATCGCCGTCGCAATCTCGCGGTTCAAATCGTTATCCTCGACGACGAGAACCTTCTTGGCATCCGCTCCGCTTACGAAGGAGCTTTGACCTGTTTTCGGAAGCTCTACGCTCTTCTCGAAATCGACCGCCCCAGCGAGCACGTCGCACAAATCACTCATGAACAGCGGTTTTGCGCAAAACGCCGTGACGCCGGCTTCGCGCGCCTCTTGCTCTATCTCCGACCAATCGTATGCGGTGAGCACGATGATGGGCGTGTCGTCTCCGATTTCCGCACGAATGCGCCGCACGACTTCCACGCCGTTCATGTCGGGCATAAGCCAGTCGATGACGAACACGCGATACGAACGCCCGCCCTCGTGGGCGTACTTCGCCTTGTAGACCGCTTCGGTGCCCGACATGGTCCATTCCGGATTCATGCCGATCGCCTCGAGCATGCGGCATACGCTCACACAGGCGTCCATGCTGTCGTCGGCAACGAGCGCGCGAAAACCCGCAAGCTCGTCGATGGCGGCCGAGCGTTTCGGGCGTTCGCTGCACGTTTTGAATTTCAGCGAAACGGTGATGACCGTGCCCGACCCCAGCTCGCTTTCCACCTCGATGGTGCCGCCAAGCACATCGACGATGTTTTTCGTGATGGCCATGCCAAGGCCCGTCCCTGGAATACCCGTGTTCGTTACGGTCTCTTCCCGAGTGAAGGGCTCGAAGATATGCTCTATAAACTCAGGCGACATGCCGATGCCGGTATCGCTGATGATGAAATCGAACTGGGCATACTCCGAGGCGTCTTCGCTGGGGCGCTGCACGATCTTAATGCCCACCGTGCCGCCTGGGGGAGTGAATTTCACCGCATTGCTCATGCAATTGATGAGGATCTGGTTCAGGCGAAGCTTGTCGCACACGATGTCTTCGTCCACGACATCGACCGTGTCGATGAGAAACTTCAGGCGTTTGGCATGGATATCGGCCTGCAGCATATTCCGAACGTCATGCATGATGGTCGGCAAGCTGTTGGGGCGCTCGTCAATACTGAATCGCCCGCTTTCTATGCGGCTCATATCGAGCACGTCGTTGATGAGCGAAAGGAGGTGATTGCTCGAGGCCATGATCTTTCGCAGGTAATCCTTGAGAAGCTGCGGGTCTTCAGTGTGCGTCGCCGCAAGCGAGGTGAAGCCTATGATGGCGTTCATAGGCGTGCGAATGTCGTGGCTCATGTTCGAGAGGAATGTCGTTTTGGCCCGATTGGCGTTTTCCGACATGCGCAAGGCCATCTCCATTTGGCTTCGATCGGCCAAATCCAGCACATAGCTTTGCAGCATGACGTCGCCCGTTTGCTCGTCTCTATACATAAGCATGCGATGCTCAACCAGCATGGGTTCGCCAATCGCATCGAGCAGATGGTATTGGCAGGAGATTTCCGTTTCGCCTTTATCGAAAAGCGCCAGCAACCTCTCGCGCTTGCACATGTTCAGCTGACCTTGGCGATCTTCTTCCACGATGCGTTCAGCCCATAATGCGGCAACTTCGTTGAAAGAGGCATCGCAAGGCAGGCCCATCTCTTCATTGAGAACCGTGCGCGCGCCATCGAAGCTTTGATGCATAAGGCCAGGAACCACGTTCTTCGTCAGATTCACCAAGCAGGTTGCGCCCGCGCTTTCCGCCAAGGCATGCTCAAGCACGTCGACGCGCTGCTCCAACGCTCGAACGCGCAAAGAATCGGAAGCTTCTGGCATCGGTATCCCTCATCCCTTATGCGAAGACGCGAAAGCAGCGCCCCTAGAATAAGACGGGCGCTGCATTGCAAACGATGTGTTGGCTGAATGGTAGCACATGGCCCTACGCAGCCGAGAAGCGGCGACATATTTTCGGAGAAAAGAAAACGCCAACCCTACGGCTGGCGCTTTCGACAAAAGACGCAGTCTTGGCTATGCGGCAAGTGCTGCTCGAAGTTGCTGCTCGTCTTCGAATTCGATTTCCTTGTTGCCATTCTCGCGGTCGATTTTCACAACCGTCCCCTTCCAAGTGGGCTGGTCGTTTTCGCCAGAATCGCCAGGCTTGTATTCGTCGGTCCTCACCACAAAACGATAGTCGAATTTTTTCTGCTCTGGCAAGGCCTTCTTTTCGAAGTTGTATTCCAGATTGCCGAGGATTTCCTGCATGGCATCGACGTTCGGGGTATCGCCCAAGCCGACCACGCCCGTCTCGCTGTTGTAGAGCGCAGTGGGAGACACGTAGATGGTGCGGATGGCGCGCTTTCGGTTGTTCTCCAAGCGAATGATAATCGCAGCAATAGCCACAATCCCCACCCACCATACGATGGCTAACACCAAATCGAGAGGATTATCGATGTTGTTGAACCCGAGGTAATACCACAGGGCCAGCAGCAACGCCGCGATAACGGCAGATACGCCCAAAACCAGGTAGTTGTTCTTTTTCATGGCTTAGGCCTCCATTCCCGCAGGTTGGTTAGATGCGGAGGGCGAACCCTCTGGGTCTTTCCCGTCGCCGCCGCCCAAAACATTATTCATATCGTCGTTAATCTTGCGCGTATGATTGCCACGGCGAACCATAACGAAGAGGCCGTATGCAGCGGTCAGAATCATGAAGATGATCATGTAGATATGCACCCAGCATGCCTTATGGCCTTCGCCATTCGCCAACGGGTTTCCGTTATCGTCAATCTGCTCTTGCTGAGGCTCGTCGCTCACAATGGGAGCCACAGCGTCTTCCAGCACCTCAGCAATAGCATCAATCGGGTTCGTCGGCTCGCTCGGATTGGTAGGCGTCGTCGGTTCTGGCGTCACGGGCACAACAGGCGTTGCGGGGGCGGCCGTCACTGTGAGCGTACCAAGCTCAAAGGTCACGGTGTAGTTGCCCTCAAGCGTGTTCAGCCAATCGATGCTGTACGTGTTCTGCGAGCTGCCAACCTGCGTCTGCGAACCCGTGGCAATAACGCTAATCTCGTCGCCTGCCGCAAGACCCGAAATCGTCACATCGCCATTGGTAAGCGCCGAGCCGTCGTAGGCCTTGGAATCACTGCCAGTAATGATATGCAGCGAAGCGGGCGTGACGGTCAGCTTGCCCGCGACGCTCTCGCCGAAGGTGTAGGCGCTCGTGACG
>CAVHFS010000013.1:0-66038 GCA_963635715.1 Subdoligranulum sp. CAG:314 | reverse complement strand
GATTGCCCTTGCCGGAACCCATGCGGGTTTCAGCCGGCTTCTTGGTGATCGGCTTGTCGGGGAAGATGGTGATCCAAACTTTGCCGCCACGCTTCATGTAACGGGTCATGGCAATACGAGCAGCCTCGATCTGGCGGTTGGTGATCCAGTGAGCCTCAAGAGCCTGGATGCCGTATTCGCCATGATGCAGCTGGGTGTAGCCTTTGGCCTTGCCCTTCATGGAGCCGCGTTGCACCTTGCGGTGACGAATGCGCTTAGGAGCTAGCATTTATTTAGCACCCCTTTCGTTGCGATCGTTGCGGTCGCGACGGCCGCGCGACGGACGAGAGTTGCCCTCGAGAGCGGGCTGGGGAGTCTTGCCGCCGGGGAGTTTTTCGCCATGGTAAATCCAGACCTTCACGCCGATGGAGCCCATCGTCGTGGCGGCGGTGGAAAAGCCGTAGTCGATCTTGGCACGCAGGGTGTGCAGAGGCACACGGCCTTCGCGATACCACTCGCGACGGCTCATCTCTGCGCCGCCCAGACGGCCGGAGCACTGGATACGAATGCCCAGAGCGCCAGATTTGCGGGCAGACTGAACAGCCTTGCGCATGGCGCGACGGAAAGCCACACGGCCCTCGAGCTGCTCGGCAACGGACTGAGCGACGAGCGCGGCATCGAGCTCGGGGCGCTTAACCTCGACGACTTCGATGTTGACGGGGCCACCGACAATCTTGGCGAGCTCTTTGCGGAGCTGCTCAATCTCGGAGCCCTTCTTGCCGATCACAACGCCCGGACGAGCGGTGGTGACGATGACCTTCACCTTGTCGCCGGCGCGCTCGATTTCGACCTTCGAGAGAGCCGCTTTGGCGAGGTACTTGTTCAGGAACTTGCGAATCTCCATGTCGTTGGCGAGATTTTTCGCGTAGTCCTTGTCGGAATACCAGCGGCTACGCCAGTCCTCGGTGATGCCGAGACGGAAGCCGGTGGGCATAACTTTCTGACCCATGCTTTATGCCTCCTTCGGCGCAACGATAATCGTGATGTGGCTGGTGCGCTTGCGAATGCGAGCCGCAGAGCCCTTAGCACGAGGACGAATGCGCTTGAACGTGGGGCCTTCGTCGACGAACGCGGCCTTCACGACCAGGTTGTCGGTGGACATGCCATGGTTGTTCTCGGCATTTGCCACAGCCGAATTGAGAACCTTCTCGATGGTTTCGGCGATAGCGCGCTCCGAGAAGCGCAGAATTTCGCGGGCGCGGACAACGTCTTTGCCGCGGACTTGGTCGATGACGACGCGAGCCTTGCGGGGGCTCACGCGCACATACTTGGCGACTGCCTTAGCTTCCATGTGCGGTCTGCCTCCTTACTTATTTCTTGCCCTTGTCGGCATGGCCCTTGAACGTGCGCGTAGGCGCAAATTCGCCGAGCTTGTGACCGACCATAGATTCGGTAACGTATACGGGCACGTGCTTGCGGCCATCGTGCACGGCAATGGTGTGACCCACCATGTCGGGGAAGATGGTCGAGGAGCGCGACCACGTCTTGATGACGTGCTTTTCGCCAGCTTCGTTCATCGCGGCAATGCGGCCGAGAAGACGCGGCTCGACGAAAGGACCCTTCTTCAAACTTCTGCTCACGGTTTCTCCTTAGCGTTCTAGCTCGCGCTACTTCTTGCGGCGGCGGATGATCAGGCGGCTCGAAGCCTTCTTCGGGTTGCGGGTGCGATGGCCCTTGGTGGGCTTGCCCCACGGAGACACAGGATGACGTCCCGAAGACTTGTTCTTGCCTTCGCCACCACCGTGCGGGTGGTCGACCGGGTTCATAACAGTACCGCGGACGGTCGGGCGGATGCCCTTCCAGCGGTTGCGGCCAGCTTTGCCGATCTTGATGTTGGCATGCTCGGCGTTGCCGACTTCACCAATGGTCGCGCGGCAGGTGAGCAGCACGCGGCGCATTTCGGAGGAAGGCATGCGCAGGATGGCGTATTTGCCCTCTTTGCCCATGAGCTGGATCGAAGTGCCAGCGGAGCGAGCGAGCGCGGCGCCTTTGCCAGGCTGCAGCTCAACGGCATGGACGAGAGTACCAACGGGAATGTCGGCCAGCGGCAAGGAGTTGCCGGGCTTGATGTCGGCCTCGGAGCCAGACATGACCATGTCGCCAACCTTCAGGCCCTTCGGGTGAAGGATGTAGCGCTTCTCGCCATCGACGTAATGGAGCAAAGCGATACGGGCGGAACGGTTCGGGTCGTACTCAATGGTAGCGACCTTGGCGGGGATGCCGTCCTTGTTGCGCTTGAAGTCGATGATGCGGTAACGGCGCTTCACGCCGCCGCCCTGATGGCGGACGGTGATGCGACCGTTGTTGTTGCGGCCGGCCTTCTTAGGCAGCGGCGCAAGCAGCGACTTCTCGGGCTTCGTGCAGGTGATTTCGGCGAAATCCGAAACCGTCTGGAAGCGGCGACCAGCGCTGGTCGGCTTGTATTGCTTGATTCCCATCAAACAACCTTTCTTCCTTGGAAGCCTGCTCGCGTGCCACTCCATGCACGTACCAGGCATTCCACTTACATTTCGGGAGCGATTGCCGAATGAGGCGCTTTGTGGAGTGACGCCCTCGACTCCGTTCCCACGCGCCCGGGTGTATCCATACACATGGGGACGCAACTGCAGAATTATACGGAGTCAGATGGGAAATGAAACTATGGAGAAGAAGTTCACAAAAACCGCACGTTACCTGACCTGCGGAATCGGTGCCGCGGGGAGGCCTCGCCAGAACCACGGCTCGCTACCGTTCGCTTCGCTCACTATGCGCTCGCCTGGCTGCGCACTGCCGAATAAGATCTAAATGCGCGCAGACGGTTCCGGCGAGGCCTCCCCGCGGCACCGATTCCAGTCCAGCTTTGCAGATGGCCCTGAGCGCCCCGAGGGGATGTTCGGGGTCGTCGGTGTTCAAATCTGCTCTTCATTCCAATATTAAACACCGCCAAGCGGGCGCATAGAGAGGCGCAGCCGAACGGTAGCCCGCTGTGGCCCCGAACTTCCCCTCGGGGCGCTCAGGGCCACTGGACTGTTCGGCTATTTCTTTGCGGCGGCCCTTTTCGGTGCTGTCTTTTTCGCAGACGATTTTTTCGGCGCGGCCTTTCCCGCCTTCTTCGCTTCGGCCTTCGCGGCTTTCTCGGCAGCCTCGCGCTCCTTGCCAGGGCAGTTGAAATTCGGGCACAGCTTCCAGGGACCGCGCGTTGTGGTGACGATCACCATGGGCGCGCCGCAGTCGGGACACACCTCTTCGGTAGCCGTGAGTTTGCCATATTGCGGCAGCGGGTAGCTGGTCTCGCATTCCTCGTAGTTCTCGCAGCGAATGAAACGCTTGAGCGTGCGCGGATTCTTGCTGGCGATGAGCTGTTTCTCCAGCCCTTTCGCGGCACACGTGGGGCACTTCCCCACCACCACATCGGGCTCGTGGTTCGTGGGGCAATTCGGATCGATGCACTGCGTACGCGGTTTGCTGCGGAAAGCCGTAACCTTGATTTGAGGCATGCCGCACTCGGGGCATTTCTCGGGAACGGCTTCGATTTTGCCCTTCGGCAACGGGTAGGTCACATCGCACTCGGGCCAACCCGAGCAGCCGATGAACATCGAACGCGTTTTTTGGCTCGCACGTAACTGCAGGTCTTTGCCGCACTTCGGGCACGGACCCACATAGGCGTCGGCCGCAACGGCGTCGGCGAGGGCATCTTTGATTTGCTCCTGGTGCGGCAAGAGTTCGTTGAGCACGTCGTTGAGGATATCGCGCGACAGATCGACGACGTCTCTCTGCGTCTTCTCGCCGGCGGCGATTTGGTTCATATCTTCTTCGAGCGTGGCCGTCATATCGGGGCTGGTGATTTGCGGGGCGAACTGACCCAATGCGTCGCACACGGCGATACCGAGCTGACTTGGCTCGATTGGGTCGTTCTGCACATATTTCACCGTGTAGAGACGCTCGATGATGGCATGGCGCGTGGCCTTGGTGCCCAGACCCAAGCGCTCCATCTCTTGGATGAGCTTGCCTTGGCTGTAACGCGCTGGCGGCTCGGTCTGCTTCTTCGTGCAGGTGGCGCCTTTGAAATCAACCGTTTCGCCTTCGGCGAGCGCGGGCAGCTGCTCCTCTTTCTTCATGCCATAGGGGTAGATCGTGCGAAAGCCCGGCTTCACAATCACGTCGCCGCGCACCGCGAACGGCTCGCCGTTCACGTCGATGGTGACCTTCGTGCCCTCGATAACGGCGGCATCGGAAAGCGTGGCCAAAAAGCGGCGAGCGATGAGATTGTACAGCTTCCATTCGGCGGCCCCCAGCTTATCGGGGTCGGCCGCCGCCGTGGGGTGGATAGGCGGGTGGTCGGTGGTCTCCTTCTTGCCGCGCGTTGCGGTGAGCTTGCCGCGTTTGAGCAGCTCTTGGCAGTAGGGGCGATACGCCGGCACGTCGGAGAGCTTTTTCACCGTGCCCTCCAAATCGAGCGATTCGGGATAGACCGTGTTGTCGACGCGGGGATACGAGATATAGCCATCCATGTACAGGCTCTCGGCCAGGCGCATGGTGCGCGCAGGCGAAAGTCCCTCGCTTGCGGCGGCGGCCATAAGCGACGTGGTGTTGAACGGCACGGGCGCGGCCTGCGTGCGCTTGCGCTTCTCGATGGCGGAAACCACGCCCGAGGCCTGACCGCTCACATTGGCCATAACGGCATTGGCCGCGTCCTCGGTTTTGAAGCGGGCGGTCGCATGCGGCGCACTGAATTCTTCGGCGCCATGCTGGAAATCTCCCTTGATGACCCAGTAGTCCTCCGGCACGAACGCCATGCGCTCGCGCTCGCGAGCCACGATGAGCGCAAGCGTGGGGGTCTGCACGCGGCCCGAGCTGCGCACGTTGCCGTAGCCTGCGAATTTCACAATCGTGAGGTAGCGTGTGAGCACCGCGCCCCAGATGAGGTCGATTTCCTGGCGGCTCTCGCCCGCCGCGGCGAGGTCTTCGTCAAGCGCCACGAGATTCGTGAACGCGTGCGTAATCTCTTCTTTGGTGATAGCCGAATAGCGGGCGCGATAGACGGGCGCCGAATCGTTCACTTCTTTGATCTGTCCGAGCGCATCGGAGCCGATGAGCTCGCCTTCGCGGTCGAAGTCGGTGGCGATGATGATGGTGTCGGCCTTTTTCGCCAGGTTCTTCAAGCTGCGGATGATGTCTTTTTCCTTGGGCAGCTTCTCGATGGGGGCATAGGCGAGATACGGCAGCGCGTCCATCTTCCATGCGCCCATGGCAACGCCATCGGGAAGAAACGGCTTGCGTTTGGTTTTGTAGGGCGGCTTGGGCAGGAAATCGGGAATGTTGGCGAGGACGGTTTCCCCGTCGGCGGTGACGCCCTGCCAGCCTTTCGATTTCTTGTAGACGATCTGCGGCACGAAATCGGGCTCGAGAATATGGCCGCGCAAGCCGATGGTAACCCACTCCTCGCCGTCTATCTCGAAGCGATAGACCGGCGTATTGTAGACCTTGTCGGCCTTCGGCTTTTTGACGCCCAGCAGGTCGGCGATCTTTTGAGCGGCGATATTTTTCTCAGTGACGACGAGCTTCAAAGCGAGTCCTCCCGATTTCGTTACCTATATATAGGTTCATGCCCAGCGTTCAATTGGAAAGCGCGCGCCAGGCGCCTCGCGCTCGCGGAAAGCGCTGCCAAGTAGGCGAACGAACGAGCGCGGGATGCTAAACGCCCGATAGCATACACGAATTTCTAGCCGCCGAACGAATTTTTATACGAGACGTTGGTTTTCGGCGGCAAAGGCCAGCGCCATTCTTCGATAGAAACACCTGGCTATTGGACACGATGCGAAGACCGAGAAACGCAAAGGACCGACTTCGGAACATTTCCGAAGTCGGTCCCCCATGGCGGATTAGCCGTCAGTTTTAACGAAAGCGTCCAAGCTCTGGGCGCGGTTCATTGTCCCAGCTCTCTTCGAAAAGACGCTGGCCTATTTGTCGGCCTCGAATGAAATCGTGTAGACGAAGGTCGTCGGATCGTAGTAATCGAGCGCTTCGCCATCGACCTCGGCGTACGGATAACCGAAGTTGTTCAGAGCGCCGGCCTCCTGGGCAGGAGCAAGCGTGAGGTCGCGGCCCTCGGAGAGCTCGACGCGCTCGCTATCCCAACCGCCCCAGTAGTAGTCGGCCTTTTCCTGGGTCTCGGCCTGGTCCTTCGTCCAACCGCCCTTCAGCACGGCCTTCAAAACGTCGGCGGGGTCGGCGGGCACCCAGCCCGTGCCGGCCACGTAGAACTCAGCCCAGCAGTGCTGGTTCTTCGTAATGTCGTCGGCGTTCATGCGCACGCCGAACATCTCGCGGGCGGGAATGCCCGACGCACGGCACAGGCCCACGAACACGGAATTGATGTCGGTGCACTTGCCGGCCTTCGTGTCAAGCAGTGCACACACGTCGCCCGTGCCGCAACCCTTCACGCTCTCATCGCGGTTCATGTTCTCGATAATCCAGTCGTAGATGGCGCGGGCCTTCTCGACGGAATCGGTCTTGCCGGCGGTGATTTCATCGGCGGCAGATTTCACCTGGTCATTCACGGGAACGAGGTCGGAGCCTTCCAGATACTGATTCACATCGGCAGGCAGCTCGGAGCCATTGTCGGCGATGTCGCTCACACGCACCTCATCGCGCGACGCATGGAAGCCCAGCGTCGCCGTGCGGTTGGCGGGCTCGACGCTCGCGTCCCATTCCAGATAGAGCATCTTGTTGCCCGCAGCGTCTTCGGCCAGCTCGGCCTTGGTAGCGCTCGGGGCGTCGAACTGCACATCTTCGATGGTCTGATAGTCGCCGTCTTGGGCAACGGGCAGCCACACGCGCACAACCTTGCCAGCATCGTAGCCGGACATATCGACCGTCGTGGTAACGGTGCCCGATGTGACCTTGCCGGTCTTATTGGCGTCAACATCGATAGTCGCCGCAGCCTGCTCGGTGGCGGGAGCGTCGGAGGCCTCTTTCTTCTCCTGATTGCCGTTCGACGAGCACGCCGACAACGTCAATGCCAGCATCGCCGACGCGAGCGCGACCAGCGCCACGCGGCCAAACGTAGTCTTACGATTCTTCTTCATGCGTTTCCTTCCCTTTGGACAACACTTTATTCACGCCGTGGCGATGCCACGGTGCAAAAGCGCATTCGACGGCCCGCGCCAATGCGCACGAAACCGTCCCGCTCTATGATTCGAGATTGCAGATGCGATATTCAATTCGCAGAATTGCGCGACCGGTCGAGCCAGCCGCATGCGTCCGTCGCAGAAATATGGACGCATTGGCAAAATACTATCAGCGGGATGGGTTTGGCAATGGCTCACAGCGAAGACGCATCAATTTCCCGCATGAACGGCACCGCTCGAATACGAATGTCGCGCAAACCAAGCGCGCTTTTATTCGAGCGTGGCAAGAATGCCCTCAAGCTCATCACGTTCGATGGCCCCCAGGCGAATCTTCGCGATGTTGCCCTCGCTATTCACGAACACCGACGTGGGGAAAGCCGACACATTGAGATGCGTTGCGAGCGAGCAATTCGTATCCATCCACACGGGCACGCTCACGTTGTTTTCGCGAGCCCATGCGACGAACGAATCCGCATCGCGCTCGCCGTAGAAACCAGGCGTCACCACCGACACGACTTGCACGTCGCCAAGCTCGGCATGCTCGGCTGCGACCTCGGTAAGCTGGCCGAGGTCGGCGACGCACGAATCGCACCAGCTGCCCCAAAATTCGAAATACACGGGTTCGCCCTTGAGGTCGCTCAAACGATGCGTGACGCCATCGAGGTCGGTGAGGACGACGTTTTTCCATGCGGACGAAACCGCGTTAACATCGGCATCGCCGGCGGAAACGCCGCGCGCATCGTTGGCGGAAACGGCGGCCGCATTGTCTTGCTGCGACGCCTCGTTGGCATTGTGCTGCACGACTAAGGTATTCACCTGCGAAAACACAAGCCACAAACCCATAATCGCGATAAGCGCGCCGCCTGCTTTTTGGATTGCGGGCAAATATTTATGAACAGTCCGCAGGCGCGACAGCAACGCATTCGCAGCCAAGGTGATGACGACAAACGGCACACACAGACCGAGCGCGTACACCAGCAGCAGCCCCGCGCCGATAGCGGCGCTGCCCTGTTCTGCGGCAAGCGCCAGAATGGTTCCGAGAATAGGACCAACACACGGCGTCCAGCCGAACGAAAACGCCAAGCCCAAAACGAACGCGCTCAGCGCACCGCTCACGCGAATCTTCCCGAGGTTCGCGCGTTTCTCCCTGTTCAGGAAAGGGATATTGAGCACACCCGCAAGGTGAAGGCCAAGTGCGATAACCACCAGGCCCAGCGCGATAGCGACATACGGGTTGCTGAGCGTTTGCCCCAGAGCGCCCGCACCCGCGCCGAGCGACACGAATACGCAGCAGATGCCCAGCACGAAGGCGACGACATTCGCGCAACGGCCCACGGGCGAGAGTTTGTCAGAATTCGCATCGGTCGTGAGAATGCCTGCATACACAGGCAAAAGCGGCACAATGCACGGAGAGAAAAACGAGAGCAAGCCGGCAAGAGCGGCCGACGCGACAAGACCTATATCCACAGCAGTCCCTTCGATATAACGCCAGGCATTGTATCAAGCGCACAGTTCGACCTATAAGAAAAATAGGTAAACGGGCAGCGATGCGGGCGCGCGCTACGCCGCGGGCGCCGCCTTGCGCATGGCGGGGATGAGAAAAACGCAGGCCATTATCACAGCAACCGCGCCGATGGCCGCACCGGCGAAGCAGACCGACCCCATACTGAACGCCGTGCTCACCGCTCCGCCGACAGCCGAGCCGCCGCCAATGCCCAGATTGAAGATACCCGAAAACATAGCCGTGGCAACCGCGGCGCCCTCGGGCGGGGCATAGCGCAGAATCTCCGACTGATAGGCCACGTTAAACGACACGCCGCAGATGCCCCATAGCACGAACACGGCGTAAACCGCCGCCTCGCCCGCAAGCGCGGCCGCATACATGAGCGAAAGCGCCGCCGCGATACCGGCAAGCGCGATGCGCAAATACCAGAAACGACGGCGCTGTCCCACGTAGAAACGAGCGAACAGGAAGCTTCCCGCGATGCCCGCCACGCCGAACGTCATAAGCGACGAGGTGATAGCCTCGTCCGAAAGCCCGCCGATCTGCTGCAAGAACGGCTCCACGTAGCTGTAGCCCGTGTAGTAGGCCGTCGCCATAACGGCCGTGCCTACGAACAGCGGCAGCAGCACCGGATTTTTCACCAACTCGGGAAGCTGGCTTACCTTGAAGGCCTCGCCTGCGCTCATTTTCGGCACGGCGACGAACAGCGCCGCCAGAACCAACACGGTGAACGCTGCGATGCAAGCAAACGTCATGCGCCAACCCAGAGCCAAGCCAATAATGCGACCCAGGGGCAAGCCTACGATTTGGGCGATGGACGAACCAGTGACGATGGCCGAAAGCGCAAGCGAGCGATGCTCAACCGCCACGATGCGCACCGCAATGGGCGACGCGATAGACCAAAAAATCGCATGCGCGCAGGCCACGATGAGGCGCGCGCCCATAAGCGCCCAGTAGCCAGGCGCTATCGCCGAGCAGAGCTGACCGATGCCGAACACGGCCACCACCGCAAGCAGCAGCGGACGGAAACTGAATCGCGATGCGGCCACCATGAGGGGCACCGACAGGATGCATACCGCCCACGCGTAAGCCGTAATGAGCACGCCGCCCGTGGCTTCGCTCACACCGAAATCGGCCGAGATATCCACGAGCAGGCCGATGGGCATGAATTCCGACGTATTGAACACGAATGCCGTGGCGGCGATGCTGATAATCGCAGCCCATTCGCGAACCGCCATCTTTTTCTTGCCCGATGCCGCCATCGTTCCCCTTCCGAGCCTGTTAAACGCTCAGAGCATTCAACAGGTTCCGCATCATTAATATTTTGAAAATGCGTCGAATGCTCTGAACGTTTAATGCATTCGTTCGCACCAAAAGCCAGCGAGCAGGCAGCGCAGCGTCGGCGGTTAGCGTCGTTCGTGGAACGGCGCAACCATTACGCGCCCAATACTTCCCCGCACACTTTCGCGCTTTCGGCGGCGTCTTTGCAGTAGAAATCGGCGCCCACCATTTCGGCATACTCAGGCGTGATAACCGCACCGCCCACAAACACCTTCGTGTCGGGCGCCTGCTCGCGCAGAAGGGCGATGGTGTCTTCCATGCCGCGCACCGTGGTGGTCATGAGCGCCGATAGGCCCACCAGCTTTATGTCGTGTTCGAGCACGCAGTCGAGCACCACCTGCGGCTCTACGTCGCGGCCCAGGTCATATACCGTGTAGCCGTAGTTTTCCAGCAGCATGCGCACGATATTCTTGCCGATGTCGTGGATGTCGCCCTTCACCGTGGCGATGGCGACCGCGCCCTTGTCGGCCACGGCACCCGACCCGCCTTGCTCTTTGATCACGTCGAAGCCGGCCTTTGCGGCCTCGGCCGAAGCCATAAGCTGCGGAAGGAAGAACTTGCCTTTCTCGAAGCGCTCGCCGACATCGTCGAGCGCTGGGATGAGATGCCCGTTGATCACCTGCATGGCGTCCTCGGTTTCGAGCAGCTTGGCCACCGCATCAGCCATATTCGCCTTGCGGCCCGTCACCACGAAACGCCGAAGACCGAAATCGGCCGCATCGTCGAAGGCGTCACCCGCAGGAGCGGCGGCACCCCCCTGCCCCGCCGATGGGGCCGCGCCAGGCGCGCCCGCTGAGGCCGACATAGTTTTATTCGCGTATTCGGAAATGTAGTTCTGCGCCGATGCATCCTGTCCGCATAGCACGCGCCACGTGTCCACGATTTCACGATAGCGCGCAGAGAGCGGGTTCAGAATAGGCATGTCCAGGCCGGCCGAGAAGGCCGCCGCCAAAAACGTCGCATTCACGATTTCGCGCAACGGCAGGCCGAAGCTCACGTTCGACACGCCGAGCACCGTGCGCACGCCCAGGCGCTCTTTCACCAGGCGTATGGCGCGCAGAATCTCGACCACCTCGTCCTGATTCGTGGACGCGGCCATCACCAGGCAGTCAATGAAAATATCAGTGCGCGGGATGCCGTATTTATCAGCCTCTTCCACGATGCGCTGCGCCACGGCGAGGCGCCCTTCGGCTGTGGGTGGAATGCCGTTTTCGTCAAGCGCCAACCCCACCACCGCGCAGCCGTAATGCTTCGCGATGGGCAACACGGCGTCCAAACTTTCGCGCTTGCCGTTCACAGAATTGATGATGGGCTTGCCCGAATACACGCGCACGGCGGCCTCCACGGCCAGCGGATCGGAGGAGTCAATCTGCAAAGGCAGCGTCGACACACCCTGGATTTTGCCCACAAGCGCCACGAGCGTTGCCGCCTCGTCGATCTCGGGCAGGCCGGCGTTCACGTCGAGGGCATCGGCCCCCGCTTCGGTCTGCGAGATGGCCTCGCCCAGCACGTAATCGAGATTGCCTTCGCGCAATGCCGCCTTCAGCTTCTTTTTGCCCGTAGGGTTGATGCGCTCGCCGATAGTCGCCACATCGCGGCCAGAAAGCAGCGTGGCGCGGCTCGCCGAAGTGATGCCGCACGCCGGCGCAACCGCGCGCGCAAGGGGCACGCGGCCGCGCACCAGCTCGGCCTCCTTCTCGATATACGTCGGGTCGGTGCCGCAGCAGCCGCCGATGACCGACACGCCTTCGTCGACCATCGCGGCCACGGCCTGGATATATTCGTCGGGCCCAACCGAGAACACGGTTTCGCCGTCTACGATGCTCGGAAGGCCGGCGTTGGCCTGCACCATCACGGGAACGGTCGCAACGGCGAGCATCTCGGAAACCATCGGGCGCAAATCGTTGGGCCCGAGCGAGCAGTTCACGCCCAAGACATCAACGCCCAGCGAAGAGAGCACGATGGCGGCGATCTGCGGGCTCGTTCCCAAGAAGGTGCGGCCGTCTTCGCCGAAGGTCATGGTCGCGAAAATGGGCAGGCTCGAGTTCTCCTTCGCCGCCAAGACGGCGGCCTTCATCTCGAGCAGGTCGGCCATGGTCTCGATGATGAAAAGGTCGGCCCCAGCGGCATCGGCCGCGCGCACCTGCTCGGCGAAAAGCTCGTAAGCCTCGTCGAAGGGCATCGTGCCCAACGGCTCGAGCAGCGCGCCCGTAGGACCGATGTCGGCCGCAACGTAGCGCACGCCCGACGCCTTCGCGCAGGCGATGGCGGCTTCGAAAACCTCGGAGACCTCGGCGGCGCCGGCGAGCTTGCGGCGGTTCGCGCCAAACGTGTTCGCGGTGGCTACGTCGCTTCCCGCCGCAACGTAGCGTGCATGGATGCTCGTAATTTCGGCGGGGTTGCTCAAACATAAAAGCTCGGGGAGCTCGCCCGCCTCGAGCCCTTCCCGTTGGAGCATGGTGCCCATAGCGCCATCGAAAACGAGGAACTCCTCGCCGCGCAGCACGGCCGACATGCGCTCGTCGCAGCGAACCTCGCGCACGGCGAGCGAGGGATTGTTGTTGATAGGCGTCATATGCTGGTCTCCTCATAGAAATAAACGGGCACATTATCGCGCAGAATGCAAGGCGAAACCCCTACAAAAACACCCCTCCACGTGACTTTCTATTGGATAGGGGCGACCCGCCTGGCGGCTTCGCTTCAAGAGGATACAATCGACACCGTCAAAACGCTTCTGAAGCAATCATCTTGAGACGGGGGGAACTATGAAGGGAATCTCTTCGCGCGCGAAACGGTTCGCTATCGCCTGCGCGCTCGCCGCGGCGACGATCATCGCCCCAGGCGCGGCATTCGCCGAGACAGGCATACCCGAATGCCAGGGCGACCATAGCGTCTCGCCCGCGCTTCTTGCCCAAGCGCAGCAGCGAATCTCGGGCGAATCGGACATCGCGCTCGCGGCGAACGCGGACGGCTCGATTTTCCCGTCGGGAGAACCGCTCGGATTGTCCACCACGGGCAAGGCGCGCGTCGCTGTGATTCGCGTGAGCTTCCCGGCGAGCGAAGACGGCTCCGAGGCGGCCGAAACCATTCCCGAAAGCGAAAGCGACGAGGACTTGCTCGCCACCTTCAACGGCGCCCAAGACAGTTCGAGCACCGCATACCCCTACGAAAGCCTCCATGCCTACTATGAGCGTTCATCTTTCGGAAAGCTCGACTACCAGGCTGCGATGGTCGTGCGCTACACCGCCCTGCACCCACGTTCCTATTACGAAAAGAATGGCACCGAGGCGCTCTTCGCCGAAGCGCTCGCGGGGACCGATTCGCAAGCCGACTTCTCGCAATGCGACGCGAACGGCGATGGGTACATCGATGCCGTCTATCTGCAATTCGCCGGCGCATGCGGGCAATGGGCAACCACTTGGTGGCCCAAAAAGTCAACAGTGGGAACCGACAGTGAATTGGGCCAGATGGAATTCGACGGAAAGCACGTTCGCTCAACCGTCATGCTGTCTACGCAGGCCTTTAATCCCGGCGTCTTCAACCAGACGCTCATCCATGAAACGGGCCATGTGCTCGGCCTTCCCGATTTGTATTCCTACACCGAGCCGAAAGGGCCGGGAACTGGCACCTTCGACATGATGGAGAACAATATCGGGGAACAGAACGGCCTGTTCAAATGGCTACTCGGCTGGATAACCCCCGAAGAGATCACCTATGTGCACACAAGCTCGCAAGGCGTCGACGTTCGCGTTGGCACGGGGGAAGTCGTCCATTATGACGATGCGGCGAGCGCGGAGCTTTCGCCCTACACATCGAGCGACCCGAACGAGACAGGCGGGTTTATCGCCGTGTCTTCCGACGAGACGATACTGACGGGCAACCTGTTCTGCTCGTTCTACCTTCTGCAATTCGACCAGCCCGTCGGAAACCAGACGGTATCGATTTCGGGGGAAACCATCGGGCACGGCGTTCGGGCCTTCCGCGTACAGGCGGCATTGAACAGCGCGAAGACCGATTTCGCGAAGAGCAATACCGCGGGCTCGCTGCACAACCAGCTTTTCGAGATTGTGGACCCGCGCGAGAGCGGCTCGGCTTCCGATGCGATGTTCTTGCGGGCGCCGACCGTGGTCTCGCCCACCACGCAACCTTCTACCAATTTCGGAAATAGCCAGGAAGAGGGCTATTCCGGCATCGTTTTCGAAGTGCGTTCGGAAACCGACGAATCGGCGGAAATCGGCTTCTCGTGGGCGCCGCAGTCCGAGCAGAGGGCATTCGAGCTGACCCCGACAAGCAGCACCACCATCAACGGCTTCGATACCCTGAGCTTCGTTCCCACTTGGAAGGCGCCAACGCTGCTTTCGGCCGACGACGCTATAGCGCTCGAAATAGGCGGCAAGCGCTACACCAGGAGCGAGACACCTCGCAATTTCAAGTGTTACTACGATGGGTCGACCCTCTATGTGACCATCGCATTCAACCCGGGCGATTTGGCGAACGGCAGCACCGCCGAGATCGTCGTAGAGAAGGGATTCTTCGATCTCGGAACCGACGAAAGCGGAAACCAGCGCACCTCCGACGAGATTCGCATCCCTCTGCAAATCGCCGACCTGGCCGAAATAGAGGCATCGGGCGATTATTCGTGCTCGGCCACGCATTATCTGGGCAATCCCGTTACTTCGGACGTTGTCACCGATCAGGATGGCCGATGCTTTTTCTTCCAAGCAACGTGGAACCTCGATACGCGCGAAAAGACCCTGAGCCTGATTCGCGTAAGCGAAGACGGCAAAGACGCCGAGGCGATTGCGATTGACGCGAGCGCGATTACCTCCAGCGAGGGCGGCATATCGCTTGAAGCCGTAGATCTCAAAGACGGAACGGCGTTTCTGCGTTCGCTGCCCAATTCCAACAGCCCGACGCTCGAAGGCGGAAGCTATGGCCGCGATGCGTGGATCGACCTTGCAAGCGGCGAGGTTCTCGCCGTGCGCGAATGCGAGCAAGCAGAGCAAAGCGCCGAGTTTTTCGCCATCGGCAACAACATCGCGTTCAGGGAATCGGCCTCGGGCAACCCCCTGCTCGCCGTGCTGAAGCGAGAGGGCGGCCAAATCGTTAAGACGCATGTCTCTTTGGAGCTTCCCGCGGGAATCTCGTCGGCCACGAGCACGGGGGACGCAGGCGACGAGTTCCTCTTTGCAGCGAGTGCCGGGTTTTTCAATGCCGATGCCGCAGGAGCGGTGGCCCTCTATCGCAGCGACGACGTGCTCAACGCAAGCTCGGACGCCGCGCCGAGCGTTGCACTGTTCAAAATCGACAACAACACGGAAATCTACGACGTCAAGGTGTCGAATGGCAAGGTCTACATCGCCTGCAGCAGCACAAGCACCACCAAGCCGATCGTGAAGAAACGCCAACTGATTGTCTACTCGCTCGACGGCGAGCTTATAAACACGACCGACATATTCGACAACTCAGAAGAGAAAGCGACCCTTAAGATTTCCGACTCGGGAACAATCGCATGGATCTCTTACACGAGCAATCTCAATTCGCTCATAGGGGGAACCTATGAGGGGCGCGTCATCTTCATCGACCCCCGCGACGCGACGCAGCAGGAGCTTGGCGTTATTGGAAAATGCTGCGGAGCCTGGATTGGCGATCGCTGGCTCGAGATTGGGCGAAATGTCGAAGAGGCAGCAAGCGAAGATAACCCAAACACGCTTCGCCACTGGTCGCTCACCAGCGAAATGGGCAAGGAAAGCCCCGGCCCAGAGCCAACTCCTGAGCCCGTTACGCCCGATGCGACCGATGGCCAAGCAAATGAACAATCGGCTTCGGCGATGCCCGTGACCGCCGATAGCGCCCCATGGCAAGCGGCAGGTGTTGGCGCGATGGGAGCCGTAATTGCCCTCGCCACGATGTGGCGCGCCAGAAGGCGCTCCTAGGACCGGGGAAACGCCGGCCAATTCCGCCGCCAAATCGCACGCAGAGGCCCGATTGACGCCTTGCCGGGTTTCGTCTCCACAAAACAAACGCTTACGAAAACCCTTCCCGTTGTGCTTAAATAAATCATTGTTCAACGCAGTGAAGTAGTTTCGCCCATATGAAGCGCTCGTAGCTTACGCACGAGCGCTTTTTTATTGCGCGACATGCAGGCCCCAAATGCCGTCTTGCCCATAAAGACGCAGCCTGCTCGCTAGTTGATTTCAGCCCGCTTTGCGGGAGGTTTCTTTCCTTGGAAGGAAGAGTTTGAACGTGACTCAGCACCAAACCGGGGCTCTGCCCCAGGCGCGCGTGAGCGTGCCGCACCCCTATCTTGCGCTTATGGGACTCTACCTGGGCGGCTTCACTGGCATGTACAGCGAAACGGCCCTCAATATCGCCCTGCCGCAACTTTCCGCCGCCTTTGGCGTGGAGCTTTCCATCGCCCAATGGCTCGTCGTTGGCTATATGCTCGCCATCGGCATCGTCTTGCCGTTCTCGAGCCTGCTCATGAAATGGTTCTCGGCACGCAAAATCACCCTGTTCGCCCTCGGAGCCTTCTTGGTCGGATCGCTTATCAGCGGCTTTTCAAGCACCTTCGCCATGGCGCTTGCCGGACGCATTATTCAAGGAGTAGGCACAGGGCTCGTGCTGCCGCTCCTGTTCTCCATGGTGCTCGAGGTCGTTCCCCCGCACAAGGTCGGCGCGGCCATGGGCATCAGCGCACTCGTCGTCATGTCGGCCTCGGCCATAGGCCCTACGCTTGCGGGCATCCTCATAGGGGCCCTATCGTGGCACTGGGTCTTTTTCAGTTTTGCGATTATGCTTGTCGTGGGCATCTTCTTCACTTTGAAATTCCAGGTGAATCCCTATGAACTCACGCGCCCTTCGATTGACGCGATTTCGGTTATCGCCTCGGTCCTCGGCTTCGGCGGCGTGGTCTTGGGCGTTGGCATGACGAGCCTCTATGGTTGGGCATCGCTGCCCGTTATCGCCGCGCTCGTTATTGGCATCGTTGCATTGGTCGCCTACACGAAACGCCAGCTCAGTATGGAGAACCCCGTCATTGATCTGCGCGTGTTCGCCATTGGTGATTTTCGCACGGGAACTTTGTGCGTCATGCTGAACTTCGGAATCACGCTTTCGACCATGTACGTTCTTCCCCAGTACTACCAAAACAGCATGGGACTCGCTGTAAGCGTTGCGGGCTTGGTCATGCTGCCGGGCGGTATCGTCAATGCCATCGTGAGCATGCTTTCAGGCCGTGTATACGACCGCATCGGCGCCCGCGTTCCCGCGCTCGCCGGCTTCGCGCTCTCCTGCATCTCCTGCATCGCCCTGCTGTTCTGCCAGGCTTCATCGCCGCTACCCTATGTCATCGTGTGCCATATCCTGCTCATGATTGGCATACCTTTGGCCATGTCGCCCTGTCAGACGCATGCGCTCTCCTCGCTTCCGCATAACCTTTCGACCGACGGATCGGCCACCATCAATACGCTTCAGCAAGTCATGGGAGCCATCGCCACGGCTATCGCCACCTATCTCGTGGCCACGGGGTCGGGCATTTCGGAGGCAAACGGCGCCCAGGCATCCGTCGCCTTCACCGACGGCGCCCATTGGGGCTTCGCCTTCGCCCTGGTGCTTGCCGTCATTTCGCTCGCGCTGTCGTTCGGATTCAAGAAAAAGAGCGCCGATGCGGCAAAGGGCCAGGCGACAGAGCACGAAAGCGCAGCGGCCGGCAATCGCACCCAAAGCACGCTCGCAACGCTCATGAAAAGCGATGTATATACCCTGGCCGAAAACGATAGCGCGCTCGACGCCCTTCGTCTGTTTGCCGAAAAGGGAATTTCTGGCGCACCCGTCGTCGACGAAAGCGGGAACCTCGTTGGATTCGTAAGCGACGGCGACATCATCGGCACGCTTTCGAGGCAAAGCCCCTCGTTCTCGAGCTTCTGGGCCTATACCGCGGAAGGGTCCGACGCGGAATTCGGCGAGAAGGCCGCGCAACTCGCCAGCATGCCCGTTGGGCGCATTTCGACGAAAAGCGTAATCAGCGTTTCCGTCGACGACGATATGCGCGACGTATGCAGCACGCTCGCCGAGCACCATTTGAAGAAGGCTCCCGTTCTGGATGGCGATCGCATGGTGGGCATCATCAACCGAAGCAACGTTATCGCCCATACCGTGGGAATGTACGCCGCCAAGTAGTGCATTCGGAAAAGCGACCGTTCAATGGGGCGATGCCATGCTGGGCATCGCCCTTTTTGCGCCACGCAGCGGCGCAGCGCTAACGATTTTGGCTCGCGCCGAAACGGGCCCAACACGGATTGCCCGAAGACCGAAGCGAGCAATGCGCGCGGCATGCGCACCCCTCGCACGTTGAGCGGGGAGCGCTCTCGCCTTGCGAAGCGCCATTTTCGTCGAAAAGGCCGACGAAAGCCGTAACCGTTTTCGCGGGAACGAGGAAAAACGAATCCGAAACGCTTATCCCCAAGCGCTTGTCGGCCCCCAGAACGCGCACGATTTCAGGCTGAAGAGCAAGCGGAAGGTCGCCATACCCCGGGCTGTAGCGCCAATTCGCGCGCAGGCCCCGCCGCGCCGCGTCGGCGACGATGGCGGCCTCGCAGACGTCGGCGACGCATTCCACCAGCGAGCTTCCCGCCGCTCCGTAAAGAGATCCATCAAGCGGATTTTTCGCCAAGCGCCTCGCCATGGCGGCCTCGTTCGCCAAGCCCAGCGTGCATGCCATAACGGCGCATTCGCAGGCGCCCCGAAGATGCCGCGCGATATCTTCGCCGCCCAAAACGAGCGAGCTGCCAACAAGCTCCAGCCCCTCCGGCGTTTTCCTAAGGGGAAACGAGCGAAACAGAAACCCAGGGCGCGCCTCTCGCTCGCACGCGGCTATGGCCGCATCGATGCGCGAATCGAGCTCGGCATCGATGCATTGCCCCGAATATCCCAAATAGCGCAGAGCCTCGTCTTTGTTAACCCGATAATCAGGCATTATCCAAGTGCGCCGACTTCTTGCAGCGCGGCAACGGCGGCGGCGGCGATATCCGGCCTGTTCATGGTATAGACGTGCAGGCCGTCGACGCCCTCCTTCGAAAGGCCGACGAACTGCTCGCACGCGTAATCGATGCCCGCCTGGCGCAGCGCCTTGGGGTCGTCTTCGTAGCGGGCAAGAAGCTTGATGATGGGCGACGGAAGGCTCGCGCCGCACATGAAGACCATGCGCGAGATCTGGGCCTTCGAGAGAAACGGCATAATGCCGAACGTGATGGGCACCGTAATGCCCGCCTTGCGCGCCGCGTCGAGGAAGCGCAGGGCAATCTCGTTGTCAAAGAAAAGCTGGGTGACGAAAAACTGCGCGCCCGCATCTTGCTTTTCCTTCAGATGGCGAATGCTCTCGGCGAAATCGAGGCAGTCGATATGCCCCTCGGGATACGCCGCCGCCCCAACGCAGAAGCCAGTCTCGCGGACGATGGGGATAAGGTCTTTGGCGAATTTGAAATCTTTGGGAGCCGAACCGGGCACGGCGTCGCCGCGCAAGGCAAGCACGTTCTCGATTCCGGCGGCTTTCATGGATGAAAGCGTGGAATCGATGTCTTCGCGCATAGCGTTCATGCAGGTGAGGTGGGCCATCATATTGAGGCCGTATTCATCTTTGGCCATCTTCGCAACGTCAATCGTGCGAGACGAATTACCCGAACCGCCCGCGGAATAGGTAACCGAGACGAAGGCGGGAGCAAGCGGCGCAAGCCCCCCGATAACGTCGCGGGCCTCCTCTACGGGAAGATCGCCCTTCGGCGGAAAAATCTCGAACGAAACGGGCAGTTTCCCGCCGTCAAAAACACTCGCGATTTGCATGAAGGCTCCTTAAGCGCCAAGCGAAAACTACCAACTCATTTGATATGGAATAGTAGCGCTTTAATACGCTAAAGCGACATTCTCTTTAGCGAACGAGGCAGGAAAACAGAACTTCCGCGCGAGGAATCGTTACTCGATTCTTCGCCCTTCGCATTGGCCTGCCCGCAAAACGCGCAGAATATCGCCCTCGCGGAGTTCGAGATCGCAGTCGAACGAGTACTCCTGCATGGTGCGATTCGCCACATTCATCGCGCACAGCGTACCGCCGGCGACCATCGGGTCGGCGCCCGCCAACACGCCCTCGCGGCGCTTTTCGACATCGTCGGGATCGGCCTTGGCATCGGCATGCCACACCAAGCGCGTCGGGCGAATGGTCGCCACATCACGGCCCGGCGAGAGCACCTCAAGCGCCTCGCCTTCGAAAAATCGGTTGCGGCATACCACGCGCACGCGGTACGGCTGAGCGGGCGACGACGCAATAGCGTCGATGAAGTCCACGCTGACGCAGCCCTTCTTTTCCGCATACGGGTCGGCGGCGATCTTCTCGCGGCGCTTTGCCAAGCCTTCGGCCGGCCAGGGTTCTACCTGCGAGTTTGCCTGGCGATTCGGCGAGGTCGCATGTGCGTCTCCAGAAGCTGCGCAGCCTTCCGACGCGCATACGTCCCCGCCGAATCGCGAAGCGACGGCATCAGAGTCGTCTTGCGAACACGCCACCACCCGCGCTACCATCTGATAGTCGCGCGCATATTCCTTGGTTCCCCGGTTTTGCCCCGGTGCGCCGAAATAGAAGCCCGTCGAATAGGGCCTGTGGCTCGTGGTTTCGAGTTCGGCCTGCCAGACCTGCGCATCTTCGCCGTCGAGCACGTGGCGATACGCATTCACCGCCGAGGCCACGTAATAGGCACCCTTCGCGCGTCCCTCTATCTTTATGCTGTCGACGCCCACTTCCGAAAGTTCCCGCAAATGGGAGAGCATATTCATATCGGTCGAACTCATGATGAAGCTCGCCTCTCCATCCTCGATGATTTCGATGGGCTCGCCAGGGCGCGTTTCTTCGACGACCGTGTATTTCCAACGGCACGGTTGGGTGCAATGGCCGCTGTTCGCGCCTCTTTGCGGACCCGCCATGTAGTCGCTCATAAGGCAGCGACCCGAATAGGCCATGCACATGGCACCGTGCACGAATGCCTCTATCTCCAAATCGTCGGGAATCGATTTTCGCATGCGGGCGATATCGGACAGGCTCATTTCGCGAGCCACCACAACGCGACGCACGCCGAGGTCGTAATACGCCTTCGCGGCCTCGGCGTTCATGCATGACGCCTGGGTCGACAGATGCAGCTCAAGCTTCGGAGCCACGCGTTTGCATATGGCCAGCGCGCCCATATCGCTCACGATGGCCGCATCGGCCCCCGCATCCTGCAGTATGGCGAAATAGCTGGGCAAACCGACTATATCGTCGTCTTTCATAAGCGTGTTCGCCGTAATATAGGCCTTCACGCCGTGGGAATGCGCCAGCTCAATGGCGGCGGCGAGGCCCGCGTCGTCGAAATTCGAAGCGCGCTTGCGCATGCCGTAACGTCTACCAGCCATATATACGGCATCGGCGCCGAAATGAATTGCGCATTCGAGCTGCTCCATGCCGCCGGCGGGGGCAAGAAGCTCCATGGGTCGCGCCATGCCGGCGCATCGGGTTGCAGCGAGAGTATCCATGCCGAACAGCATAGCAAAAACGAAGAAAGCCCCTTCCCGAAAACGGAAAGGGGCTCAAATGAGACAGACCGCGCGAAGCTCGGCGAGCGAGACAGCCTACAGTTGCTGCGCGACCAGCTCGAGGTTGGCCGTCACCACGTCTTCGACCTCGTAGGAAAACGGCGTGAGGTCGCCCGCCTCGACGAAGCGCGTGCGGATATGCCCGCCGCACTCGTCGCACACGTGCAGGCGATGCGACTCGTCGCCCTCGATCGAGACGTAGTGCAGATGGGCCGGATTCTGGGTGCCGCAGCGCGCGCAGCGCACGCGCTCGAACTCCCACTCGGCGCCGCACTGGCCGCACCAGAGCATGCGCCCGTTGCCGCTGGAGAACGGATTCGGGCCCACATAGGCCATGGTCGCCTCGCCACCGCACACCGGGCACGCCAAAGGCTTGCCGCCTTCGGGAGCATGCAGCTGCACGAGCCCCGCGCGCGCGAGGCCGCAGATGGAAGAGGCGGCGGACGCGATCAACGGCTTGATGGCCGCGGAAAGCACGAAGCCCGCCAACCTGGAATCGAGCAGGGGCTCGCCCTGCGCAACGGCCTGGGCATCGTCGAGGGCCGCCATAACGGCATCGAGATACGCGCCGGGGTTCGCGCCCGCGACCTCCGCTGGAGCGAGGGCCGCAATGCGAACCCAATCGGCTTCCCGAAGCGCCTTCTGGTCATCTTCGGAAAAGCCGCCCTTCTCGGCGAAGCGAGACGCGACAAGGCTCGCGGCGCTCGCCAGAGAGTCGGCCGTAACGTGCGCGGGAGCCTGCGAGAGCACCGGCGTGCCAGCCGCCGCCCAAGCGGCAACCTCAGCCGAGCTGGGGCACGCGTAAGGATGGGCGTCTACCGCCTCGCGCTCAATCGAGCCCTGCGCGCCCCACAGAGCGCCGAAAAACCCCAGGCGCTCGGCCTGGGCCCGGTCGCCGCGGCGGGCATACGCTGCCGCCGCGGCGTGGATACGTTTCACATCCATGGGCCGACGCCTATTTCTGCTTGGGGGCGTCGAATTCGCTCACATGCTCGCGGGTGGTCATTTCCTCGCGAGCCCAGTGGCCCCAGTGGTACAGCGCATCGGCCTCGCTCACGGTGCCGTCGCCGAACATGAGGCGATGGGTACCGCGATAGGGCTGGAAGATGCCGCCGCCCAGGAAGATGTGCGCCAGGCCGAACACGGCGATCATCAGGAAGCCGAAGTCATGCAGGAACAGCACGATGCCGTAGCCCGTGCCGAAATCGAGCACCGTCGAGCCGAGCATCAGCAGAATGCCCGTGATGCCCATCTCGGCGCCGAACAGCCACAGCATGCCATCGGCGAAGCGCTGGCCCGACTTAACCTCGCCCTGGTCGGGCATATGAATCCATTTGGCCATGAACAGGTACGGGAAGAACAGCAGCATCCACTTCTTGTCGTCGCTGTCCCACGAGTGGAACAGGTTCTTGAAGATGTGCGCCACGCCTTTCGGGGCCATGATCGCCGAGATAATCGGCACGGCCACGAACAGCACGCCGAGCACTCGGTGAGACATGCGGATGGCGAACACGGTCTGCGCGCCGACCGCGGCGGCCAGCTGCGGCACGAACACGAACAGACCAGAGATGCACAGCAGGATGCAGCACACGATTGTGATGCCGTGCGTCAGGCGGGCCTGCTTGGAGTGGCGCGTGATGCGCAGCTCTTTGCCCGAAGCCTTGCGCTCTTTCAAAAACGCGTCGTTTTTCGCCTGCTCTTCGGCGGAAACGGCGATAGTCTTGCTACTCATGCTTGGCGCCCCCTTTCCCAAACGGCAGGTTCTCGGTGATGTGCTCCATGACCGACTCGCTGTCTTGCGGGTCGCCATGCTGGACGACCTCGCCGGTGTCCACATCGATGGTGTCCTGCGTCTCGGGGTTGTAGGCCAGGCGGCGACGCGAATAGCCGGCCGCCAGGGCGAACATGGCGCCCAGGCCCACAACCGTGAGGCCCGTGGCGGCGCCCGTGATGGGCTTCATGACCTGCGTCATGGCGACGGTGGCGGGAACGCTCGGGTTCTCGAGCTGGCCATGAGCCTCGTAGCCGTATTTCAGTACGTGGATGACGTGGGTCTTGTAATTCTCGTCATCGCCCGCCACGCATGCGTCGGTGTAGCCACGCTCTTGCAGCCACGCGACCTTCTCGTAGGCGATCTTGAGCATTTCGTCGCGGTCGCCGAACTTCAGCGCGTCGGGCTGGCAGGTCGCCACGCACGCGGGCTCCATGCCAGCGCCGATGCGATCGACGCAGCCGGTGCACTTGTTGACGATACTCTTGCCGAAGGTGCCGTCGTTGTAGTAGCGGGGCACGTCGAACGGGCAGGCGCTCTTGCAGTACTGGCAGCCGACGCACTTGGTGTCGTCGACGGTCACCATGCCCGTTTCCTCGTCTTTCGTGATGGCGCCGCCCGGGCACACCGTGGCGCACGGGGCATCATCGCAGTGCTGGCAGCTGCGGCGGCCGAATGCCCAGCCGATGGGCTTGGTCGAGTAGGCCGCCGGGGCCTCGGTCTCGTTGAACGTGATGATGAGGCGCGTGTCGCCGTTGATGTCGATCGGGTTTTGGTGCGTTCCCGACCACTTCGCTTCCCCAGCCGCGGGCGAGGGCAGGTCATTCCAGCATTTGCAGGCGACCTGGCATCCCTTGCATGCGGTGCACTTGGAGGAATCGAACAGGATTGCTTTTTCTGCCATGGTTTCCTCCTTATGCCTTCTCGATGTTCACGAGGAACGCCTTGTATTCGGGCGTGAACGAATTCGGGTCGCCGACGTTAGGCGTGAGGTCGTTGACGACGTCGCCCGTGCCGAACAAATCGGCCCAGCCGAAGTGGTGCGTCAGGCCAACCTGATGCTTGAGCTCGCCATTGATGGTCATGGGATGCAGACGCTTCGTGACCACGGCGGGAACCACGACAGATCCGCGGTTGTTGTACACGCGCACCTCTTCGCCGTTCTTGATGCCCTTCTCGGCGGCGAGCTCTTCGCTCATCTCGACGAACTGCGAAGGCATGGCCTCGACGAGCGCGGGGCACAGACGGGTCTGGTTGCCGGTCTGCCAATGCTCGGTGACCGAGTAGGTGGTGCCGATGATCGGGTAATCGACGGCATTGCCCTGCTTGGTGGATTCGTAGTTCGTGCCGAACGCGCACGGGCTCTGGAATGCGCCGTTGAACGGGTTGGTGTCAGTGGGCGATTCGAACGGCTCGTAGTGCTCAGGCAGCGGGCCGTCGACCATGCCGTAGCTCTCCAGGCGGGCATTTTGCTCCCACAGCATAAAGAACGTCTTGTTGTTCGGCGGAACCTGCTTGCCGTTTTTGGCTGTGACGAAGTCGGCCTGGTCGACCAGGTCCCACTTCTCGCCAGTCCACTCCATGAGCTTCTTGCTCTCGTTCCACGGCTTGCCCTGCATGTCGCAGCTGTTGCGGTTGTACAGGATGCGGCGGTTCGAAGGCCAGCTGAAGGCCCAGTTCGAATTCAGACCGATGCCCGAAGCGTCGTTGGTGTCGCGGCGGCACAGCGGCTGCTCGGCGGCATCAAGCGGCGCGTCGTTGTTGTTCCACATGCCAGAGTAGATCCACATCGCGCACGCGGTGGAGCCATCGGCACCCAGTTCCGCATAGCCTTTCAGCAGATCGGTCTTGGGGTTGGCGGAATTCGTGTTGCACTCGGTGCCAGCCACGCGGTAGCCGTTCAAGGCCCACGCCACAGGACGCGGGTCGATCTTGCCGTCGACGTAGTAGTCCCACTTGGTGTTCAGGATGGGGTCGGGGTTCGCGCCGCCCTCTTCCTTGTACAGGCGGCAGATCTCCGTCCAGATGAGGTCGCACATCTCGTAGTCGGGCTTGGCCTGGTCCCACGGCTCGACGGCCTGCTGGCGGTACTGGATCCAGCGGCCCGAGTTCAAAATGATGCCCGGCTTCTCGTAGATCAGTGCGCACGGCAGGTAGTACACCGTGGTGTCGATCTCGGCCGGATTCATGTCCGGGGCCTTCCAGAACGTGGCAGACTCGGTGAGAACCTGGTCGGCCACAACGAGCCATTCCAGGTTGGCCATGGAGCGACGCACGTTGCCGGCGTTCGGGGCGCTGTGGCAGGGGTTCATGCCCCAGTTGAAGTAACCCTTGATGACGCCTTGCTTCATCAGCTCGAACGTGGAGATATGGGTGTAGTCGATATCGCCCGTCTTCGAGGGAACCTTCGGCCACCAATCGTAGCCGTAGTCGTTCTCCACGGTGGCGGCGTCGCCGAACCACTCTTTGAGCGAGGAGACGATGAACTTCGGCTTGTTGGTGTAGTAGCCATCGGAGTAGGTCTGCGATTCCAGCCACTTGCGCAGGCTAGAACGATCGGTGGTGTTCGACCACTTCAAATACGCAGGATGCTCGTTGACCATCATGCCCATGTCGGTCGCGCCCTGAACGTTGGGCTCGCCGCGCAGCGCGTTCACGCCGCCGCCGGGAATGCCGATGTTGCCCAGAAGCAGCTGCATCACGCACATCGCACGCGTGTTCTGTGCGCCGTAGGTGTGCTGCGTCTGGCCAAGGGCATAGAGCACCGTGCCGGCCTTGCCGGGCTTGCCGGTGGACGCGTAGGTAGCGTAGACGAGCTCCAGGGTCTCTTTGTCCATGCCGCACACGCTGCACACGGTGTCGAGGTCATAGCGAGAATAGTGCTCTTTGAACTGCTGATAGACGCACATCGGGTCTTTCAGCGTCATGTCCTTCTTGGGATGCGACAGCGTCGGCGTCGTGAATTCGGGAACGCCGGGCTTTACCGCCCATGCGTAGTCGCCCGTAGCAGACGTGTCCCACTCTTCGGTGGACTCGGTCTGATAGTGCCAGCTATGCGTGTTGTAGGTCTTGGTCTTCTCGTTCCAGCCGCTGAACAGGCCCGTCGCAGGGTCGAATTCATACTCGGGATCGAGCAGATAGCTTGCGTTGGTGTAGTTGAGCAGGTACTCGAAGTTGTACTCGCTCATATCGCCCGTGGCCAGGTAATTTTCCAGGTTGGGCTCAATGAGATGCTCGATGATGTAGTTGTACATGCCGCCGTAGAAGGCGATGTCGGTGCCGGAGCGAATCGGACACCAAATGTCCGCTTGCTCGGCCGTGCGAGTGTAGCGCGGGTCGACGACGATCCACTTCGCTCCCTGCTCATGGGCCTTCTCAAGCCACAGGGCGCTTACGGGGTGGTTCTCGACGGAGTTCGAACCGCAGTTAAGAATAACATCGGTGTTTTGGAAGTCACACCAGTGGCTCGTCATGGAGCCACGACCAAATGATGCTGCCAGACCGGCAACCGTGGGGCCGTGTCAAACACGCGCCTGGTTGTCGATGGCGATAACGCCGAGCGAGCGCATCATCTTCAGGATGAGGTACTCCTCCTCGGAGTTTTCCTGCGAGCCGCCCAGCGATGCAATCGCGGTGGTGCGGTTCACGGTGAGGCCGTCTTCGTCGACTTCCTCGAAATTGGCGTCGCGGGTATCTTTCACCTTGCGGGCGATTTCCTTGATGGCATCGTCCCACGTGATGTCTTCCCACTCAGTGGCGCCCGGGCGGCGAACCAACGGTTTGGTCGTGCGCTTGGGATTTTTCACCACTTCGCGCGTCTCGGGGTCTACCACGTTGCGCAGCTGCGCCATGGTCGCGCCCTTCGGGCACAGACCGCCGCGGTTAATCGGGTGGTCGGGGTCGCCTTCGAGGTTGATCAACTCGCCGTCGCGCACCGAGCACAAGCTGCCGCAACCGCCGGCGCAGTAGCAGCAGATATTGGTGTACTCATCGGTGCGATCGAGCTTGAAGTTCTGATCGCTCTCAAGGGCGAACGCCTGGGATTTGGAGGTGAGCTCGAATGCCATGGCAGTCGCAAGCGCGCCGCCGCCGGCCTTCAGAAACCCCCTTCGCGTCATCTCCATAGGGTTCTTCCTTTCTCGCACGCGCGCAGCCGCAACCCAGCGGGCATGCGCGCCAACATGCGGGACGCCTTCGGTACGTTCCCGCGCATCTCTGGTAGCGATTCGACCGCGAAGCGCTCCACTTCGTAGTCGAATTGCTACCTATGGGGTCAACTTTCGCACATTTATTAAGAGAAACAGGTGTTCATTTCCCGCGAGCGGCGCAAAAACCACGGTGGCGCAACATGCGATTCACGAATTGTCCACCTTTATCCACGCTTTGTTTTTCCATCGCAGGCAAAGCGTAAGCATCAACTGGGACTTCGTTGTAACTTTTGATTAACTAGGGTCATATTCTCTATTTTGTGGGGTTATTTAATTTCATCATGTCAGCAATATTGGAAATCTAGCCAGCGAATGAACTTTGACATCGTCACTTTCTGATGTTTTATAGGCTTGCCAAATTAAAAACGTTTTAATTATTTGATTTGCGAATTATTCAGTAACAAATATTCCCAGCAGAAAAAGCCCCCGAAAACGAGTCCGACGGCACGGCCGTACGAACCAGTTCGCAATGTCTGATTTACTTTGCTTTTTCCTGGCAACGCGCGCGCGTATTCCGCCTGCGCTATGATGTGAGCCACGCAAATAACCACGAAAGGAGGCATCGTGAGCGACAAAGAGCGCATTCGCCTGACCGAGCTTACCTCGCGCGGTGGTTGAGCGGCGAAATGGGGTCCGGGCGACCTCGAACGCATCTTGAAAGACATATCGATCGCGCAAACGATGCCCCCCGAGGCCATGCTGGGCTTCGACACCGCCGACGACGCCGCCGTATGGCGCATTACGCCCGAGGTGGCCGGTATCCTCACGATCGACTTTCTCACGCCGATCGTCGATGAACCCTACGATTTCGGGCGCATCGCCGCCGCGAACGCGCTTTCCGACGCATTCGCCATGGGGGCAAAGCCCAACGTGGCCCTCAACGTCGTGGCTATGGATTCCACCCTGCCCGATTACGTGCCGCGCGATATGCTGCGCGGCGGCCTGGAGAAGGTGATGGAGGCCGGCGCCGTTATCATGGGAGGGCACTCCATCGACGATGACGAGCCGAAATACGGCCTGTGCGTCTTCGGCACCGTTGCGCCCGACAAGCTCGTGCGCAACGAGGGCGCCCAGATAGGCGACGCGCTCTATCTCACCAAACCTTTGGGCACGGGCATCGCGAGCGCGGGACGCAAAGTGGGGATTCTAAGCGATTCCGACTTTTCCGTAGCCGTCGAATCGATGGCCGAGCTCAACCGCGCGGCCGGCGAGGCGATGCTTGCCGCGGGCGTTCATGCGGCCACTGACGTAACGGGATTCGGCCTGGCGGGTCATCTGCACGAGATGCTTTCCGCGAGCGGCTGTTCGGCCCTCATCGATTGGGAATGCGTGCCGACATTTCCCGAGACGATCGACCTCGCGCGGCAATGGTGTCGCCCAGGCAGGTCGTTTTCGATCGAAGACTTCGCCCAAAGCTTTCTGGAAGTGCCCGAAGGACAAACGGGCGAAGACGCCACGGCCGTGCTGTGCGACCCGCAAACGTCGGGCGGCATGCTGTGCTCCATACCGAGCGATCGGGCGAGTGACTTCGAGCGCGAATTCGAGGCGCGCCGCGGCCGCAAACCGGCAAAAATAGGACAAATCGTAAACGGCGAGGCGGGACATATCCGCGTGAGGTGATAATGGGATTCGGATTGCCCTTTCGCGTCGGCCACTAAGGAGAACCATGACGACAGAAGCAAGTTTGAACGAACGAATGAGGACGCTTCCCAAGGTTGACGAAGTGCTGCACATCGTCGAATCCGAACTGGCCGATTCCGTGAAATCATACGTTCCCGAAACCGCCGTAACCGACGCGGTTCGCGCCAGCATTCAGGCGATGCGCGAGCGCATGCTGCGCGGCGAAAACGTCGCGACCTGCGCCGAGGCGGCCGCGCGCGAGGCCGAATGCCGCCTGCGCGCGCTCGTCAGCCCGTCGCTGAGGGCCGTCGTGAACGCGACCGGCGTCATTCTGCATACCAACATCGGACGCAGCCCCCTAGCCCAAGAGGCGCTCGATGCCGTGGTCGACGTATCGCGAGGCTATTCCACACTCGAGTACAACGTCGAGAATATGGCCCGCGGTAGTCGCCATTCGCATATCGAATCGCTCGTATGCGCGCTCACGGGCGCCGAGGCGGCCATGGCCGTGAACAACAACGCCGCGGCGACGCTCATGGTGCTCTCCGAGTTCGCCAAGGGCGAAGAGGCCGTCGTTTCGCGCGGCGAGCTCGTCGAAATCGGCGGGTCGTTCCGCATTCCCGAAATCATGGCCACCTCGGGCGCGCTCATGGTCGAGGTGGGCGCCACGAACAAGACCCACGTCTCCGATTACGAGCGTGCCGTCGGGCCGAACACGGCCATGCTCTTGAAGGTGCACACGTCGAACTACCGCATCGTGGGCTTTTCCGAAAGCGTGACCGCGCGCGATTTGGTGAATATCGCCCGCATCGAAAACGAGCGCCGCGCGACGGCGGGGGCCACCGATCGTGTGATGGTGTACGAGGATTTGGGTTCGGGCTCCATTTTGCCGCCCATTTTGAATGCGCCCGACGCCGAGCCGACCGTGGGCCAGTCGCTTTCGGGCGGCTGCGATTTGGTGTCGTTTTCCGGGGACAAGCTTCTCGGCGGACCGCAAGCGGGCATCATCGTCGGCAAGAAGGCCTATATCGAGCGCCTGAAGAAAAACCCCCTCGCGCGCGCCATGCGCCTCGACAAGATGACGCTCGCCGCTCTGGAGGCGACGCTTCGTCTCTATCTTGACGGCACCGCCTACGAGCGAATTCCCACGCTGCGCATGCTCAATGCCACACCAGGCGAAATGCGCGAAGCGGCCGATGCACTCGCCGCCGCCATTAAAGAGCGCCTGGCGCCAGGCTGCGCCGAGGTGTCAGTGGTGGAGGAAACCGAGAAAGCGGGAGGCGGCTCCCTTCCCACGCTCGATATCGCGGGAGCGGCCGTGCGCATAGACTACCTGCGTGGCAATGCGCACGATTGCGAGCTGGACATGGCGAACCGAGAGGGCAAGCCGGTGCTCGCGCGCACCAAGCACGAAGGAACGCTGTTCGATGTGCGCTGCCTTCTGCCGGGCGACGAATACGACATAGCCGCCGCTTTGGCGGATTACTTCGCCGGCCTGCCCCAAAGCGAAGGCAGCGCCGCAAAGCCCGCAGGCGGCAAACAAGGCGCGCAGCCGAACGGCCCCAAGACCGCGTAAACGTCTCATCGCCAAGCCTAGCAACGGCGATCAGGAGGTTTCTCATGCCAACCAACGAATACAGCGAGCCGTCCATCGTCATCGGCACGGCTGGGCACATCGACCACGGCAAATCCACGCTCGTGCAAGCGCTCACCGGGATCGATCCCGACCGCTTAGCCGAAGAGAAGCGACGCGGCATCACCATCGAGCTGGGCTTTGCGCGACTCGATTTGCCCGATGGCTCTTCGGCAGGAATCGTGGACGTGCCAGGACACGAGAAATTCGTGCGTCAGATGATAGCCGGCGCAACGGGCATCGACGCCGCCATTTTGGTGGTGGCCGCCGACGACGGCATCATGCCGCAGACGCGCGAGCATCTTGCCGTTTTAAGGCTGCTGTCGGTGCCGCAGATCGTCGTGGCGGTTACCAAGTGCGACATGGTCGATGACGAGTGGGTCGAATTCGTGACCGACGAGATTCATTCGGCCTTGGCGGATTCCCCCTATGCAAACGCCATGATCGTGCCCGTGTGTGCCCGCGACGGACGAGGCCTCCATGAGCTGAAGAACGACCTTGCGACCATCGTGGCTAAGGGGCAGCGCGCGCACCACGAGGGATTTTTGCGCATGCCCGTCGACCGAGCGTTTACCGTGAAGGGCGCAGGCACCGTGGTAACGGGAAGCCTTTGGAGCGGATCCGTTTCCGCGGGCGAAGAGGTGCGCATATTGCCCTCGGACAAAAAGACGCGCGTGCGGTCGGTGCAGATTCACAACGAGCCAGTCGAGCGCGCGTTTTCGGGGCACCGCGTCGCAATGAATCTCGCCGACGCGAGCCTCGAAGATGTGCGCCCAGGCGATTTCATAACCGCCGCAAACGCGCCGGCAGCAAGCGACCGCTTCGACTGCGAACTCACCTACCTAGATTGCGAAAGCGCAGGCGGAAAGTTGAAATCGGGCGAGACGGTGCGCGTTGCACATGGAACGAAAGAGACATTCGGCCGCGTGCTCTTCATGGACGGCAAATCCGAGCTTACCCAAGGAGAGCAGGCCATCGCCCAGATTCGCCTCGATGAGCCTCTGTGCACGCTGAGGGGCGACCGCTTCGTCATTCGCAGCGCCACGCCCGTGCGCGTTATCGGCGGCGGACGCATATTGGCGGGCCATCCGCGCAGGCGATCGATCTTAAGCGCCGCCGATGCGGCCATGCTTTCCGCGCTCTCGGAAGATAATATGCAGGCCGCGGCAAGCGCCTATATCGAAGAGGCGGGCGCCATTCGCAGCGTTGCCGATATGGCGGGCGCGCTCGACATAAGCGAGCGAGAAACGCTCGAAATCGCCCGCTCGCTCAAGGGCAACGTCGTTGAGGCGGGCAGCGCCGATGCTCCCCTGTTCGCCACGAAGTCGACTTTGCAGAAATATGCTTCGAAGATAGCGGCGACGCTTTTGAAGTTTCACGCCGCATCGCCAAATGAGCTGGGAATGACGAAGGCGGCGCTCAACCATGCGGCGATGCCCTCGCTGAGCGCCGATCGCTTCGATGCGGCGCTTGCCGTCGCGCTCGAAAAAGGCGACGTGGTCGCGCTCGGCGGCGTCATAAGCCACGCAACCGCGGGAGCCGCCGCGCACGCGCGAGCCAAAGAGCGCGCCGATGCGGCGTTCGCCCTTATCGAAGGCTCCGCAACACCGCCCTTCGCCGAAGCCATCGCAGATGCGCTGGGCTGTTCGAAAGGCGAAGCGTATGCGGCCCTCGGAGATTTGTCCGGCGCAGGGCGCGCCGTAAAGATCGACCGCGACCTGTTCTATGACGCTACCGTATTCGAAAGGCTCGTGAACGCCGTTCGCGCCCATATACAAGCGAGCGGCCCATCGAATGCCGCCGACCTGAAGGAAGCCATGGGGATTTCGCGCAAATACGCGATCCCCTTGCTCGAAGCGCTCGACGACCGCGGCATCACGAAACGCGACGGAGACCTTCGATCGCTGTAAGTGGCACCAAAAAGGTAGCCGTTCGCGAGATTTCCGTGATATGCTGCCTTTCGCTGAGGGTATCTTCTTGGCGAAAGATTACAATAGGAAGCCGTGCACTCGCACAGCGGCGCACGGCCCATGGAGATGAATAGGTTCCTGGTGGACCTCGCGGCCTTCAAAGCCGTTGCGGGGCGCGCAGAACGTCTCGGGTGTGTTCGATTCACACGCATCTCCGCCAACTTCACCATGCCGCCCCCTTTCGGGCGGCGTTTTTATTTGAGGCGGAACCGAGCGGAAAGCAATCACAAAAGGGGTCAAAGGGACGATCCCCTTGACCCCTTTCGCACACCCACGCGTCGCATGTCTACAAACGCTCAACCAGGCTGTATTCGTCTTTCGATGCCTCACGATAAAGCGCCGCCAGACCTTTGGCGTCGGCGCAGGTTCGCGCGAGGCTCACCGCGGCATCGTCATCCGCCGCGGCGAATCGCATCGACATGCCGCAGCCGGCCGAAATGGCGCGCGGCGTGGGAATCATGGCAGCATGGGCGCTCGCAGACTCAAGCGCCACCTCGGAGGCCATCGCCGCATGCGTCGATTCGAACGCCATTACGTAGGTATTCGCCACGAGGCACCCTTACAGCGTGATGGTCTTCGCGGCTTCCTGCATGCGGCCCAGGATGTCGTACATATTGGACACCTCGCCGACCTTCAACTGCTCTTTCAGGCCGTAGAAATCAAGGCACGTGCCGCACACGAGCACCTCGGTGCCCTTTTCGATGAGCTTGTTCACCGAGTCGATGATCTGCTGCTCTTCGCCCGTCACCAATTTCACGCCGCCGTTCATGAACAGCAGGCTCGCCGGCACATCGTCGCTTTCGGAAAGCGTGTAGATGGCCATCTTCATGAGGTTGTAGCCGAGCTGAGGGTCGCCCTCACCCACATGGTCTTTGCCCACGAACACGGCATAGCCGCAGCCTGCGGGCGTGCATACAGGCGCTGCGGGTGCAGCTGCGACGGCAGGAGCGCCGGCGCCCTCGGCGAAGTTCACGCTCCAGCCGCCCTCGATGGCCTCGACGGCAACGTTCAGGCCGTATTTGTCGGCCAGGCGAGACACGTTCTTTACCGCCGTCTCGTTATCCACCTGCACGGCGAGCTCTCGCGCGCCCTCGTCGATCTTCGCCTTGGCCATCATGAGCGGCTTGGGGCACGCAAGGCCGAACGCGTTGACAGTTTCCATTGGATTGCCTCCTTCGACTATCTGGCTTTCGCCAGGTTACACCTTTATCTAAACGGGGTGGGAACCCATTCCGTTTCTACCTTAGCAATATGAATCCCGGGCGGGGTTTATGGCGCCCGCTATGCGCACGATGCGCTCGATGGGGTACGGCGCGGCGTCTATGACGGGCTTCGCCGCGCTCACCACTTCAGGGTCGAGCAGCACCGACGTGCCGCAGCACGCCTGCATGCCATGCGGGGCCGGCGCCACGCGCGCAGGCACGCCGGCCTTGACGAGGCGTTCGTATAAATCGAAGCCCTCGGTGCTCGTGCGTACGAGCACATAGCATGCATCTTTCGCCTGCGACATCTAGGCATCGCCCGCGACTCGAGCAGCAATTTCCTGCACGGCGGAAGCCGCGGCATCGGCCTCGGCCTCGGTATTCGTGGCAGCGAAGCTAAAGCGCACGGCCCCTTGCTCCTGCGTGCCCAAAGCCTTATGCATAAGCGGAGCGCAATGAGCGCCGGCGCGAACGCATATGTCGTGGTCGTTCGCCAAACGGTCGGCAACCTCGGCAGAGTCCACGTCGGCGATATTGAGGGCAACGATGGCGCCTCGCTCGCACGAATCGCCGCGCCCGTATACCGTAACGCCAGACACGCGCCTCACAGCATCGGCGAAGCGCTCGGCCAAAGCGCCCGCATGCTCGTGCACACCGCGCGGACCGCCGAGCTCGCTTTCGATATAGCCAATGCCAGCCGCCAAACCAGCCACGCCATGCGCGTTCAGCGTGCCCGCCTCGAGCCGCTCGGGCATGAACAGCGGGTGGCGCTCGTCGTAGCTGTGCGTGCCCGAGCCACCTTCCAGAAGCGGCGCGATCTCTACGCCGTCGGCGACGCACAAACCGCCCGTGCCCTGCGGGCCCAACAGGCTCTTATGGCCCGTAAAGCACACCACGTCGGCGCCGATCGCCGCCATGTCAAGCGGGTACGACCCAGCGGTTTGTGCGGCGTCGAGCACGAATTTCGCGCCCTTCGCATGGGCCATGGAGCACATGCGTTCCACATCGTATATGTCGCCCGTCAAATTCGAGGCATGCGTGGCAACCACGAGCGCGGGCTTGCGTTCGAGCAATGCCTCGTAGGCGTCGAAATCGAGCGAACCATCGGGCAGGATGGGAGCCACGTCAACCGCGCAGCCCGCCGTGTCGCGCAGACGAAACAGCGGACGCAGCGCGGAATTGTGCGAGGCCGCCGTGGTGAGCGCGCGCTCGCCCGGCCCAAGCAGGCCGCAAATGGCGATGTTCAGGGCCATGGTCGCATTGTTCGCGAACGCCACGCTCGAAGCGCCCGGCGCCCCGAGCAGGCTCGCCACAGCCGCGCGGGCGCGATACACCGCCATGCCCGCCGCAATCGACGCTGGGTGCACGCCGCGCCCCACGCCGCCGAACGAAGCCATGGCGTTCGTCACGGCCTGCGCCACGCATTCGGGCTTGCGCATGGTGGTAGCCGCATTGTCCAGATAAATCACGGAGCCCCCTCTCGCTTACGCCTGCGAGCTTACAGCATTTCGATAAACGCCGCGATGCGCGTTTCCAGCTGACCGGCGTCGCTTTGCGAGTAGTCGGTCTCGAGCTTCATATAGGGAATTCCCGCATCTTCGCACGTCTTCGCGACGCGCGCGCTCTCCACGTTGAACGTATGGCAGGCGGTGAGCACATTCTCGATCACGCCGTCCACGCGGTATTTCTCGCACATGGCCAGCATATTGTCCAAGCGGCCGCCGTTCGGCGTCATGACCGAGCAGTTAATGCCCAGATAGCGATCGGAAATCGCGCGCAAGATATCGGGGGCCTCGTCGTCTATGAGCATGCGGTTCGTGCGCTCGCCCGAGCAGTCGTCGCTGCACACGATGACTCCGCCGTTGTTTTCTATCGTGCGGCCCACCTTGTTGATGACGCCGCCCATGGGGCATCCCGTGATGAGAATGCGCTTGGCATGCATATCGATGGGGCTTTCGCCGCGCTCAACCGCCGCACGCTTCTCGGCGACAAGCGCCTCGATCTTCGTCGCATAGTCATCGATGTCGAAGCTGAACGTGGAGGCCTGAATGGCCGAAAGAATCTCTACGCCGCCCATCGCCGGCGGATCGAGACGCTGCAGGTCGTACATGCTGGAAAGCGCACGACGCAGCCGATTGCGGCGGCGCACCGCAGCACGCAGATCGTCGTCGGTGATTTCGATTCCGTAGAATTCCTCCAGGTGGCGACGGAAGAGCTTCACGTCCTCATACCACATATCGGCCTCGTAGGGACGGCCCTGACCCTGCGGCAGATGAAGCACGTAGGTCTTCTTAATATCGTTGAGCAGCTCGTACATCTTCTTTTTGCCATCGCACGTGGTCTCCCCCACAATCATGTCGGAGAAATACGTGAACGGGCATTTATCGGTGAGCGCGAAGCCGTAGGTCGACTTGATGAGCGGGCACAAATTCGCCGGCAGCACCGTTTCGGCGGCCGGAATGGTCTCGTCGGACATGCCGCACAAGCCAACCGCCGCAGCACCCGCCGCGTCGATGACTTCGAGCGGCGTATACGAACACAGGTAGCCGATAAGCCTACCGCCTGCCTGCTTGTAATTCTTCACTTTGATAAACGAAGCCTTGCGCTGATCGTTGAATTCCTCGAACGTGCGCGGCAATTCGATATCGGACATGCAATTCCTTCTTCCTTGCTGTTTTAAGCGTTTTCTCTATCGCTCTTCGCGAGCGTCAAGCCCCAGCGCGATTTCGGCGGCGCCTATCGCACCCGCGAAACGCGCGTTCGGGCTCGTGGTTACCTCGCGGCCGAGCGCGGCGGAAAGCCGCTCGACGATATAGTCGTTATCGCACAGGCCACCCGTTAAAAACACGCGTTCACCCGCAACGCTCGACGCCATGGTCGCAACGCGCCCCACAACCGACTCGATCACGCCGTTGGCGATGTTCTCGCGCGGCTCGCCGCGGCCCACGAGCGATATTACTTCCGATTCGGCGAACACGGTGCACATGCTCGATATCGGCGTCGGCTCGCCGGCTCGCGCGAGCCCGGAAAGCTCTTGCTGGCTTACGGCTAGGCGATCGGCCATAATCTCGAGAAAGCGCCCCGTGCCGGCCGCGCACTTGTCGTTCATGAGGAACTTCTTCACCGAACCGCCCGCCAGCTGAATGACCTTCGTGTCTTGGCCGCCCACATCTATCACCACGCCGTCGCCACCAAACAGGCGCGCCGCCCCCTTGCCGTGACAGGTGATCTCGGTAACCACCTTATCGGCGAAGGGAACCGCCACGCGCCCGTAACCCGTAGCGACCACCGCGTGCGGCTCGGATGAAAAGCCCCGCGCTTTCAGGTATTCGCCCGCCAAGCGAGCGGCCTCGACGCTTGAAAAGCCCGTGGGGCGCACGCTCGCGTCGATGAGTTCGCCTTGGGAACCGAGAACCGCGACCTTCGTCGCAGTCGATCCTATGTCTATGCCAATACCAAGCACGGCGTCTCTTCCTCCATATTCCTAAACGCGTATGCCGAGCCGAAGGCGGGCTTTGCGGCACGTTCGGCGCCCATGCCGCAAGGCCCAAAGGCGGCGAATCTAGCCCAGCATCTCCACGAACGCCTGAATGCGCGTGCGCAGCTGCTCGGCGTCGTTATCGGTGTAGTCGGTTTCGAGACCCAAGCACGCAATGCCCTCGGCCTCGAGCGCCTTTGCCACGGCCGATTTCTCGGTGTCGTAGAGCGTGCAGAACTTCAGGTTCGCATCGATTACGCCATCGACATGGTATTCGCGCGCAAGGCGAATGATGTCGTCGATCCTGCCCGTATTCGGCGTAAAGCAGGCGCAGTTGTTCTTCATGTAGCGCTCGGACAGCGCATGGAACTGGCCCTCGAGCGTCGTTTGGGTCTCGTCCACCAGATGCTCGAAGTAGCGCGTGCCCGTGCACATCTCCTCGCACACCACGGCCGCGCCACTCGTCTCGATGATGTGGTGCAGCTTCCAATTCGGGATGGCCATGGGAGTGCCCGTAACGAGGATTCGCTTCGTGCCCGCGGGGAATACGCTCACTCCGTCGGCCACGCGCTGCTCCAGCTCATCGGCCAGCTCGTTTGCCTTCTGAGCGCAGCGCGCGGGGTCGTCGAAGAATGCGATCTGGGTCATAAGCAGGCGATCTTTGCCAGAAATGGGGATGCAGTTCGTGGCCTTCGTCGCCTCGAACACGCGGGCGAGCGCACGTCGCTTGTCGTTGATGAGCTTGATGGCCGCGGCGAGATTTTCCGCCGTGAGCTCGTTGCCAGTGAATTCTTCGACCATATGCGCGAAATCGGCAATCTCGTCGGCCCATTTGTCGATGTCTTTCGCGCGTTTCATCTGCGGAACATCCATCACGTACGTGGTCTTGTCGGCACCGAGAATCTCATACGCCTTCTTCTTGCCGTCGCAGGTCGTTTCGCCCACATACATGTCCGCCACGCTGAAGTACGGGCATGTTTTGCCGAAATGCGCGCCGAGCGACGCCTTCACCAGCGGGCACATGCCGCTCGGAAGCACCTTCTCGCCCGCGGGCACCCAGAACTGCGAGCCGCCGCATAGGCCCGTGACCGCTCCGCCACACGCGACGACTACCTCGTCGGGCACGTATACGCAAAACGTGCCGAAGACCTTGCCGCCCTGCTTTTGCAGCTCGATGAGCTCGGCCGGGCGAATGCCATGAATGTCGGACACCACGAAATCGTAGAACGCCATGGCGGCAGGTCGGTTTTCCTGACTCAGATACACATCGCCAAACGCCGTGGGCAGCACGGCGCACAGCTGGTCGTGGGTTTCCAGGTCCATACCGAGGCTTTGCCACATTTCACGATTATCGGCCATTTCAATCCCCCTTCTTGCGAAGGCGGGCTCCACCCCTGGGGCCCAACGCGCATGCTTCCTTCGCAGCTGGTTTTCAACGACGAACATCCATACGAGCGAGCGGGCGCTTTCGCGCAACTCGGCACAAAAGCAAAGAGCCGCGCAGTATGGCGGCGCAGAAATGCGGGCGCTGCAGATGCGCGGGCATGCCTTCCGTTTAAGGCGCATAGAAGCCGCGCGGCGCCATGCAGAAAGAGGCGGCGAGGCAGAAATTCGCAGCCAAAAACGCGGGCGACTCCATGTATGGAGTCAGTGTAGCGCGCCCAGACCGCAAGCGAAAGCAAACCCCCGTAAAATGCAGGGTTTTATTCAGCGAGAGGCCTGGAGTGCCACAAGCGCTGTAGAAAAGGGCCGCCGCGTAAGGCGGCGGCCCGAACCCACGAATCGCAGATGAACGGCGCGATTTAGAGCGTAGCCTTGTAGTCGGTCACGACCTGCGCCACACCATCGGCCGAATTGGCCACAGAGAACACCGGCGCCACGATGCCATCGGAGTCGAGGGCGGCGGAGTTGTACGCCAGCACGGTTCCCAGCGCGATGTCTTCGGCATTGTTCATGAAGTTGTTCACCAGGTCGTCCATCATGTAGGTGAGGTCGGCGTTTTCAAGGATATTCGGCTCGTTGCCGTAGCCCCACTCAGCCGTCATGCCGTTGTCGAGGATGGGATCGAACACGTATGCCTTCGCGCCCGCGGCCTTGGCTTGCTTCTGTAGCTCGGCGAGAACGGCCTTCGACGTGGCGTCGCTTTCGTCGGCGAACGCGATGATTGCCGAGCCCTCTTGCCCAAGCAGCCAGGTCAGCTGCGTGTAGCTGATGGCGTCCAAATTCGAAGCGTCGTCAAGGCCGTAGGCCTTCTTCAAGTATGCGGTCTCGTCGAACGCAGAGAGCTTCTCGCCCTTGAACGCGTCGAAGAATTCGCGCATCTGGGCCTCGTAGTCCTCCGTGATGTAGTTGCGGCCGGTCTCTTTGCCGTCGGCATCGGTCTGCTTCAGGTAGATGCCCTTGGCGTCGCGGTCGACCATCACCTCGAAGGAGCGCATAACGGGGCACGCCTGGCCATCATGGCCGTTGCCGCTGTAGTCCACCGTGTTGTCCTTGTTGTACAGCATCAGATACGGCTCCTGCAGGCGCGGCAGCGTGATGTCTTCGCCGGCGGCGTTGGTGTAGGTGATGGCCTTTTCGCTGTCTTTGCCAACCTGCACCCAGTCGTTCAGGTTCGCCAGGTAGCGGCTCACGATTTCGCCGTAGATGTAGTTCCACTTGGCGCCGAGCATATCGGTGCCGTTGGTCATGCGCAAAAACGTCTTGCCCGTCGGGTCGTTATCGAAGTCGAAGTCGTACGTGTAGATGGTGTCGATGCCGTACTCCTTCGCTATCTTGTTGCACTCGGCGCTGAAGGCGCGGGTGTTGTGGCACCACGAGCCGCCGCCGAACTCAACAAGATAGGTGCCCTTCGACTCCAGAAGGGAGCACAGCTCGCCGAAGCCGACGATTTGGAACACCACATCGGTATCTTCGTAGGTATCGACGCCCTGGCGCTCGGTGTCGGCCTGGGAATGCGCGTTGAAGTCGCCGAAGGCGTATTCGCCATCGAAATCGTAGTCGGCGGCAGAGAGGGCCTTCTGGCCAGTGATCCCCTGCTCGCTCTTAGCCGCGCTGGAGCCCGACGTGGAGCTGGTATCGGTCGCCTTCGAGCAGCCGACGAGACCGCCCAGACCAGCTAAAACGATGGTGCTGCCAGCCGCAGTGAGAAAACGGCGGCGGCTGATGGAATAATCCTGCATGGTAGAGATTCCTTTCAATGATTAAACGGAGGCGTTGCGAAGGAGCCGTTTAGCACAACTGCACTTCGGCCTCTTCCTCGGCGCCCGCGGCGCTATCGGCATACGTCGATTTCAGCGTTTGCAAATCGGAGTAGTTCGGAATGAGCGAATACTCGTCGGCGGAGAGATACTCCTCCACGCGTTCGGACGCCGCGTCCACGAGCTTCTTCACGTCGTCGCGCGAGAGATTGTCGGTTTCTTTGCGCTGGTCGGCGGTTACGGCAGCCTTAATGGCCACGCGCAGGTAATCGACCTTCGCGTCGAGGAACGCCGCGCGCTCGCCATCGGTCAGCGGATCGGCGAAAATCAGGAAGCGCTCGCTCATCTTGTCGTAATACGAATCGGCGGTGTCGTACGCGGCGGCGCACGCATCGGTGGCCTCGGCCTTCGGCAGGTTCACAATGGCGTCGCGCGTGCGAGCCACAGAATAATTCGCCGAGACAACCACCATGATGGCGCACACCAGCGTGAGACAGACCAGGGTAATCGTGACTTTCTTCATGGGTTACGCCTCCGCTTTCTCGGGCGCATTGAACACGCCATCGTCCAGCAAACCCGTCTGACGGGCGACGATGGCCGTTGCCAAGTTCGCGTTGGTGACGTTTTCCATAGTGCGCACCATGTCGGTCACGGTATTGATGGGCAGCATCAAGATAACGGCCGCCGTCGGCAAGCCCAGCGCGCTGAACAGCGACACAGCCGAAACCACGCCAATGCCTGGCACGCCCGCCATGCCCAGCGACAACGTCAGCGCCAGCACTGCGGCAACCAGATAGTCGCCGAAGCCCCAGCCAAGACCCATGGCGTTCACGTAGAAGATGACCAGCAGCATAGGCCACACGGTGGTGCAGCCGGGCATGCCGATGGTGGTTCCCAAAGGTGCCGTGAAATTGGCGATTTCCTCGTCCACGCCGACTTTGCGCACGAGATTCTCCACGCAGATGGGAAGCGTGCCCACCGAGCTTTGCGTGGTGAAGGCGGTGATCTGCGCGGGCAGGATCTTCTTAAAGAACGGCAGCACGGGCAGCTTGGCGACCCATTTCACGAATGGGATGTTCACGATGAAGGCATGCACGAAGCCCACCACATAGGTGAGCAGCACCAAGAACAGCAACTGCAGCATGGCGCTTTGGTCGGCGATGAATTGGCCCGCCGACGTCGCGATGAGGCACAGCGCGGCATACGGCGTGAGGCGAATCACGTATTTCAGCACGCGATAGATGACCTTCTTGAAGGCCTCGACCACGTCTTTAAATGCGCGCACGCCTTGCTCGCCCTCTTCCGAGGCGACGCTCACGTACGCTACGGCAAGCGCGATGGCGATGATGATGATGGCCACCACGTTATTCGAGGACATATCGCCCACAATATTGGTGGGAACGAGCGCCAAGAGCACCTTGTCGAAGCTCGTCTTCAAATCGTCGTAGGCCTGCACCTGCGTGTCGGACACGCTGTTGATTCCCGCGAAAACCGACTCGGCGCCGTTGCCCAGACCCAGGCCCAGGCCCACGATCAGCGTCAGCACGCCGGCGACCGCCGTGCCCACGAGCAGCCATACCACCGAGCGCACGCCGATGGTCTTCATCTTCGATTTATCGCCCAGCGAAATGAAGCCGCTGAGCACCGAAACCAAGATGACGGGGGCGACGAGCGCCGTGATGATATTCACGTATGCGTCGCCGATAAATTGCAGCCATACCAGATGGGCGCCAGAATCGAACGAGAACACCACGCCTATGGCCAAACCGGCGACGAGAGCGATCAGCAAAACCGCAGTCCAGCTGATTTTCTTCGTGAGCAGATAAAGCCCCTCGAAAACAAGGCAGGTGATTCCCAAGACGAACAGCGCAATCCAGTCGGCGTCGAAAAGTACGTCCATAAAGACAACCCTTCCAAACACGCTCCGAATCGCATGGCATTGGGCATGCAGAAAGCGCAATGCAGCGTTGGGGGTATTGATTTTTGACATGATTCAGGACTGCGCAACGCGCAGTCGGGGCAGAACGATATACGTGGCAGAAACGCCCATCGCGAGCTGGAGGCAGAAATCGGCTCGCCAATGAAGCATGCCCATTATTCGACCGCAATTGCGGCATGTCAACGAACCATCGTTATTGCCCTCAAAAACCCAGAAAACGAATCGGTTGTTCGTATGGATTCGGCCGTTTCGTGAATTATGGGAGAATTTCTTGAAGCGCCCCCACGGCCCGATTGGTAAGAGCCTCCCACGAAAGCACCGAGACGTCGAAGGGCTCGGCGGGACGACCAGCGAGAGCCGCGCGTTCGATTGCATCGGCCAGACGCCCCTCGAACGCCGGCAAATCGGCGGGATCGGGCTCATCGACGCCCAGCATACGCGGAGGCCTCACGAACTCAATAGGCGCGCCAGGAACATGGGCCTGCAGCCATGGGCGCACGCCAGGCAAGTCGGTGGCCACTACGCGACAGCCGCATGCCATGGCCTCGATTACCACAAGCGGCAGCCCCTCGAAAAACGACGGGAGCACGAACACGTCGGATGCGCGATAGGCGCTCACCAGGTCGTCTTGGGAAAGCTTGCCCGCAAGCCTTACGGGCATGGGGCACGCTTGGGCGGCGCGGACGATGCGGTCGTACTCGGCGGCGTCGCTATGGCCGCCCACCAGGCACGTTTCGATACGCGGCGCACATGGGCGCTTCTCCAGCAGGCCGAGCGCGGCGATGAGGCTTTCGACCCCTTTCTTGTAGCCGATCTTCCCCACATAGAGCATGCGGCGTGCGCCAGACTCAGGCGAGTCGAAAGCCCGATCGCGCGGTTGTGCCCCTGGCTCGCCGGGCGAAAACTCCTGAGCATTGTAGCCCGTGCCAATAACAAGCACCTTCGAAGGGCTGACCCCGTAAAGCTCCACGATTTCGCGCTTCTGCTCTTCGTGCAGCGCGAAGATGACGTCGAGCTTGCGAACTGCTCCGATGATCCGCGAGCGCTCCAGACCGTGGCTCCTCATTTGTCGCAAGTCGGTGGAATGGCACACGGCGGCCATCGCGATATTCGGCAGCGTCTCGCGCGCGATGGCGCATGCCAAATACAGATGGTGGCAGATGACCGCATCGGGTTTGAATTCGGAAGCAGCTTCAGCTATGCGCGCGGCGAACTCGCGGCTGAACTGCTCAGCCATGCGCGGCGTGAGATCGCGGTAGCGCGTTGCCGCATAGGGCATGACGTCGGACATGCCGCAGACGTTAAAAGGCAGCGCTTCGGTATTGAAGCGAACGAAATAAGGAGCGGCCCCTTCGGGCAACACGGGCTTATCCGAAACGTCCACGCCCGCAACGACGGCAGCAGCATGGCCGCCCGCCAATTCGCAGCGCACCATTTCGGCCAGATATACGCCGCTTCCCGTGGAATCGGGCTTTTGGGCCGAAATATTCAGAATTCGCATGCGCACCCTTTCCGTCTGCCTGTTTCGAGCACATGGTACCGGCGAGCCCTCGCAAGGCGGCCACGCATTTCGCGAGCGTCGCAGAAACGCCGGCGCCCTGCGAAATGCGCAGAAAGGTTGGCCTGAATTTTTCGGAATGCACCGCCTGCGACGCGCTATGATTTCCTGCGAAGGCAAACGCGCAACGAAAGGGGCCGCCATGAAGATTCGCATGGAACTCGATCGAGGTTATCTGCCCGACGCATACGGGAAATATGCCGCGCCCGAGGACTGCTACGATTGGAGTTGCCGCAGGTCGTTTCCCTTCACCGTGGAAGACGTTCCCTTTGGCACGCGCGCGCTCGCGGTGTTTTTCATCGACTGGGACAGCGTGCCCGTATGCGGTTTCCCCTGGATTCATTGGTGCGCCTATGTTGACGGAAATTTCGAAGGCGATATTGAATTCCCCGATGATTTGAGCCGCAACGAGGCGTCGCGCCTCGTGCAGGGCTACAACTCAGCCGCGAAAAGCGAACCTGAGCGCGGCGTGGGCTATGTTGGGCCGTGCCCGCCCGATTGCGACCACAAATATACGCTGCAGGTTATCGCCCTCGACGAAGAACCGCTGCTCCAAGCGCCGTTTTGGGCCAACGAGCTGCTCGACGCCTGCCGAGGCCACGCCATAGCCGAAGCAGGAAAGATTCTTCCCAGCAGGTGTTAGAAACCAGCAAATTGTTCCGCCCAAAACGAACGATTTGCACCCAATTTGCACCCAAGGCACGAAAGAAGAAAGCTAGAAAATGAAAACAGGCCAATAGCTTTAGCTACTGACCTGCGGTTTTACGTGGTGGAGATGATGGGATTCGAACCCACGACCCCCACGTTGCGAACGTGATGCTCTCCCAGCTGAGCTACATCCCCACGTGAGTTGCGCTTGCGCGCAAGCAAGTATTTTGCACGTTTAAGGAATCCGTGTCAACACTTTTTTGCTTCGATTTTATTTCGAGCGAATCAGCATGCCAGGGAAAGCGCCATCGAGGCCGTCTTGCTCGCCAGCCAAATAAGCGCTGCGAACGAAAGCGCCGCAAATCGATTGGCGTTTCCCCAGGCAGCTACATGCCTTCTTCGTCGTCTTCCTCAAGGTCGTCGCTCAATAGCGCCTCAAGGGCAGCCGCGGCCGCATTCTCCTCGGTTTCGTCGTCCATGAATTTGCCGAAGATGGGATTTTTGGTCTCAACATCGAAAAGCTCAACCATGCCGGTGAGAATGTCGACGTACTGATAGGATTGACGAGCCTTGCGACCGCGCTTGCGATCGACCTCGAGCACGAACAACGACGGATGCGCCTGCATGAGCGTTCCCTCGCACTCGACGATTTTCGAACGGCCCATGTTCGCCCGAACCTTCAAGCGAGTATCGATACGGTCCATTAATTCCGCGCGAATATCGCTGACAATATTTGCCTGCTTCTCAAGTTCCATGTAGTGGATTCCTTTTCGCCTATAGAATGGCGCCGGTGCTCGACGCTCTAGTACACGCAACGATGCAATATACCACGGAATGAGGATATCCATAGAATCTGCAGGTAGACGCGGCTTTGTCGTTGCTTTGGGCTACGCCCTTCCGCAGCGATGCAGGCACCGTCCCAGCTCGATGAATTCGGAAAGCTCAAGCGTTTCTCCACGTCGGCGGGCATCGATACCCGCCTCGCTAAGAATCTCGGGCAGCTGGGCGGCAATCGCCTTGCCATCGGCGCCGCGGCTCGCGAAATAGCCCTTCATGGAATTGAGGATCGTCTTCCTTCGCGTGAAAAACGCCGCGTCGGCAGCCAGGCTGACCTGTTCGATTTCGCAGGCAGACAAGCCCAAATCATTTCGGCGATCAAGTCGAATGACAGCGCTCGTAACGCGCGGGGGCGGGAAAAAATTCCCAGGGCTCACCTGGAAACGATCGGTCGCCTTCGCGATAAGCTGGAGCTTTACCGAATAGGCCGCGTAGTCTTTCGTTCCAACGCGAGCCGCCATGCGATCGGCCACTTCGCTTTGAACCATGACGGTGGCGCTTTGCAGGCTAGGGATGCGTTGAAAATAGTCCAGGACGAGCGTGGCAGCAACGGCGTAGGGAAGATTGGCGATGAACTTGTTCGGCGCCGCGTTCGAGCGCACGGCATCCTCGCCGAAAGCCGCAACGAGATCGGCCTCTTCCAAGCGGATCGCATCTTTGCTTATGAGGGTGAAGTTCTCGAAATCGTCGCAGGTCTCGGCAAGAACCGCCGGCAAATCGGGGTCGCGCTCGATGGAGAGCACGTGCTTCGCGCGCGGCAAAAGCGCAACCGTCAGCGTGCCGATGCCTGGACCCACTTCGAGCACGTTGTCGCTTTCGCATACCTCAGCAAGCCTGCAGATATTGGCGATGACGGCATCGTTCACCAGGAAATTTTGACCGAGCGAATGCTTGGTGGCCAGCCCATGGCGCGCGAGCACGTCGCGCGTAGCCCCCACCGATGCCAAAGGCGATGCAACTGCCATAGAACTCCCCTATCGAAATATCTCTTTCTGCGATTCGGCTTCGGGCTGGCCCCAGCCGATGCGATCGACTACGTCTTTGACGCGCCAGCCCGCCGCGCCAAACGACGAGCGCACGCAACTTTCCAGTGCGGAAAATCCATACGGGTCGCCCCCCGAGCCAATCACGTGAAGCGTTACAGGGCGCTTCAGCGCATCAGCCGCGCCAAGCTCGCGGTTCGAGCCGCGGCGACGCTCCCAGTATGGCTGAAGACGATCCAAAACAGCCTTGAACTGCGATGGTGGGCCCGAGAAATACACAGGAGCCACCACGTGCGCCGCCGAAGCGCCATCGAGCAACGCATACAGCTCGTCCATATCGTCGCGAATCACGCAAGAATGCCCCGAGCGTCGGCACCCTTCGCAGCCAATGCAACCGCCAATGCGATGATCGCACACACCCCAAAGCCGCACAGCCCCGCCCTCGGACTCGAGCCGCGACGCAAGTTCGCCAATATAGCGAGCCGAAATGCCATTCTTGCGCGGCGAGCCGCATATCACCAGTTCATAGCCTTGCGAAGTTTCGCTCATCGCGAACCTGCCAAATTGGCGTGCGCTCGCTGCCATTCGGTGGGTTCGCGGTCAAGAAACGCCACGCCTGCGTCATGCATGGTCTGCAGCAGATGCCGACGATCCTCACCAGGCGCCGCACCGCGCACTTCCGCGATGCGCGCGGCCGTGAATACCGTGAATTCAGGCCCGCATTCCAAACCGCGAAACGGCACCGGCGCCATATAGGGCGAATCGGTTTCCGTGAAAAGACGCCTAGCCGGCACCATAGCCGCCGAAGCGCGCAGGTCATCGCTTCGCTGGAATGTGACCGCGCCGCCGAACGCCACGCACGCGCCGCGTTCCACCCAGCGCTCAAGCTCATCGGGGCCAACGCTGCAGCAATGCAGAAGCGTTCCTGCGGCAGGCCAGCCCTCCTCTTCCAAAATGCGGAAGGCATCTTCGTGGGCATCGCGCACATGCAGCACCAGCGGCAAACCCGTCATGTGAGCCAACTGCACCTGGCGGCGGAATACGTCTTGCTGCACGTCGCGCGGCGAAAGGTCGTAATGGTAATCGAGCCCCACTTCGCCAAGCGCCACCGTGCGCGGGTCGGCCAAGCGCGCGAGCAGGGCCGTTTCCATATCGGCGTTCCAGGAACTCGCCACGTGCGGATGCACGCCGCACGCGATGCGCGTACGCGGAATGGAGGCCTCGGCGCATACGCACAAGCTCGACTTGCGCTCGTCTGCCGCGAGGGCTTCGAGCAATTCCATCGCCTGAGCCGTCTGCCCTGCTCGCTTTTTGCCCCATGAACGAACCTGAGATTCGAGCGATTCACGTTCGGCTGCGGCGTTGCGACGCGTTGCCTCCATAACCTCGGGCAGCAAGCGCAAGGCTTCGGCTCGCCACTCATCCATGTCGCGATACGTGCGCTCGCACTCCTCTGGCTCGGCGGGGTCGCACAGCGAGCATACGAAGTCGACGCCCACCAGCGCGCATCGCGCAAGGGAGAGCGCCGGACGCGAAAGCATCGCTAAATGCGCATGCGTATCGGCCACAGGCGCTTCGGGCTCGGGCACAGGCGAGCCCATGTATGCCCATCCAGCCTTGCGATGTTTGCGAAACAACGCATCGCCGAACAGCAGATACCCCGCGTCACCGTCGGGGTCGATATTGATATTTTGTTGAACCATAGTTGGCACCAAACCTCATACGCCGCGCGCCGTTGAATATAACGGTTGCGGCGTGCTATACTCCAGATGCACTGGCAAAGCCCGTTCCGGGCTAGGGAACAACGGGCGGCGCAGGTGTTAACGATTAGTTGGGTCGGCTAGCTCCGGCCCTTCTTTTTTCTCCCCTTGTCGTCCTCGTGCGCATTTGATTTCAGTTCTCGCCAAACTTCCAAAATGAAGCCTGCTATTGTAGCGACCGCTGCTGCGGCAAATAGAATTCTTTCAAACATAAGCGTTGCTCCAATCTATATTGAAGCGCCGCTCCGCGTCGGACTTTGCCAGCACGCGGGCATTGTATCACGCCCATATATGCAAAAAGCCCGACCGCGCCGTCGCTCGGTCGGGCTTTCGTTCATCGAAATGCGCGGTTACTCCGCTTTCTGCAGACGCGGGAACAACGCGTCACCCTTTTCGACCGGTGCGCCACCAGCGAGGCCGCCCCACTCGCACGCCTTCGCCAGGTTGTCGCAGTTCGCTTCAGCCTCGCACGAAAGGCGACGCAGGGCCTCGGCGCTCGTGGCGGGCATGAACGGCTCCAGCAAATGCGCCGAAATACGAATGGATTCCAGTAGGTTGTAGATCACGAACGCCAGCTGGTCGGCCTTGGCCTCATCCTTGGCGAGCGCCCACGGCTCGGAATCTTCGATGTAATGGTTCGCAGCGTGAATGAGCTCCATCACAGCGTCTTTGCCCGCGCCGTAATCGAGCACATCCATAGCGGCGGCGTAGCGATCCACCAAGCCATCGGCAATCTTCGCCAGCGGATTTTCGAATGCGTCGGCAGTGGGCTTCGCGGGCGCGCAGCCGTCGAAGTACTTCGCGCTCATATTCAGCGAACGGGAAATCAAGTTGCCCCAGCTGTTCGCCAAATCGGCGTTGTACACCTGCTCCATACGCTCGAACGAAATGGCGCCGTCGGTGCCGGGCGTTACGTCGGTCATGAAATAGTAGCGATAGCCCTCAACGCCCAAAAGGTCGATGACGTCTTGCGGAGCGATGGCGTTGCCGCGGCTCTTCGACATCTTCTCGGCCTTGCCGGTCTCGGAGTTGCGCACCGTAAGGAAGCCGTGCGCGAACACATGCTCGGGCAGCGATTCGCCGATAGCCATAAGCATGGCGGGCCAGATCACGCAGTGAAAGCGAATGATGTCTTTGCCCACTATATGGAATTGCGCAGGCCAGCGGAACGCAAATTCGGCCTTGGACGCTTCGTCGCTCAGGCCATAGCCCACGGCCGTCATGTAGTTGAGCAGCGCGTCGAACCACACATAGGTCACATGGCCGTCGTCGAACGGCACGGGAATGCCCCAATCGAAGCTCGTGCGGCTTACGGAAAGGTCGTTCAAGCCGCCCTCGACGAAGCTGCGCACCTCGTTCATGCGGAAATCGGGCCGCACGAATTCGGGATGCTCGTCGTAAAGCGCGAGCAGCTTGTCTTGGAACGCGGAGAGCTTGAAGAAGTACGACTCCTCCTGCACGCGCTCGAGCGGACGGTGGCAATCGGGGCACAGATGCTGGCCGACCGAGCCGTACTCCTCGTCGCCTTTTTTCACCTGGTTGTCGGTGTAGTAGGTCTCGTCGGGCACGCAGTACCAGCCGTCGTAGCTGCCCTTATACAGGTAGCCCGATTCCTGCATGCGCTCCCACAGGTATTGCACCGCGTGATGCTGGCGCGGCTCGGTGGTTCGAATGAAGTCGTCGTTGGAAATCTCGAGCGTCTTCCACAGGTCCTGGAACAGAGGTGCTTGGCTGTCGCACCATGCCTGCGGCGATTCGAAGCCGTGCTTTTCGGCGGCCTCGGCGACCTTTTCGCCATGCTCGTCCATGCCAGTGAGGAACTTCACATCGTAGCCCATCGCGCGACGGTAGCGCGCCTGCACGTCGGCGAGGATGGTGGAATACGCAGTTCCCAAGTGGGGCGCCGCGTTCACGTAATAAATGGGCGTGGTGATGAAAAATGACGGCTTGGACATGTAAGCTCCTTCTCGCCCGCGCGGCCAATGACGCCGCCGAGCCTTGGGGTTTCTCAAACCGTGCCATTGTAACGCACCCGCGCGCGTGCTCGAAGAGGGGCCGTCCGCCTGCGTAGAATCGGGATACGCGCAAGCGGCCGAAAACGAACCAGGCCGCTTCGGAAAGACCGAACGCGGCCTGGCTTGTGCGTATGCGAAGGACGCCTCTACAGCACTTCGTAGAAGCGGATGTCGGGGTCGGCCGCCCACGTGGGAGCAAGGCCGGGGGCCACTTTGGTCTTAAACAGGTCGCTTTCCAGGTATGCCTTCGCATGCTCCATGGAATCGAATCCGTGAATTACCTGCACGTCTTCGTCTCGAATCAGGCATTCCTTCGTAAGCGCACCCTCGATTTCGTCGAGAAACGGCTTGCGGTAATCGGCATACACCTTCGCCGCCGCCGCACGATTCTCTGGGTTAATGGTCATTACTACCTGCAAATACGCCTTAACGCTCATGATTTTCCTTTCGATTGCGAGCCTCGCGGCGAAGCCCATGGGGAGGATCGGAGAATCCAAGGGGGTTTGGGCTTTGCCGCCTGACGCCGTCACTCTACGTTAGGCGACCCATGGAATGACAGATATCGGGAAAAACTTGAGCTGCTCAACTTTTTATATGCCACTCATTTTTTTCTTAGTTACTTGAGCCGGGTGTCTCTGCTCGCTACGCTGAAGCAAAAGGTCAGGAGGGCCCATGACTCACAAACGCAAACTCGAGAAAGACATTCGATGCCCGCTTGAATACGGGCTCGACGTGTTCGGCGGCCGTTGGAAATCGCGCATCATCTGCGTTTTGGCCGCAAAGCATACCCTGCGCTATGGGGAATTGCGCAGCGAAATGACGAATATATCCGATGCGGTGCTCGCTGCCGCCTTGAAAGAACTCATCGCAGATGACCTGGTAAAGCGCGAAAGTTTCGATGAGATACCGCCACACGTGGAGTATTCTCTCACCGAAAAGGGAGTCTCGGTCGTGCCTATCTTGCAGAGCATTTGCGCTTGGGCGGGCATGTTTCACCGCGAAGTGCGCTCGGATGCCGCAAAGCAATGCATGCTGTGCGATTACGGGGCAGGAAACAACCCAGCGCCCCTCGCATAAATAGCGCGGAGCGTAGACACCGTTAAGCGTCGGGGTGCCCAGCGGGAGCGCGCCTTTCTTTGAAAAGCAACTTGCCAGCGCGCGGCACGCCGAACGCTGGCGTCTTCAATAAGCGCGAGATTCGATGCCTCTACGACGCAAACCCTTGGTCTTGAATAGTTTTCGCCAGGTCGACCTGGTTTTTGCGGTCGGCCACGGCCCGAACGATGCGCAAAACGCCGTATGCCCCGAATACCGCGCTGTACACGATGGCGTTGGTGAGAGCCGGCTGCCCACCGGAAAGCGCACTCGGGCCGAGCATGAACATCAAATGAAAATAGATGAGCGCGTAAAATGCGTATGCCGAATTCTGAAGCTTCTTCCATGACGAGGCCTTCATGCGTCGCTTCACGACGCGCAACGATGTGGCGCCGAGCACAAGCAGCAGAATAAGCAGGCACAACCCCAGCACGACGGCGACCAGCATATGCCGGCGCACCACGCCGCCAACGACGACGGAGGAAAAATAGTTCGGAAGATATGCGGCGATGTGCCCTGCGATAAGAATGCACCCGGCAATCGAGAGCTCGGCACGAATCGGCCTGAGCCACCTTGACAGCCTTCCGTCGCGAGGCAGCACGCCGATGAACATCACCACAACGAAAAACGCCACACCCAACCCGCCGCGGCGCATCGTCGTCACAAGGAACAGACCGAAACTCTTCGGAAGCATCCCCAGATCAAACGCAAAAATGGCGACATCAAAAAGAGCCGCTAGAACATAAAGCAGAGAAGGGTGGCGCTTTATGGCTTGGCGGAATACGCACGCGAGCAAAGCCACGCATACAAGGGCTCCGAGAAATTGCACGAGATTCCTTTCGGTCGGCCCTACGGGCGCACTTCAAACGGCTCGACTGAAAGCGCACCGCACACCGCAGCCCCAAATTGGGCAAGCGCAGCATAGCAGCCGCCCTGCGACAGCGAGGAAGATTCTTTCACGATGGCGGCCATACAGTCGGCAAGCCACATATCGACATGAGCGACCTGAAACGCGCGGGCCTTCGCCAAATGCTCCCCGGCGCGCGCCGCCGAACCCCCGAAGGCCGCCTGCGCCGCTGAACCATAGAGATGCGAAAGGAACGAGAACTCATTCCACAGAGCATCGCACGGTTCACGCCGATCGTTTTCGGCACGAACGCCGCAATCGAGCATCATCGCCTCCACGTTCAGCGCGATGGGCGAGCGGAAAAGCACTGGAGCACCACTCTTTCCTTCGGCCGCATGACGAAACGCCGATTCATAGGGCCACACACGGGCATTCGCCCCAGGCACGAGAAAAAGCAGCGAGTATTCTCTTTTCAGCGTCGCGAGTAGTTCTTCGGGATCGCCCTCTCGAAAGATGTCGATCTCACGCCCGACAAGATCGACGGCATCGTATGCAACACCAGCATCGACAAGGCACGCACGCGCATCGGAAGAAAAAGACCCATCGCACAACGCCCTGGCAAGTCGCTCGCCTGGAAACGCAAACGCGCACGCCGCGAGCTCGCAACAATCAGCGCGGCCGATGAGGCGTTTCAATTCCAAATCGGCACTCTCTTCCATCTTCCTCGCCACTCTCCTAACGGGGAGGGGAATATCTCCCCTCCCCTTCACGCATTATTGCAGGTAGTACACGCTCGGCTCGGTACCAGCATCCTCGAGAAGCACGCGATATTCGCGCCCAGCGATTGCCTTTCTCACTTCGGATTCTGGGTCGTCCAAATCGCCGAAGAAGCGAGCCCGGGCAGGACATAATTGCATACATGCGGGCGGCTCGCCGCGATCGATCAAATTGTGGCAGAACGTGCACTTCTCCACCGTGCCGCCCGTATGGGCAGGAGCATCGGCCTCGCCGACCACGACATCGAGGTAATATTCGGGGTCGTCGGAAAGATGCGTGCGCACATGGCGGTCTGCCTGGTACGGGCACGCCTTGATGCAGCTGTCGCACCCGATGCACATCGAATCATCCACCCATACGATGCCGTCTTCGCGCTGTTGGGTCGCGCCCGTCGGACACGCCTGCAAACATGCTGGATTCGCGCAGTGCTGGCACTGAAACGGCGAGTAGCTTTGCGTACAATTCGGAAACTGCCCCGCCGCTGTATCGGTATAGTCGCCACCAACCGTGTACACCGTGTTGTATACGACCTCCGATGGCAGGTTGTTCGAGATTTTGCATGCTGCGGCACATGCCTGGCAGCCAAAACAGCGAGAAAGGTCTATCGCCATCCCATAACGAGTCATTGCTCCCCCTTAAAGCTTCTCGATGTCGACCGCGACGTCATTGAACGAGAAATTCGCACATACCTGGTTGAATTCATTCGTCGGCAGGCTCGCGTAGTGCCCGTCGATGAACTCTTCTTCCTGCCATGCGCGCGGCGCCGCAACCATGCCCTTCGGCAATCCAGCGTTGATATGCGCCTTCATCGTCACCGTTCCGCGAGCGTTGAACACACGCACGATATCGCCATCGACGATGCCCTTTGTCTCAGCGTCAGCTGGGCTTATCTTGACGCACGGCTCGGGTTCGTATTCCTTGAGATAATCGACATCCCACCATTGGGAATGGGTGCGCGTACGCATATGTTCGGACAACAGATAGAACGGGTAGGTCTTGCGCGCCGTCGAATTGACGTCGGCCTCGAGGGCGGGCTCCCAATACGGCTGAAGCTCTTTCGAATAATCGACGCGCTGGCCTATCTCATACGCTGGCGCTGGAGCGTCGGTATAGAGCATTCCCCTGCCCGAAGCCGTATTGAACGTGCCGCCCTCGTACGAAATGAACGTATCGACCGGCATGTATTTCACGGCCTTCTTCTCGAGCACCTCATCGGAAGTGATGCCGAGCTGCTTGTTCGTGTCACCGTCGACCCACAGGCGAATGTAGTCCTCTGCGCTCATATCGCCGAACGCGTCAGGATAGCCTAAACGGTTAGCAAGCTCTTTCCAAATCTCGAAGTCGGGCTTCGCCTCGCCCACGGGTTCGATCGCTTTTTCCTGCAGCAGCATAAAAAGGTGCGAGCCATATGAACTAAAGAGATCCTCCTGCTCGAACCAATGCGCCACAGGAAGCAGGATGTCGGCATATTTCGCAGTCTCGGTCATGTTCATATCGGCCACAACGACGAAATCGAGCTTCTTGAACCACTCCTCGGTATAGGCATGGTTCGCGTGATTGGTCAGCGGGTTCGAGCACGCAACGTATACGCCCTTCAGCGGAACCGCTGGCGTCCCGCCCTTAGTTGTGTCCACATTTCCAGATGGGGGAATCGTCTCTTCGTAGTTTTCCGACACTTCCCAGCCGCCATACGTTTGCGTATCGAGCAACGCATTGATTTTGTTGTCGATGTACTCGGGGCCTTGACCCTGCAGCATATTGCCCTTCGTGTCGAGATACAGCGTTCCCATCAGGTTTGCCGTAACGGGAATCGCCTCGCCGAAACCGCATGCATTGCCGGGCTTGCCCACATGACCCGTCATCCACGACACCGCGTAGATGGGCCAGTAGTTGTAGTGGCCATTGATGTAGTGGTTGTTGCCGAACATCGCATACGTGTTCACGTTTTCGGTGTTGTGGTACTCCTCGGCAAGCATCTGGATGTCATCGGCGGAAACGCCCGTAATTTCGGTCACCTTTTCGAGCGTGTATTCCGAAGCGACACCGACCAGATTGTCGTACACCGTCGAAACAGCCACGCCATTCGCGTCGGCGATACCCGTGATAACGGGGGTCTTCGCCTCATCGATGGAGACAATCTTCCCAGCATCAGCATCGTAGACCGCCCAGGGGTCGTACGGCACATCTTGACCGGTTGTCGCGTCTTTCTGCATCGTCGGTTCGACGCCGAAATCGCTCATAACGACAATCTTCTCCGTCTCCTGATTGATAAGGCACGGCGCAGAGGTGTGGTCGCGGACGAATGCCTCGTCAACCCAGCCGTTATCGAACAGCACCTTCAGAATGCCGAACGCAAGCGCACCGTCGGTCGAAGGGTTGATGGCGATGAATTTGTCGGCTTTGGCCGCATTGGCATTGAACATCGTGTCAATAACGATGTACTTGGCGCCTTTCTGCTTGGCATCGAGAATGAAATGCATGACCTGAGGCTGCGAGACCGACGGGTTCGCGCCCCAGCAAATGATGGTGTCGGAATTCAGCAGATCGGCGGGTTCGTTTTGGGAACCGTACAAGCCAAACGTGCAAATCTTCGTGGCCATGTAGCCATGAGCAGCGTCAACATTATTGGGGATATACGAGCACCCCACCGCATTCATGAAGCGATTGACCGCCGCGCCCAGCGCGACGCCCGAGCAAACAGCGTAATTGCCAGAACCATACTGCACCGCCATCGAAGCTGGGCCGTACTGCGACACGTATCCCGACCATTTGCTCGCAATTTCGTCGAACGCCTCATCCCACGAAATGCGCTCGAACTCGCCAGCTCCGCGCTCGCCGACGCGGCGCATGGGATACATCAATCGCCTAGAGCTGTAAATACGAGCAACCTGCGTAAGGCCCTTCGAACAAATGCGGTTGTAGCGCGTATCGGGAAGGTCGCGCGCAGTCGTTCGAACGACTTGGCCATCGCGAACGTGCACATCAAGAAAACAACCACCGGCGCAGTTACCGCGGCACACACCTGCATAGATTTCTTCGCTAGCGGCATCCCCGCTCGATTTCTCGGCTTCTTTCACGCCGGCATTAGTCGGAGCACAACCCGCCAATGTGCCAGCCGCCGTCAGCAGCGCGGCGCCCTTGATGAAATTCCTTCGAGTGAACCCATGCGTCGCCAAAGCCGTTTCAGCCATGCAATCCCCCTTTTGTAGCCCCTTACGCCGCAAAGCGCAGCGCCCGATGCCCCCTGCACCGATACAGAAATTCTACGAAGTTGAGAAAGATGGAATGTGGCCGTATGACCAGCCTTTTTGTTTAATTAGAAACTATGACGATGTAGTCTGCGACACATTGTCGCATCGCCTATTGCGACGCTTTCTCGTACGAGGACCAAAGCGTCGGTTTGTTTTTCTTGATGCGCGAAAGCGCCCTGGTCACCGAAACGCGACTATGCCCTGTGATATCGGCCATCTGCTGCTGCGTAAGACGCAGACTCTTGCGCGAAGCGTACCAGAGAAGATATTCGATACTCGCGTCGACGCTCGACGCGCGCAAAACGGCGGCGAACTCGCACGCCTCGCCCGCAGCCGTCACGATGTTTTGGTAAAGCGCGCGAGCGAATGGGGCGCTGCTTTCGAACATACCGCGAATGAACGCGCGATCGAAGCGAGCGGTCATACCGTCGGAAAGGCATTCGTAATGGATATAGCCGTAACGCTCTATGGGTCTGTCATTGAACAGGCCTTCGACACCGAGCACCAAACCGCTCGTATTGATGAAGAACGCGGGGCAATCACCCTCAGAGAGCGTGTTGGAATCGAAATCTTGCTGGGTCGTCATAACGCCTTCGACGACAACCGTAATATACGGCTCAATATCGGCTCGATATATTACCTGCCCTTTTTTGAATGGTCTTAATGTACAGTGCTCACAAAGCTTGCCGCAGGTCTCTGCGTCAAGAGACCTGCAGAAACGATTTTCCCGACATTCCATGGCATCCCCCGTATGCACAAACCCCAACGGGAACTATTATATGGCGCGTTGGCATGCCGCGGCCCCGACCATTCGTCCAGACTGAGACAACCCAGATGTTGAGTTCGAAATCGTTGGAAAACTTCCTAGCGGGCTTTATGGGAACAGGGCAATTTCCAGAGAGACGAACTCTCGGCGCCGTCGAATCGTTTGGTTAGCGCTTCGCGGTCGAGCTTTCCTGTCGTGGTAGTCGGAAGTTTGTCCAGAACGACTATCGCACGAGGCTTTTTATATCCAGCAATTCTTGCGCGACAGAAATCGACCACCCCGGCGGGATCGATCCGCTCACCAGGCTCGGCAACCAATGCAGCCGCCACACACTCTCCCAGAAAATCGTCCTTGACGCCGAAAACCGCCGCTTCGGCAATCCCAGGATAGTCCTCGAGCACCTGCTCAACTTCGATGGAGAAGACGTTTTCGCCTCCCGTTTTTATCATCTCTTTCGACCTGCCTGCGAAACAATACAGACCATCGGAGTCCTGTTTTAGCAGGTCACCCGTAGGAAACCATCCATCGACGCGACCCCCATCGTCAAAGAACACCCCATCGGGGCCCATTTTGAAATACCCCGAAAACATCGCAGGCGACAAAGCCCATGCCTCGCCAACCTCTCCAACGGGAACTTCTTTCCCCGATTTGTCGAGCAGCTTTATGCGACAGCCGTCAACAGGCAATCCGACAGATTTCGCCAAGGAGGGTTTCGCCGAAAACTGTTCCCTGCTGAATAAATTAGAAAGTATCGCAGCGTTTTCGGTATGCCCATATCCGCCCCTGACCTTGGCGTTCGGAAACAAGTCGAAAATGTCTCGGGCCTCGCGCTCCGCGGACTTCCCGCCTGTAAGCGTGACGCATCGCACGCTGGACAAATCGATTTCCGAGGCGTCGGTATAGTTCTTAATGCAGGAGCACAAAGACGGGGGAAGGAGGAGCATTTGGGTAATGCGCTCCTGTTTGATAGAGCGAACGACTTCCGATTCGCGCAGAGAGCGTTGCAGGACCACTTTGCCTCCGCAGGCCAGCATAGCAAAAAGAAAAGACAGCCCACCCTGATGAAACAAGGGGTTGAACAGCAAGAAGCTATCCGACGGCCCATATGCGCCAGGCCATAGGCGAGACATGCGCGATTCCTCCGCGAGCGCGCGATGGGTTTTTAGGGCAGCCTTCGGATTGCCGGTCGACCCGCTCGTGAACAGGATGAGAGCTGGATCGTCAGGTTCAACGGGGGCTTTTTGCGTGAATCCCTCGTTTTCGCCCGAAAAGACCCACTGATAAGAATAGGAGGACTCAATGCCTGGAAGATCCCCCTCGATGCCGAATGCGATGCGAATCCCGTCCGCTTTTTTAAGGACAGCAATGCCCTCGCTTGCGAACTCAGGAGCAAAAAGCACCGCGTTCGCCTGAGAAAGCGTAATCTGCCTGGCAAGTTCTTCGCCGAAAAGCCTGCAATTAAGCGGCGAAGGCACAGCGCCTATCTGAAACAGGGCATAGAGCAGAATCACAAAATCGGCCCCGTTAGGCATCATGAAAGCCATTTTGTCGCCCTTGGCGATTCCGCTCTCGGAAAGCCTAGATGCGCAAGCATGGATTCGACGCATGAGCTCGTCATACGTTAGTCGGCGATCGCCATCGACGAGAGCAGTGCGCCCGGCGTTTCTTTCGCACGATTCGGCAAGATATTCGACGATAGTGGTCTCCATGAAAGATTCAACCTCCCCGATTTATCGCTGCATGCATCGACGGACCGTTCGATTCCCCAGGCGAAGCGCTCCAATGCAGCCGGCCGCCAAGAGCGAACGCCTTGACGGCCGGCGCACAGCCCCTATTTCTTCCTGAAATTAGACTGGAGATAGTCCAGGCATTCTTTGCTCATCATGCAAAGAGGGCTGTCTTGAGTGTCAGCCGCGAGGATCGCATCGAGGTCAGAATAAATGTGCGTGTTCACCACGCGCTTCATCACGTTGAGCGTCGTGAAGGGCAGCGATGCGACATGCTGGGCCATTTCAAGAGTTCCAGCCTCGAGGGCGTCGTCATCAAGAACGCGGGAAACGAAACCGAGCTTATAGCCCTCTTCGCCCGTCACCTTTCGGCCAGAATACCAAAGCTCTTTCGCCTGATACATGCCCATGCATTGCGGAAGGAACAGCATCGCCCCCATTTCAGGCGCAAGCCCCACATGCGTGAACATAGACGACATCTTTGCGCTTTTACCTGCGAAAACCATATCGCATGCCAAGGCAAGGCTGAAGCCTCCACCCATCGCATAGCCGTCGACCTGGGCAATATAGGCCTTGTCCGAGTGGGTGATGGCGGTAACCAGGCGATCGAACGGCAGCATCTGGCTGCGGCGCGTTTCGACGGTGGCCAGGGCCGCGTCGGAGGATTGCATACCCGACATGTCTCCGCCTGCGCAGAAGCATCCGCCTTCGCCCTTGAGGATGACGCAACGAATTTCAGGATCGTCTTCAATCGTCAGCATGAGGCTAAACAGCTCGCGCGCCATGTCAACTCCCATGGCATTCTTCTTGCGAGGGGCGTTCATAACGAGGTAGGCAACCCCATCGTCGCGCTTGTCTAGGTAAGCGAGTGCGTCGCTCATGACTATTCCCCCTTCTTTTCCGCATAGACGGCCCCGTTGGCGCACAGATCGCCGATCTGCGCCGCGTCGTAGCCGAGGTCCTCGAGAATATCGACGGTGTCCTCGCCGCGACGAGGGCCATAGCGCCACACTTTGCCGGGATTGTTCTTGAGCTTCGGGAACACATTGGGGGCGGTTGCCGTCTTGCCCCAGGCGTTTTCGTACTGGATGAAGCTCTCGCGGGCAATATACTGCGGGTTAGAGGGCATGTCCTCGAGCAGCATCACAACAGAGCAGGGAACGCCCGCCGCGCACATCTCGCGCTCGACGGTCGTGGCGTCATGCCTCGAGCAGTAAGCCTCGATCGCCTCATCGAAAGCCTTTCCGGCTTCGGATTTCTTAGCGACCATAGACGTGCCGACGGGGAACAAATCGCTTCCGTACTCCAAACCGACGGTCTGCACGGCGCCCCTCACGCAACCAGGGCCGATCGGGAAAATATAGACCTCATGCCCATCGCCGCACATGAAGGTTCCGCACCCCGCGCTCGAGGATGCGGAAGGTCCTTGCAGCGTACGGGGAGGGTACGGAATTCCCTTCTCCCAAACGTTCATGCCCCAGCATCCCATGGTTCGCATGACGGTTTCGTATTGGGCAACGTCGATGCTCTCGCCGATACCGGTGATCTGGGCCTTTCGATAGGCGGCAAGAGCGGCGAAAGCAGCGGTGAAGCCAGAATAGTAGTCTGCCACCGCCCATGCGCAAGCGAATGCGGGCAAGCCTTCTTCTCCGTTGATTCCCATCATTCCGCCAAAGGCCTGGGCAATGGGATCGAACGACCCGCGACCTTGATATTCGGGATCGCCCGTCTGTCCATATCCAGAAATGTGAGCGATGACCATCTTCGGATTGATCTTCCAGATTTCCTCATCCGAGAAGCCGAATTTGTCATACATGCCAGGCTTGGAGGCTTCGATGAAGATGTCCGATTCGGCGAGAAGTTTCCTGAAGACATCGGCGCCTTCGGGAGTGGTCATGTTGAGATTGATATTGCGGGAATTGCGACGATCGAGGTCAATAGTCGACCCCTTCCCATCGTATTCGCGACCCACATCGGGAGACTTCGCATTTTCAATCCAGATAACGTCGGCGCCCATTTCAGCAAACAAGGTAGCGGCATAGGGGCCAGCTACACTCATGGAGGCGTGAACGACCTTCAGGCCATCCAACAGGCCAAACTGGGGAACATCACTATGTTTCATGCTGATACCTCCTCTTTTCTGCCGCCGGCAGTCGTTTGGCACGCCGGCGGCTTGTCCTTATTGGGCGAAAGAGCACTCTCGCCCACTGTTCGTCTGCGCCGAAAATCGACTCTCGACATACCGCGCAGACGCACGCAGCGAAATTAACGGCTCAGACCGAGGCGCTTACGCTCTTGCTTGATAATCGCGCGCGCCGAAGAGCTGATGCAGATTTCGTCGGTGCCGCCACCGATGCGATGAAGACGGGAATCAAGCCACGCGCGGCTGACAATGCAGTCTTCGGTGTATCCGAGACCTCCCATAATCTGCATGGCCATATCGCACACCTCGAAGCTCGCTTGAGCGCAGTAGGTCTTGGCAAGCCCCGACTCAATTTGCGTCGACTGGCCATGGTTCTTCATCCAGGCGGCATGCAGCACCTGATAGTGCATGTTGTCCAAAGCGGTGCGCATTTTGACGATTTTGTCTTGGATGAGCTGGAAATTCGCAACAGGCTGGCCAAACTGCTCACGCTGAACGGCATAAGCGAGCGCTGTGTTGTAAGCCAGCTGCGCGCAGCCCAAGGCGGCCGAGGCAAGATCGATTCGCTCATACTCGAAATTCTTCACCAACTGCATGAAACCGTTGTTCTCGGTACCGAAAAGATCGGATTCCTCAACCTCAACGTCCTCGAAATACACCTCGCAGACATTGCCCATCTTGTTGCCGATCTTGTGCAGAGGCTCAATGGTGATTCCAGGCTTCGACATGTCAACGAACCACATGCTCATTGCGCGGTGAGGGTTGGGATTCTCCAAATCGCGGGTGACGAACATCATGTACGGCGCGTAGTCGGCATTGGTGATGAAGCTCTTGTGCCCGTTGAGGTACACCTTGCCGTCGCGGCGGGTCGCGGTCGACAGAATTCCCGAGTCGTCCGAACCAGCCTGAGGCTCCGTGATGCCCAAGGAAAACGCCATGTACTTGGTCTTGAGGGCCTCGACAACCTTCTCCAGCTGCTCTGGGGTGCCCCACTCACGAGCGTCAGCCAGCTGCAGAACCGGAGTCTCGAAGGGGAAGCCCTTCTCATGGAAGCGCAATTTGACCAAAGTGAGCGTCACTTGGTCGACAGGAGTCCCGTCGAATTCTTCCGGCATGCCGAGGGTTCCAAAGGGGGACTCCTTCAATGCCATGAAATATTCGTTGGGAACCCGTCGTTCTTCGGTGCACCGACGGAAATAGAGCTCATCGAAACCGCAGGTCTCCATGAACTGGTCAGCGCTTTCAAGCAAGAGTTCCTGCTCTTCTGTCATCTTGAAATCAAACACCATGTCCCCTTTCTCTGAGAGATGCTCGCTGGATGCATCGCCTGGGGCCGCAAGTGTCCGCTCGTTGCTGGCCGCAGGCTTGGCTTCCGATGGGTTCAATGTAAGGAGGTACCGACGGAATGGAAATTCCCACAATTGAAAAGTGTGAACAAGGAAATCGACGACGATCTATCGGCCCCGCTTATTAATCGATTACATGGTTCGCGTTTTGCTTTATTCTCAGAAATGCACAACGGAGATGACTTCGCCTCCTTGGGGAATATGGATCGCGAAATCATTTCGGGGATTATTCTGGGGAGAAGAGAGGCTCGCATGGAAAGCTCCACCACGGCCGCCAAAGCAGCCAAAACGCCCAAGATGCAAAAAGGGGCGAAGGAGTCGATACGTGACGCGTTCCTGGGGTGTTTGGATTCTATGCCCTATGAGAAAATCAACGTATCGATCATCTGCTCAAAGGCGGGGGTATCCAGAAAAGCGTTCTACTACCACTTCATGGACAAGAACGACCTGGTCAAATGGATATGCTTTCAGGATATCCAGGTTTTCTCCCAAAACGCATGCACCGACGGGCCGTCGGCGTTCACGGAGATGGTCAAGTTCTTTCTCGAACGCAACCGAATGCTCTATGGACATGCATTGCAAGACATGTCGACGGGGTCTTTCGGCCAGTTCTTTACGGATATGGAATACGCCCTGATCAACCATCGGCTGCGCAAGTTTTTCCCAGAAGATCAGAAATGCCAAAAAATTGCGCAATGGGCCATCACCCTCGAGGCAGAGAAGGCGCGCATGCTCGCCATTGTTTTTCTGCTCGATCCCGATCAGCACTCAGTAGACGATCTTGAAGACTATCTCTTCGTAAGCGAGCGCGTTATATCCCAGGTCGTTACTCGGTGGACTCGAAAAGTTGAAGACCTGCCGCGCTATAAGCAATTCGGCATTGGCGACTTCACGACCGACGAGTACGCCCGAAATATGACACACGATTTCACGCTGGAAAGCCTTCTTGGCAAAGGAGCTCAGGACGGCGAACCCTACATTACGGAAGAGCGGCAGTCGGTCGACCGCCTCATTCGGCGATATCGCGGCGATTAGACGATTCCTCAGTGTGTTTGGTTGCAGTAGAGACATGCGCGCCAAATGTCAAGGGTTACACATGCGCGATTTGTGAATGGCACAATTCCTTCAATTTTCCAACAATGTGCCCAACGCTTAACGGCGATTTCACATTCCTCATGGTATCCGTCCAAGGCTGGAACTCCTGTTACGCAGGATGGATGGTGTGCTGCCTTGGTCGAGATAGCGCGCATATTTTCTACCTGAGAGGAGAAGAGCATGGCAACCAAACAAAAGCCCCATTACGCATGGCTCATCATGATTAGCTGCTGCGCAATCATGATGGTGGGCATCGGCGTGGTCAATAGCTGCGCTGGCATTTTCTTCATGCCCGTCAGCACCGAGCTTGGCGTGGGTATTGGAACACTCACTTTGTACATGACTATCCAATCGCTGGTGTCTATGGTTTTCTTGCCTTTCGCGGGCAAGATACTCGCACGCTTTGATATCCGAATCATTCTCACTGCGGCCTTTGTGGTCCAATTGGGCGGGTTCGCGTCCTTTTCGCTGGCGCACTCCATCGCCCATTATTATGTCGTAGGCGCACTCATGGACGTGGCGAGCGTCTTCATCATCTATATGGCCGTTCCCACCCTGATCAACACCTGGTTTAAGGAAAAAGTTGGCACTGCGATGGGAATCGCCATGGCATGCAGCGGCTTGGGCGGCGCGCTTTTCAATCCTGTGGGAAATGCCTTTATCCAAGCATTCGGATGGAGAATGGGCTACGTCGCGCTTGCCGTAATCAGCGCCGTGATCGTGCTCCCCTTCACGATTTTCGTCATCCGCAATAAACCAGCGGACAAGGGTCTCGCTCCTTACGGAGCAAGCGCAGATGCCCTCGCCAGCGCTGCAACCACAGCGGCCGATGGCATCGAGGCGAAGAAGGCGATTCGCTCCGGCGCCTTTGCCTGCGTGATTCTGTTCGTGGTATTCGTCGCATTTACCGGCGGCATCACCTCCCACGTTCCCGGCCTGGCGGTCAATCTCGGCTTCGATGCCACCACGGCGGCTGGCGCGTCGTCCGTGATGTTGCTCGGCGTAACCGCTGGCAAGCTGATCTCTGGCGCGCTCAACGACAAAATCGGAACCTCCAAAGGTCTTGGGCTTGTAATGGTCGTCGCATTCGTTGGCTGCATCGTCATCATCATGAGCGGCGGAAATCTGGGCATGTTCTTCGTTGGCGTTGCGCTCATGGGATTGGGATGCGCCTTGGCGACTTTCGCTCCCCCGGTTATCGTTCGCAGCGCTTTCGGGTCACGCGATTACACGACCATATACTCCTACATCTCTACGGTCAGCGCTCTGATCGGCGCGGTCGCGGTGTCCATGTATGGATTCGTATACGATCTTTCCGGCGCTTACATCACCGACATCTATGTGATTGGCGCAATGTTCGCCCTGGCCTTGGTCGCGATGCTCTTTGCATTGAAGCTCTCCAAGAAGCTCTGGAGCGATCCTCAGCAATAGAGAAGCGAACACGGGCCGAACCATCCTGGCTTGTGCGATAAGGCGACCTCTGCCAAACGCGTTATCCGCTGCCCCGCCGTTCGTGGAATGGCGGGGCTTCTTTACGCAAGAGCTAGCGTCAGGATCTCCAAATACATTGCGGCGGCTCGGTAGAACGGATGCGTCGTGGTGACGGCAAGGGCATCGGCGAACTCGCGAAACCACACGCCAGCATGCTCGCGAGCAAATCGCTCGTATGCGGCAGCGGCCGATTCGCCCTGCAGGCCACCGACCTCGCTTTCGCCGGCGGCGGGCGATTGGCCTGGCAAACTGCCGCCCTCGCTCTCGCTAGCGGCGGCAAGCGCAAGGCGTTCAAGCAGTTCGCACTCCGTAGCCACATGGTCAAGTGGCTCATTCGTGCCTTCGGGATGCCCAAAGCCGCATGCCTTGCAGAAACGCTCGACCTCCATGGCGTAACGATTCACGAACAAAAGCGGCTTCGACTCGGAAAGAACGCTGCGGCGTATGCCCTCGTACGGGCTGCATGCCGCATGCGGAGCGCCCACGAAAAGCCTCGTCGCCTCCGTTTTTAGGGCAGCGTCCCCTTCGCTGGCAAGCGCTTCGCGCGCAGCACGCGCCTCCTCGTCGAAGCCCGCGGGCGGCTCGGCGCCGAGCGATGCGGCGATTTCCCGCGCGGCATCAGCCCATTCGCCGCTTGCCACGGCATCGATTAGCGCCAGCTCGGGATATCGAAAACTCAGCGCCGCAAGCTCCCATGCCGGCGCCCACACGCTCCACCGTTCATCTTTGTCCAATGCAATCGCCCCCAACAGTCAAACTTCCCTTTTCAAAGCATGCTTTCGTCTTCGCGAAGCTCTACAACATTGGATGATTCCGCCACGCTTATCAGCCAATCAGTACGCAACTCGGATACGCGAAAAGGCAATCCTCAACGCGCACACCCACTGTGCCAAGTTCAACGGCGCTGCGATATCTAAAACCATGGACCGCCCCTCCCAACGCACGCAAGGCGCGGGACACGTGACCCACGCCTTGCGCACAGGGGAAGGGGAAAGCTTCCGATTATTGCTTGTCGCTCGCCGGCTTCAAGGGCAAATACTTAAGCCCCAGCAGCAGGAACAGCACGCACATG
>CAVHFS010000012.1:0-68728 GCA_963635715.1 Subdoligranulum sp. CAG:314 | reverse complement strand
GCAAGGTGCAGTGCATCAAGGTCCTCGGCGGCTCCAAGCGCCGTTACGCGGGCCTTGGCGACGTCATCATCTGCAGCGTCAAGGAGGCCGCTCCCAACGGCAACGTCAAGAAAGGCGATGTCGTTCGTTGCGTCATCGTTCGCGTGAAGAAGGAAGTCCGTCGCAAGGACGGCTCCTACATTCGCTTCGACCAGAACGCCGCCGTTCTCATCGACAACTCCGGCGCCCCGAAGGGCACTCGTATCTTCGGCCCTGTCGCTCGCGAGCTGCGCGATAAGAAGTACATGAAGATCGTGTCTCTGGCACCCGAGACGCTTTAAGGGAGGTGCACAGAGCATGAACAGCATGAAGGTCAAAAAAGGCGACAAGGTTCAGGTTATCGCTGGTAAGGACAAGGGCAAGCAGGGCGTAATCCTGCGCTCGGTTCCCACCCGCAACCGCGTGGTCGTCGAAGGCTGCGGCATCGTTAAGAAGGCCGTTCGCCCCACCCAGCAGAACCCGCAGGGCGGCATCATTTCCATGGAGGCCCCCATTCACGTTTCCAACGTGATGCTGGTCTGCCCCTCTTGCGGCAAGCCGGTTCGCACTGGCAAGCGCATCAACGACGCGGGCAAAAAGGTTCGCGTTTGCAAGAAATGCGGCAAAGACATCGATTAGTCGATGCAATCGGTTGAATAACCATTGATAATGAGGCGCTTCCTGCGGATTTTCTGTGGGAAGCGCCTTAGCCGTGTAGAATATGGCCCTGGCTGCCTTAGGCGGGCAGGGACGCAGGGTCGGTAATCCTGTGTTTAATTCATCGACAAAGGAGAAACTTACAAATGGCTACTCCTCGCCTGAAAGAACTGTACAAGTCAGAGATCGTTTCCAAGCTTGAAAGCGAGCTGTCGATCGACAACATCAACAAGGTTCCTCGCCTTGAGAAAATCGTCGTCAACATGGGCGTCGGCGAAGCCGCGTCCGATTCCAAGCAGCTCGATGCGGCCATGAACGACATGCGCGTCATCACAGGCCAGCAGCCTTGCGTTACTCGCGCCAAGAAATCCATCGCGGGCTTCCATATCCGCGAGGGACAGGCCATCGGCTGCAAAGTCACCCTGCGTGGCGACCGCATGTGGGAGTTCCTGGACCGCTTGCTGTCCATGGCCCTGCCTCGCGTTCGCGACTTCCGTGGTATTTCCCCGAAGAGCTTCGACGGCCGTGGCAACTACACCCTCGGCATCACCGAGCAGCTCATCTTCCCCGAGATTGAGTACGATAAGATCGATCGCACCCGCGGCATGGACATCACCTTCGTCACCACTGCCGAAAACAACGCGGATGCCAAGGCGCTTCTCGACGCGCTCGGCTTCCCGTTCAAGAAATAGTGATTCATTCGGCAAAATCCGAGTGGAGATAGAGGAAAGAAGGAAAGCATGGCAAAAAAATCGATGATCGCCAAGGCTAAACGCGAGCCGAAATTCTCGACTCGTGCCTACACCCGCTGCACCCGCTGCGGCCGTCCGCGTTCTGTGTATCGCAAGTTCGGTCTGTGCCGCGTGTGCCTGCGTGAGTTGGCTAGCAAGGGCGAACTGCCAGGCGTGACCAAGGCTTCCTGGTAAGCCCACGTCAGGCGCTTGCCGGTAAGGCGCACACGCCACGGGCGTCATTGCGTACCTCCGGCTGAGCTCATCACGAACCAAAGGAGAATCAAATGACCATTAACGATCCGATCGCAGATATGCTTACGCGCGTGCGTAACGCCAACTCTGCGGGCAAGGAGACGGTTTCGATGCCGTCTTCGAAGAAGCTCGTTGAAATCGCCCGCATCATGACCGAGGAAGGTTATGTGAAGGGTTATGAGATTATCGAGAACTCGCCCCGCGATATCCTCGAGATCACGATGAAGTACGGCGAGAAAAAGGCCAAGACCATCCGCGGCATCAAGCGCATCTCTAAGCCCGGCCTGCGTATTTACGCTGGCAAGGACGAGCTGCCCCGCGTTCTGGGTGGTTTGGGCACCGCTATCGTATCCACCTCCAAAGGCGTTATGGCCGACCGCGACGCTCGCAAGGCCGGCGTCGGCGGCGAAGTTATCGCATACATCTGGTAGGAAAGGAAGGAGCTTACTATGTCACGTATCGGCAAACAGCCCATTCCGGTTCCTGCCGGAGTTACCGTTACCATCGACGGAAACAAAATCACGACGAAGGGCGCGAAGGGCGAGCTCTCCTATGAGTTCAACCCCATGCTCTCCGTTGCCCAGGAAGGCGAAGAGCTCATCGTGAGCCGTCCCGACGACTCCCGCGAGGCCCGCGCTTTCCATGGTCTGACCCGTTCGCTCATCAACAACATGGTTGTCGGCGTTTCCGCTGGCTTCGAGAAGAAACTCGAGCTCGTGGGCGTTGGCTATCGTGCTGCTCTGAAGGGCACCAATCTGGAACTTCAGCTTGGCTATTCCCACCCGGTCGTCGTCGAGGCTCCCGAAGGCATTACCTTCGTCGTGCCTGACCAGACCCACATCACCGTTGCTGGCGCTGACAAGCAGCAGGTCGGTCAGACCGCTGCCGTCATCCGCAAGTGGCGCGCGCCGGAACCCTACAAGGGCAAGGGCATCCGTTACGAGGGCGAGCAGGTTCGCCGCAAGCTCGGCAAGGCCGCCAAGAGCGACAAGTAGCTTAAAGGTCTGAAGGGATAGAAGATGAAGAAACTCCAGAAGAAGCAGGCTGGGCTGGCTCGTCGCCATCGTCGCGTTCGCGGCAAGGTTTCTGGCACCGCCGCTCGCCCGCGCCTTTGCGTAACCCGTTCCAACTCGAACCTGTACGTGCAGTTCGTTGACGACGTCGCTCATGTGACCATCTGCGGCGAGAGCACCCTTGGCGAGGCCTTCAAGGCCACTGGCAAGTCGGGCGCTAACGTCGAGGGCGCTGCCGCTATGGGCGAGATCGCCGGCAAGAAGGCCATCGAGGCTGGCATCACCGAGGTCGTTTTCGACCGCGGTGGCAACCTCTACCACGGCCGCGTCAAGGCTTTGGCCGATGGCGCTCGCGCCGCTGGCCTGAAGTTCTAGGAAAGGGTTAGGATATGACTCCTCGCAAAGAAGAAAAGAAGCAGTCCGCCGTTCCTGAGCTTCAGGAGCGCGTGGTCTACATCAACCGCGTTTCCAAGGTCGTCAAGGGTGGCCGTCGCTTCGGTCTGACGGCTCTCGTCGTCGTTGGCGATGGCGAAGGCAACGTCGGTGTCGGCATGGGCAAGTCTCAGGAAGTGCCTATCGCCATCAAGAAGGGCATCGAAGACGCCAAGAAGAATATGTTCAGCGTTCCTATGAACGAAGATCGTACGCTTCCTCACGACATCATGGGCGAGTTCGGCGCGGGCCGCGTGTACCTCAAGCCCGCTGCCCCTGGTACCGGCATCATCGCTGGTGGCCCGGTTCGTGCGCTCCTCGAGCTTGCTGGCTTCAAGAACGTTTTCGGTAAATCTCTCGGCTCTTCCAACGCGATGAACATCGTGAAGGCTGCCGCCGAGGGCCTCAAGGGCCTTTCCGCCCCCACCGAGGTTGCTGAGCGCCGCAACATGACCGTTGGCCAGATTTATGGCTGGTCCGAAAAGAAGGAGGCGTAATCATGGCTGAAGCGAAGACTCTTCACATCACCCAGGTTCGCTCCGCGATCGGCCGTCCGGCCGACCAGGGCAAAACCCTGAAGGCTCTCGGTCTCGGAAAAATTGGTCGCACCGTCGACCAGGTGGACAATCCGTCCGTTCGAGGCATGATCTTCAAGGTCAAGCACCTCATCGAGGTCGTCGAAGATTAAGTTCTTTCGATTGAAGGCCCGCTCTTCGGAGCGGGTCTTTTTCTGTTTCGACCTTGTTTTCGTTCGCCGCCGGCGAACGGTTTTAACATGTATTGGCCAGTGCTTTCAGTAAAATGGACGAGGTGTTGTCTCATTTGGAGCCAGCGCGTCTTTGTTGCGCGGAAGCGCGACGGCTTTGTTTTCATAGTCGGAAGGGAATCGCATGGGCGATCTTGGCGATTTGGGCCGCGAGGCCAAACAGGAAATTAGCGAAACCGCTGAGGAAGTATCGGCATCTCACGAAGGCTCGCCTTGGTACAAGCGCCTTTCGCTTACGACGTGGATTTTCATCGCGCTTGCACTTGGCGTTGTCGCGGGCATCGCGCTGCAAGGCAATGCCGATATCGCAACGACCTACATCAAGCCTTTCGGCACGGTTTTTCTGAACCTGATTAAGATGATCGTCGTGCCTCTGGTCATTTTCTCGATGACGGCGGGGGTGATTTCTCTTTCGGACATCAAGCGCGTCGGCGCCATTGGCGGCAAGACCATCGTGTATTACCTCCTCACGACGGCCTGCGCTATTGTGATTGGTCTCGTGATCGCCAATCTGCTGAGCGTGGGCAGCGGCTATACGCTGCCGCTTGAAGAGCTCACCTACGAAGCGAAAGAGGCGCCGTCATTCATCGATACCATCGTAAATATCTTCCCTGGCAACATTATCGAGCCCATGGCCGATGCAACGATGCTCCAGGTCATCGTCATAGCGCTGTTCTTCGGGTTTGGCATTATGGCTGCTGGGAAAAAGGCCCAGCCCGTCGTCGATTTCGTGAATGGCATGAACGAGGTCTGCATAAAGATTATGCACGGCATCATCTGCTTCGCGCCGTTCGGCGTTTTTGGCCTGATCACGCCAGTTATCGCGAGCAACGGCCCTGATATCTTGCTGCCCTTGCTCAAGCTCATCGTCGTCGCCTATCTTGCCATGATTCTGCATATGGTGGTCGTCTATTCTGGGCTGGTTCAGATTATCGCGAAAATGAGCCCCCTGAGGTTTTTCAAGGACCAGATGCAGGCAATGACGTTCTCGTTCGCCTCGGCTTCTTCGGTTGGAACGCTGCCCATCAATATGGAATGTTCCAAAAAGCTTGGCGTGAAAAACGAAATATCGAGTTTCGTGCTGCCGCTTGGCGCGACCATCAATATGGACGGAACCTCGATTTACATGGGCGTCTGCTCAATCTTCATTGCTCAGGTTTTTGGAATCGATCTTACGATTGGCCAGCAGTGCACCATCGTGCTCACGGCCGTTTTGGCCTCAATCGGAACCGCTGGCGTTCCCGGTTCGGGCATGATCATGCTCGCCATGGTTTTGGAGTCGGTCGGCTTGCCCGTTGAGGGTATCGCGCTCGTGGCCGGCGTCGACCGTATTTTGGACATGATGCGCACGACCGTCAATATCACGGGCGATCAGAGCTGCGCCGTGTGCGTGGATGCCATGGAGCGTCGCAAGCAGGCACGCAAGGCTGCAAAGGCTGCGAAAGCCGCCTAAATCATCCTGTTCGCACGTGCCGTCGGCCGAGCCCTCGCCCAAGACCGCGCTCGGCTACCGTTCGCTTGCGCTCACTATGGGCCTCGCTCTTTCGCTTCATTTTGAATAAATCAAGTTTGAAGCCCAGAGGGTCTCAGGCGAGGGCTCGGCCGACGGCACGTGCTGCGTTGCGTGGCTGATAGGTGTTTGGCCTGTGAATTGAGGGGTCTCTCGTCTTGTGCGAGCGGCCCCTTTTTTGTATCCTTTACAAGCTTGCGCAAATGGGCATTCGTGTGCCCGCAAGCAAGAATGTAGTTTGCCGGCGAGCGAGCTGCCGGCGAAGGCGGGAAAGCCCCGCCCGAAAAGCGAAAGGATTCATCATGGAAATCAAAGACTTGGTGCCCGCAGAGGGCTCTACGAAAAAGCGCAAGCGCGTTGGCCGCGGTCCTGCTTCGGGCCATGGCAAAACCGCTGGCCGCGGCATGAATGGTCAGCTTTCCCGCGCTGGCGGCGGCAAGCGCCCCGGCTTTGAAGGTGGCCAGACTCCTTTGGCCATGCGTCTGCCGAAGCTCCCTGGCTTCCGCAACTTCAACCGTGTCGAGTACGCTCCCGTCAACGTTTCCCGTCTCGAGCGCAAATTTGAGGCTGGCGACGTCGTCGATGCCGAATCTTTGAAGGCGAAGGGCATCATCAAGAAGCTCGACACCCCGGTTAAGGTTCTTGCTGGTGGCGAAATCACCAAGCCGCTGACCGTTAAGGTTGACAAGATTTCCGCTGCGGCCGTCGCTAAGATCGAGGCAGCTGGAGGAAAGGTCGAGCAGTCTTGCTAACGTCCATCATCGATGCGTTCAAGGTGCCCGAACTTCGAAAGAAGATCTTGTTCACCTTGGGTATTCTGGCACTGTATCGCTTCGGCGCATACGTGCCGGTGCCAGGCATCCCCTTCAAAGAGTTCTCAGACGCCTTCGCCTCGAGCGGCGTGAGCATGACCATGCTCGACTTGTTCACGGGCGGCGCGTTGTCGAATTTCTCGGTGTTCTCGTTGGGTATCATGCCTTATATCACCGCGTCCATCATCATGCAGCTCATGCAGGGCGTTATTCCTGCAGTGGGCCGCTGGGCGAAGGAAGGCGAGACGGGCCGTCGCAAAATCACCCAGGTCACGCGTTTTCTCACGCTGGGCCTTGGCCTGATTAACGCCATCGGCTACCTCTTCCTCTTCAAGAGCTCCGCCTACGGCGTTGTGTTCACGAGCGAAATCCCCGAGGTCGTCACCGACATCATCGTCGTCTTCACGCTGGTCGCTGGAACCGCCTTCATCATGTGGATGGGCGAACTCATCACCCAGCGCGGCATCGGCAACGGCATGTCGCTGATCATCTTCGTCTCTATCGTTTCTCGCGTTCCCTCTGCGATTTTCAGCAGCGTGAGCCTCATGAGCGATACGGGCATGGGAATCGCGGTCACGGTGCTTATCATCGCGGTCGTGCTGCTGTGCATCCCGGCGATTATCTTCGTCGAGCGCGCTCAGCGTCGAATTCCTGTGAACTACGCCAAGCGCGTTCAGGGTCGCAAAATGATGGGCGGGCAGTCCACCTACATTCCTTTGAAGGTGAATGCTGCCGGCGTTATCCCTATCATCTTCGCGAGCTGCTTGATTTATTTCCCTGCTCAGATTGCGGCGCTTTTCAACATCGATTGGCTTACCGCTGCTGCTGATGCGATGTCGACGGGTTGGATCAACTGGATTCTCACGCTGGTGCTCATCGTCTTCTTCGCGTACTTCTACACCTCGATGGTGTTCAACCCCGAAGAGACGAGCGACAATCTGCGCAAGCAGGGCGGCTTCATTCCTGGCGTGCGTCCTGGTTCGGCGACGACGCAATACATCAAGAACGTGATCAACCGCGTGACGCTGCCTGGCGGCATCTTCATCGCGCTGATTGCTGTGGTTCCCTCCATCTTGTTCTTCTTTACGAACAACCAGCTCATTCAGGCATTCGGCGGCACTTCGATTCTCATTATGATTGGCGTTGCCCTCGATACCATGAGCAAGCTCGAAAGCCAGCTCAAGATGTACAACTACGACGGCTTCTTCAAGTAGTTGATGAATGCGGGCCTATCGGCCCGCATTTTTTGTCGACGCTGCAAACGGCCCTGGCGGCCGGCTTGGCTTTCAATCGTCGCTCGCGTACCGAAGTACGCGTCGCTCCTCTTTCAGGCCAATCCGACTCGCCAGGGCCGTTTTCGCTGACGTTTGCTCTTCTGGTTAGGTTGTTGCTCTCCTGGGCTCCCTTCATGGGGGCCTTTTTGTTGTAAAAAAATTGTAGTGAATCGGTGGGGGAATGTAAGGGAATGCGAACTTGTTTATGGAAATGGTTGCGTGCGATTCCCATAATGCTTGCCTTGTTGGGCGATGGCTAGAAAGGGGTGCGACATGGCAGAGTCGAATGTGCGCGTTGGCTTCGTTGGCGCTGGCAAAGTCGGCAAAGCCCTCGGCGGGCTTTTCGCAAGCAAAGGCGTCTGCGTCTCTGGATATAGTTCGCTGCTCGCCGAAGACGCTATCGCCGCTTCGGCGAGCACCTCGTCGCGCGTTTTCGACGGGGCGATTGAGGTTATGGCGCATTCGGACATGGTCTTCTTCACGGTGCCCGACGACGCTATCGCCGATATTTGGCAACTTCTGGTGGCTTCGTACGGCGATGCCGCTTTCGATGCCCTGTTCGGGAAGGTTGTGTGCCATTGTTCGGGCGCCTTACCAGCTTCCGTGTTCGCTGACGCCGCCGAGTACGGTGTGAGCGCGGCTTCGGTGCACCCACTGTTTGCGGTTTCTGAAAGCGGCGCCAATCAAGAGACTCTCGCCTCGGCGCTGTTTACTCTTGAGGGTGATTCGGCGGCCGTCTCTACGGTCTCCGACGTGCTTGATGCCTGCGGCGTTCGGCATAAGGAAATCGATTCGGCCGATAAGCCGCTCTACCATGCTGCGGCTGTTTGCGCGAGCAACTTGGTCGTAGGACTTTTCGCAAGCGCGCAGACCATACTCGAACGATGCGGATTCGCTCCCGACGAGGCCGCGGCAGCGCTTCGGCCTCTGTTTCTGGGCAACTGCGAGGCAACCGCCGCGCTTGGACCAAGCAAGGCTCTTACGGGACCCATCGAACGCAACGACGTTTCAACGGTGGTGGAACATCTGGTTGCGTTCGGCAACGATCCCACGCTGCTGAAGCAACGCGATGCATATACGGCGCTTTCGCGCATCTTGGTGGAATTGGCAGCGGCAAAGCACCCCGATAGGGATTATTCGCAGCTGGCGAATGTGCTTCGCGCAGCGCGCAAATAACGGCAGGCAAGGTAGCCGAACATGGGGAAAGGAACGCATGTGGGCATGAAGAATACAGCAGCTACGTTCGCTGCGGCGAAAGCGAAGGGCGAGAAGCTCTCTATGCTGACCGCTTACGACTATTCGACGGCGAGGCTTGAAGATGAGGCGGGCATCAACGGCATTCTTGTGGGCGATTCGCTTGGGAATGTGGTGCTCGGTTATGACGATACCGTGTCGGTGACCATGGAGGATATGATCCATCACGGAGCGGCCGTCGCGCGCGGCGCGAAAAACGCGCTGGTCGTCGTCGATATGCCTTTCATGAGCTACGAAGTGTCGGTTGAAGAGGCTGTACGCAATGCGGGGCGTCTGATGAAAGAGGGGCGCGCCGGGGCCGTGAAGCTCGAAGGCGGCGTGCGCGTGGCCGAGCAAATTCGCGCAATCGTGAAAGCGGGGATTCCCGTGATGGGGCATATCGGCCTCACCCCGCAATCCATCAATGTGTTCGGCGGGTTCAAGGTTCAGGGAAAAAGCGAGCAGGCCGCGCGCGCTTTGCTCGCCGACGCGAAAGCCGTCGAAGAGGCGGGCGCGTTCTCCGTGGTCATAGAGGCGGTTCCTGCCGCGCTCGCTCAGATGATCACCGATGCGGTTTCCATTCCGACTATCGGCATCGGGGCAGGAGCTGGCTGCAATGGCCAGATTCTGGTGTATCAGGACATGCTGGGCATGTTCAGCGACTTCACCCCGAAGTTCGTGAAGCGCTATGCCGATGTGGGCGGGGTAATGCGCGAGGCGTTCTCCAGCTATGCCGCGGAAGTAGCCTCGGGGGCGTTTCCGACGGAAGAGCATACGTACAAGATAAGCGACGACGTGCTCGAGAAGCTGTACTAGGAAGCATTTCGCCGCGTGTCGAAGATGAGACGCGGCTATTCGATTATTGCCAGGGGCGTTAGGCCCGAACGACGAAGAAAGAAGACCAATGGAAATCGCCTATACCGTTGAAGAGGCAAAATCGCAGGTTCGCGAATGGAAGAAGCAAGGGCTCAGCGTGGGTTTGGTGCCTACGATGGGGTATCTGCACGAAGGACATGAGAGTCTTATCAGGCGTGCGGTTGCCGAGAACGATCGCGTGGTGGTGAGCGTGTTTTTGAATCCTACGCAGTTCGCCCCCAATGAAGATTTGGCGAGCTATCCGCGCGATTTTGAGTCGGACACGAAACTGTGCGCTGCGGCTGGCGCGGCGCTCGTGTTCCATCCCGAGCCTTCCGAGATGTATGCCGAAGACGCCTGCACGTTCATCGACATGACGGCCGTCACCAAAGAGCTCTGCGGAAAAAGCCGCCCCATCCATTTTCGCGGCGTGTGCACGGTGGTGAACAAGCTCATGAATATCTCCATGGCCGATCGTGCGTATTTCGGCCAGAAAGATGCCCAGCAGCTCGCTGTGATTCGCCGTATGGTGCGCGATTTGAATATGAACGTGGAGGTTGTGGGTTGCCCCATCGTCCGCGAGGCGGACGGCCTGGCGAAAAGCTCGCGCAACACGTATTTGTCGGCGGATGAACGCGAGGCGGCATTGGTGCTTTCGCAGGCCGTGAAGCTGGGTCAGAAGCTGGTTGCGGAAGGCGAGAAAAGCGCCGCCGCTGTGACGAACGCGATGAGCGCGCTGATTTCGGCCGAGCCTTTGGCGAAAATTGACTATGTTTCGATGGTGTCGTGGGATTCCATCGAGCCCGTCGAGGTGATTGACGGCCCAGTGCTTGTGGCTATGGCGGTCTACATCGGCAAGACGCGCTTGATTGATAACTTTATTTACGAAGGATAGGTGGAGCGGTCCTGCTGGGTTGGCGGCGCGGACATGCGCCTCCGCTTCGGGCAGGTCCTGGCTCGCACGAAAGCCACATTAAGTGGCTTTCGGCTCGTGCGGAATCTTGCGGAATCGCATGTCCGCGCCGCCAACCTATTGGTATAAGCTTGCGGTCTGGCTCGGGCGCACCGTCAAAGGTCGTCTGCGTTCATACTTGTTTTCTTTTTAATATGAAACGCAGCCAGGCGGGCGCATAGTGAGCGAAGCGAACGGTAGCCCGGCGTGGCCTTGGACGGTGCGCCCGAGCCGGACTGCAAGCGGTGTTCGAGATAAAACAGAAACGGAATACGTATGCAACTAAGTATGCTTAAAGGTAAGATCCATCGCGCTACCGTTGTGCAGGCGGAGCTCGATTATGTGGGAAGCATTACCATCGACGAAGACCTCATGCAGGCTTCTGGCATCTTGGAATACGAGAAGGTGCAGATCGTCGACGTGAACAACGGACAGCGCTTCGAGACGTATGTTATCGCCGGCGAAGCTGGTTCGGGCATGATCTGCCTCAACGGCGCCGCGGCTCGCAATGTCTCGGTGGGCGATAAGGTCATCATCATGTGCTATTGCCAGATGTCGCCCGAGGAGGTTCCCGCCAACCCTCCGCGTGTGGTGTTCGTTGACGACGACAACAAAATCTCGCGTGTCACGCGCTATGAGAAGCACGGTCGCCTGGAGGATATGAGCTAGACTGAAGAGCCGCAATCGCGGCTTTTCTTATTGCGGGGCGATTGCCATAGGGACGGCTGTCCCACCTTAAGGTCCTACTTGTTTATAATGCAGTGGTTTAAAAGGTTGTCGAATGGGGGAGTTCGATATGGACGATGCGCCGAAGCGCGATTTAGAAGGCGTGCGCATTTTGGTGACGGCTGGCCCTACGCAGGAGGCCATCGATCCGGTGCGCTTCATTTCCAACCATTCCACCGGTCGCATGGGCTACGCCATTGCCGAGGCAGCGCGCGATCGGGGCGCGCGAGTGACGTTGGTCAGCGGTCCTGTTTCGCTTGACACCCCCGAAGGCGTGGATCTCGTTTCCGTCGTGAGCGCGCAAGACCTCTTCGAAGCGGTGAGCGGGCGTCATGGGGAATGCGACGCGATTATCGCCGCGGCCGCCGTGGCGGATTATCGTCCTGCGAATGTGGCCAGCGAGAAGATGAAGAAAAAAGACGGCAGTATGACGATAGAACTCGAGCGCACGCCCGACACTCTTTCGTGGCTCGGCTCGCATCGGGTGGCAGGCCAGCGATTGTGCGGTTTCAGCATGGAGACATGCAACGTGCTGGAGAACTCCCGCGGCAAGCTTATTCGCAAAAACGTCGATATGATCTGCGCGAACAGCCTGCGCGAGGCAGGTGCGGGCTTCGGCGTCGATACGAACCACCTTACGCTTATCTCTCGGGGTCGCGAACTCGATTTGCCTTTGCTCTCGAAGGCCGAGGCGGCCGACGCGCTGCTTACCGAGCTGTTCTCGCTCAGTCCGCTGCCCGCCTCGATGGGGGAGGAATAATCCATGCTGCTTACGGTCGATATCGGCAATACCAATGTCGTGATGGGTCTTATGCCCGAGCGTGGCGAGCTCGCAAGCCAGCTGCGCTTTCCCACCGATAAGCGCCGCACGGTGCGCGAATTCATGGAGGGCTTCGAGGCTTTGGTTGCCATGCATGGCTTCGACTTCACCGATGTGACGGGGGCGGTCATTTCGTCGGTCGTGCCCGAACTCACCGAGTCGGTGGTCGCTTCGGTGCGCGTTAAGACGAGCCTTGAGCCGCTCGTGGTGGATTACAAGATGGACCTGGGCTTTCGCATCGACATGGATACGCCCGAACGCTTGGGCGTCGATATGATCGCCGACGCCGCGGCGGCGGTGAACGACTATACCGGCGCGCTGGCCATTTTCGATATGGGCACGGCGACGACATGCTCGGTGCTCACGGGCGACCGCACGTATATCGGCTCGATCATCTATCCCGGTGTGGTGATTTCCCAAGACGCATTAACCGCGCAATGCTCGCAGCTGCCTTTCATCAAATTCGAAAAGCCCAAGGGCCTCATAGGGAAGAACACCATCGAGTGTATGCACTCGGGAGTGCTTTATTCCAATGCTGCGACCATCGATGGCTTGATCGATCGCATAGCCGATGAGCTGGGCGAACCTGTGACGGCAGTCGCCACGGGAGGGATAAGCCGCATGATTGTGCCTGCATGCCGTCGCACGATTGTGCACGACCCGAATTTGTTGCTGAAGGGCCTGTGGGATCTGTACGAGCGCAACGCGAAATAGGCTTCTGAGCGCGCCGCGTCCGACAGGTGTCTTTGCTGCCCTATGCGGCGATATGAGCGCATTGTCTGGGTTTTCGCCGTTGCGCTGTTGCGGCTTGGTACAATGTGGCCACTGCATAAGTTGAAAGGACTTACGAATGAACATCGTGTTGTTGGGCGCTCCGGGCGCCGGCAAGGGCACGCAGGCCGCCAAATTGGTCGAAGAATTCTCCACGCCCCATATTTCGACGGGCGATATTTTGCGCGCCGCCGTGAAGAATCAGACCGAACTGGGCAAGAAGGCCAAAAGCTACATGGACGCTGGCGACTTGGTTCCCGACGGCCTGATCATCGACCTCATGGACGAGCGTCTGCGCGAGCCCGACTGCGAGAAGGGCTTCATCTTGGATGGCTTCCCGCGCACCACGGCGCAGGCGGTTGCCCTTGACGATATGCTCGCTCGCCTCGAGCGTCCGCTTGATTCCGCCTTGCTCGTTGATGTTGACCCCGAGGTCATCATCAAGCGCCTTACCGATCGCCGCTGCTGCAAGGAATGCGGCTACACTGGCACTTCGGCCGACTCCGTTTGCCCCAAATGCTCGGGCGAGATGTATCAGCGCGACGACGACAACGAGGCTACGGTACGCAATCGCCTCGATGTGTACGCGAAGAGCACCAGCCCGCTTATCGACTACTACAAGGGCAAGGGTCTGCTGAAGTCTGTCGACGGCGATCGTCCGGTCGATACCGTCTACGCCGACGTGAAGGCTTTGCTGGGCCTGTAGAGGGCGAGCCCCTTTTCGAAGCGGCTATTCAAGAATGAGAAAAGCGTCTCCCTTCGGGGAGACGCTTTTCGTGTTTTGGCGGCATATCGTGGGGGCTGGTATCGTTTCCTAGCTCCTCGCTCGTTCTCGGCATCGGCTTTTTGTGTCGCATATGGGAGCCTGTTCACGGGCGCGCTTTCGCGGTGCAGCCTTGGGTATAATGCCCTCCATGCGTGCTTTCATGACATTGTTGCGCGATTTCATCGCCACCCACCATGCGCAGTTGCGGCATTTCGCTAAGGTCGCCTGCGTCATTTTGCTATGCGCCGCGGCGCTTGAGATCGTGGTGTTCAACTTCAACCATTGGCGAAGCCTCGGATGGGAATCGATCACGCTCAACGAGCAGTCGAATCTGCAGGAGACCTCCGATGAGCGCTTGCGCGTGTCGGCCATCGACAACACGATTGAGTTCGACTACATCGGCGTTCCCGTGCACAATATAAAGCTCGATTTCTCGGGCAATCAGTCGGCGCAAAACGTGCCGGTGAAAATCTGGTTCACCGACGATGCCCACTCCACGTATTTCGACGACGACGAATACACCTCGGGCGTGCCCGTGACCTATGTGGCCACGAACAACGACGAGAGCAAGTACCTCAATATCAATGCGTCGGGGTCGGTATATAAGCTGCGCATTCAGCTGGGTATTGACGACGGCGAGACGAAGGTCACCTACCCGCTGTATCTGTCGAAGATCATCCTGAATGCGCCCGAGCCGTTCAATTTCAACCGCGATCGGTTTTTGTTCGCGGCGTGCGTCATGGCGCTCATATATGCCTTCCGTCCGAAATCGAGCCTGTATCGCACATCGCTGCGCGAGCATCCTCGCCGCACCAAGATCGCCGTAATCGGCGTGGCGGCGGTGGAGATGACGGTCGGCTCGGCGTTTCTGCTCTTCGGGACGAATCTCGTCGGCGTGGCGACCGAGCATTACAATTCCGGCTCATGGGATGGCGTGAGCATCGTGAACGTGTTCGAATGCGGCGGCGACAACGCCCAGCAATACGCCGAGCTCGCCAAATCGATGACGAAGGGCAAGCTCTATCTGGAAGAAGAGCCGCCCAATTGGCTGCAGAACATGGACGATCCCTACGACCGCGGCGCGCGCGACCAGCTGGTTAAGGAAACCGGCGAGAATTATCTGTGGGATACCGCCTATTACGACGGGCATTACTACGTGTATTTCGGCGTGGTGCCGGTGCTCATCTTCTATTTGCCGTTCTACGTGCTGACGGGCGCGAATTTCCCCACGGCCATCGGCGTGCTCATAGGTATGCTGTTTTTCATAGCGGGCCTTTCCGCGCTGCTCGACCGTTTCGCGCGCTACCATTTCAAGCGCATGACCATCGGCGTGTTTCTGCTGCTGCAAATCGCCGTCGTGGCATGCTGCGGCATGCCGTATTTGCTGAAGTTCCCCACGTTCTATTCGCTGCCCATCATGCTGGCGCTCGCGTTCTCGGTATGGGGCTTGTACTTTTGGATGCTGGGCCGCAGCCACGATCGCCCCGAAGGCTTCTACTTGGCGGGCTCGCTATGCATGGCGCTCGTCGTCGGGTGTCGCCCGCAACTCGTGCTGCTGAGCTTTCTGGCGTTCCCGCTGTTCTGGCGTATGTACATCACGGAAGGGCGCATTCGCACCGTGGCCGGCGCTCGGCAGTTCGCGTGCCTTATCGCGCCCTATATCGTGGTGTGCGCATGCATCATGTGGTACAACAAGGCGCGTTTCGGCAGCCTGTTCGATTTCGGGGCGAATTACAACCTCACGGTGAACGATATGACCAAGCGCGGCATGTCGGTGGGACGCATCGCGCCCGCGCTGTTCGCATACCTGTTCCAAACGCCGGCGACCACGGGCGTGTTTCCGTATCTGCAGGCTGTGACGTTCGATTCCACCTATTTGGGCCAAACGGTGAAAGAGGCCACGTTCGGCGGCATTTTCGCGGTGCTGCCCATCTTGTGGGTGCTGCCGTTCGCGCGTCGAATTCTGAGCTTGCGCATCAAGCAGCGCAAAACGCGCACGGTCGCAGGCGTTATCGGCGTGCTCATCGGTACGGGTGTGCTCATCGCTGTGGCGGACGCGGAAATGGCGGGCATTTTGCAGCGCTATTTCGCCGATTTCAGCATCATGTTCCTGATGGCGGCGGTGCTGTTGCTGTTTATCGTGAATGAGAACATCGAGGTCGCTTCGAAATCGCAGGCGGTATTCGTGCGCGTGTTGCCCGTCGTGGTCGCGGTGGGTGTGGCGTATACGGTGCTTTTGTGCGTGACGGCCGAGACGGGCTGGGTGTCGGACGCGTATCCCTGGGCATACCAGGGACTGCTGGAGACGTTCCAGTTCTGGACGTAAAGAACCCGTCTGGCGTCTGGGCGGATGATATGCTTGGCGTCGGCGACTGCCGACGGCCGTTAGGCCGGCGGAAGGAGATATATGCAGAAACTATTAGCGCAAATCATGAAATTCGGTGTGGTGGGCGTTATCGCATTCGTCATCGATTACGGATTGCTGGCGCTGCTCACCGAGGCTTTCGGCGTGAACTATTTGGTGTCGGCCACGATTTCGTTCACCGTCTCGGTGGTGTTCAACTACGCGGCGTCGATGCGCTATGTGTTCACCCACAAAGAAGGCATGAGCCGCCGTCGAGAGTTCATCATCTTCGTGGTGCTTTCGGTTATTGGCCTTATCATCAACAACGTGTGCATGTGGGCAGGCGTCGAACTGCTGCACATCCATTACCTTATTACGAAAATCGGCGCCACGGCGATCGTCATGGTGTGGAATTTCGTGACGCGCAAGAAGTTTCTTGACGCGGGAGACGAAGGAAAGTAAAGGCGACCTGTCGTTCGCCGCGTTAGACATGCGCTTCCGCTTCGGGCAGGTCCTGGCTCGCGGTTGCCGCCTCGGCTTTGCCGAGCGGCAACGCGCCCGCTCGGGCGCAGAAGTTTGAGATTGAAATGCCCACTGGGCATTTCAACGTGCGGAATCTTGCGTAAGCGCACGTCTAACGCGGCGAACGGCTGTGCCTTGATTGCGATGCGAAAAGCTGCTTTGGTGTTAGGAGATAGAAAATGGCAAATCGCGATGTGCGTGCTGAATTGGACCGTTGGATTGCCAACGTTTCCGACGAAGAGCTTGCGGCCGAGCTGGCCGAGATGAAGGCTTCGGCCGATGCGGGCGACGACTCCGCCGCGGTGGATGCGTTCTTCCAGGATTTGGCGTTCGGCACGGCGGGCCTGCGCGGAACGCTGGGCGCGGGCACGAATCGCATGAATGTCTACACGGTGGGTCGCGCAACGCAGGGCTTCGCCGACTATCTGAATGCGCATTTCGAAAACCCGAGCGTCGCCATCGCGCGCGACTCGCGCAACAAAGGCGAGCTGTTCGTGCAGGTGACGGCCTCCGTTTTGGCTGCGAATGGCATCGTGGCGCATGTGTACCCGAAGATATCCCCTGTGCCGACGCTTTCGTGGGCCGTGCGCGATCTGGGCTGTTCGGGCGGCATCTGCATGACGGCCAGCCATAATCCGGCGCCGTACAACGGCTACAAGGCTTACGGCCCCGACGGCTGCCAAATTACGAGCGAGGCGGCGAAGGCCATTTCTGCTGCCATTGCGAATACCGATGAGTTTGCTGGCGTGAAAACCATGGACTTCGATGCGGCCGTGGCTGCTGGTATGGTGAAGTGGATTGATGATGCGGTGCTGGAGCGCTATTACGACGCCGTGCTGTCGAAATCGGTGAGCAATCTGACCGACGAGCAGGTCGCTTCCGCGCCGCTGAAATTGGTTTACACGCCGCTCAACGGCACGGGCCTGGTTCCCGTGACCACGGTGCTTGAGCGCGCCGGCATCGCCGATGTGACCGTGGTACCCGAGCAACGCGAGCCCAATGGCGATTTCCCCACGTGCCCGTACCCGAACCCCGAGATTCGCGAGGCCATGCAGAAGGGGATTGACCTGTGCGAGCAGGTGCACCCCGACCTGTTGTTAGCTACCGACCCCGATGCCGACCGCGTGGGCGTGGCCTGCAAAGACGGCGAAGACTATACGCTGCTTACGGGCAACGAGATGGGCGTGCTGCTGCTCGACTACATCGCGCGCATGCGCAGCCAGCGCGGCGAAGACTTGTCGGACAAGGTCGCGGTAACGACTATCGTGTCTTCCGCCATGGTCGACGCGCTTGCGGCGGAATACGGCTTTGAGCTGCGACGCTGCCTAACGGGCTTCAAATACATCGGCGATATCATCACCGAGCTTTCCGATGCCGGCCAGGCTGATCGCTTCATCTTCGGCTTCGAGGAAAGCTATGGCTATCTTTCGGGCGACCATGTGCGCGACAAAGATGCCGTGAATGCGAGCCTGCTTATTTGCCAGATGGCGCAGGATTACAAGCTGCGCGGCATGAACCTGGCGCAGGCGATGCGAGCGCTGTACGAAAAGCACGGCTGGTGGCTCAACCGCACGGTGTCGGTGTCATTCCCGGGCGCTGCGGGTGCCGAAACCATGCGCGGAATTATGGAGCGCCTGCGCAGCGAGGCGCCGGCCGAGCTGGCGGGCCGCACGGTTGAAGCCGCGGTCGATTACGAGGAGGGCGTGAACGGTTTGCCTTCAGCGAACGTCGTTGAATTCGATGTGGAAGGCGGCAACAAGGTCATCGTGCGTCCGAGCGGCACCGAGCCGAAGATCAAGCTCTACGTGTTCGCGAAAGATGCCGACCGCGTTGCGGCTGATGCGCTGCTCGATGCGCTCGAGGCTGCCGGCCGCGAGCTTTTGAAGTAAGCGGTGGCGAGGCCGAAGGCCTGGCCATTGAAAAAAACTAGCCGAGGAAGCCTCGCTTCCTCTTGAAGATGCGGAAGCCGCCCCGAGGGGCGGCTTCCTTGTAGAGAGAGCCCGCGCATGGGAATAAGGAGGTGTGCGCGGGCGGTATGCGTTAAGAAGGCGGCTTGCGCGATGCCAATGCCTGCTAGCCCTGCGCATCGAGACGAATCCAGGTGAGCAATGCGCGGGCGGCGCGCGTGACGTAATCGTTTGCAATTGCTTCGTTTTTCGCAACATAGAGAGGCATCCATCGAAGCAAGTGCGTGGCTGCGAACGCGTCGGCGTCAGCCCTGGCGTGCGGAAAATCGCTTTCTCGATGGCGGAGCGCTGCCATGAAAGCGATTTGCGCGACCAGATGGTCGGCCGAAAGCGTGCCGATAAGCGGCGAGAAGCCTGGCAGCGCGCGGTAGTCGAACCCGTATGCGTCATAGCATGCGCTGCTCGACGTCATGGCCGGCCCGTAAAGCGGCGCGTACCCGGTTTTGGCGCGCGCCGCTCCCGTGAAGCAGCTTTCAAAGGGCGGGACGTAGCGCGCCGACGTCGGAGTGAGAAACCGGTCGGCGTATGCGAGCCGGGCGTCGGTGACATTTTCGTTTACGGGCTCGCCATCGCCGAGCGCCCGCATGATCGTCTCCATCGTGTGGACCGAATTCGGCGTGGGTTCGAATGCGAGCGCTTGGAAGAAGCTCTCGTATATTGTCGCGGCTTGTTTGGTGCGCGTTGCCTGCATAGGTTTGCCTCCTTCTGCCGTCGGTTAGAGCCCGAGCGCCGGCAGCGTGACGGGCACGGCCGCCAGCACGATGAGCAGGCGAAGCGTAAGGCCGCCTATAAGCGCCGACGTGTTTGCCGCCACCGTCGCAATGCTATTGCGACGCAGCGCGGTGCTCGCCTGCAAACATGCGGGTAACACCAGGCCGACGATGACGAGGAAAATCCAGAATGCGGCAGCATACGACCCGCGGGTAAGCGCTTCTACCGATTGTGCGCCGGCTGGCGACAGGCTTACGATGCCCAGCAATACGACAAGCAAGACGATTTCGGCATAGGGCAGCATGCGATGGGCGCGCTCGGTTTTCGAGGTGGTCGTTTCGGGAGCGTTACACGCGACTGCAACCAGGTCTGCCACCGCTGCGCCGGCCCCGCCTGCGGAGACGAGGAACAGCAGCGGAAGAAAAACGGGGTCCCACAGCGGATAGGCCGCATTCGCCGCGCCAAGCAGCACGCCGGTGTATGCCGCCACGCATACGGAACATATGCAGCCAACGATGTCGAGCGTGCGCGGCGGGTTCTTCTTGAAGAAATCGAGCGCCAACGCCGCCAGGTCGACGACGCAGAACGCCGCAAGAAACACGACGCCCCATGTCATGACGGAGCTGAAGTTCGTGAGCAAGAACACGAATCGCCACGGATGGAAAAGTCCGCCGCGCGCGTCGACCATAAGCAACGCCAGGCCGACGCCCACCATGGCAAGCGCGATAAGGTGGCTCCACAGGCGGAAACCGCGATGCTCGGCGGTGCGTGGCGAGAACGCGGCGAAGAAGAACAGTCCCGCGCCGCCGCCCGCGAGGAAAAGATAGAGCGCGATGGGCGCATCCCAAACCATACGAATCTCTCCAATCTATTCAGGTCGGGCAACGACGGTTTTGCCGCCGTGCCATATGCCGGACGTGACAGGTTGGCTTTGCATGCGCGAAAGCCCGATGTAATACACGTTTCCACCCATGCCTAGCTCGGGCATCAGCACTTCGCCGTTCGCGTTTTCGAGCGCGCGAGACACTTCGGAATTGGGGTCGTTCAAATCGCCGAACATGCGGGCGTGCGAAGGGCAATTCGACACGCAAGCGGGCAAAAGGCCGTTGCGGGCGCGGTCGACGCAGAAGGTGCATTTGCTCACGGTTCCCTCGTCGTTGGCCCAGCGTACCGAAAATGGGCAAGCGGCCATGCAATACTTGCAGCCAATGCAGCGCTGCTCGTCGACCAGCACAATGCCGTCGTCGGTTTTATGCGATGCGCCCGTGGGGCACACCGTCACGCAGCTCGGGTTGTCGCAGTGGTTGCACAGCTTCGGCAGGTTCGCGCGTTTCACCTGCGGGTATTCGCCGCAATCCCAGCTTTCGATCCAGGTGTTGAACTTGTCGGTAGGCGCATTGTGCTCGATCTTGCAGCTGAGCACACATGAATTGCATCCCACGCAGCGCGCGAGGTCGATGACCATGGTCATCTTTTTCGCAGGGTCGGCTTGTACGTTCGCCATGGCTCTACCTTTCTGCCTTCGTGATTTTGAACATGCCGCCATTTCGTCCCGGCGTTCCCGCCTCGGGCTCGGCGATGGGGAAAATCGCGTTGGAAATGGTGGGGTCTTGCATTTGGACGACGTTGATGCCGCGCGCGATATCGGGATTGCCTGCGCGCACCTCGTCGCCGATGCACATTTCGCTTGAGCCGTAGGCGATTTGCCCATAGCCGAACGCTGCGGCGAAGCCTTTGCGCACAACGCCGTCGCGCAGCATGGCGGGGCCGTACATCACGTCGCCCGAGGGCGTCTCGACGCGCACCTCGTCGCCGTCTGAGATGCCGAGCTCGGCGGCGTCCTCGGCGTTCATCTCGACGTAATTCGTCGGGGCTATCTCGCGCATGACTTCGCTATTCGACAGCATGCTGACCGAGCGGAAGCGCGGTTTGAAGCTGTTGTAGCTGAAGGGGAATTCCTCGCGGCTGTATACCTCTTCGATTGGCGTGCCGTCGCTGAAACGCTCGGGCCGCCAGCCGAACACGGCAGGGCACGCCTCGCCGGTGAATGCGTTTTTATACGACGCGCGGCGGTCGGAATAGAATCGCGCGAGGTAGGGTTCGTTGTAGACGTCGCGGCCCGCCTCGTCGAACGTGTTTTCGGCCGAAGCCGTGCGGCCTCCGCGCGAAATCACGTACAGCACGCGGCGCCATTCGTCGTCGGCGACGCACTGCTTCCACGATTCGGGCAATTCGTCGAGCGCCTGAATCGCGATTTCGTCATCTGAGATTTCAGGCACGGGCTCGCCATCGTCGTAGGCCAGGTTCGCGAACGCTTTCAGGAAATAATCGGGCGCATCGCGCAGGGGCAGCATCCCAGAGCCGTCCTTCGACGGAATCGCCTGCTCGCCGAAGCCGGGGAACCCGCAGCGCTCGGCCACATCGCACAGAAACGTCTCCAGGCATGCATGGCGCCCGTCGCCCAAATCGAGCGAATGGGGTTCGTACGATTGCCAACGCAGGAACGTGCCCTTGTGGGGCCACCAGGTGGCATGGCCCTGAACGCCCCAGCTTTCTTCGGGCACGGTGTCGGGAACAATGTAGTCGGCCAAATGCGCATGCGTTCCCTCGAATACGTCGCACGCGATATGCAGCGGCACCACCTCGGGGTCTTTCAGCTTCTCGATGATGTCTTCGCGCATGCCGCCTGGCGTCGCCTTCAAGGTATCGCACATCCACGAAAGGATGATGGCGGGGCGGTACGGGTAGGAGTTCGCGATGGACATGAGCGTTTGATTGTCGGAGTTGCCGATGTCATCGAGCGGGTACCACGGCAAAAGCGGCTGGGGGTCGGTCTCGCCGGCGGCGACGCGGCGCGCGTATTCGCTCGTGTCGGTCCAGGCGAACGATTCGCGGTCGATTTTCGCTTTCGCGGTTTGCGCCGGCTTGCCTTTGATAGTCGACAGCAGGTAGCGCTCCCCGTCGTCGCTGCTTTTGAATTCGATGCCCTTCGCCAGCATGCCGCCCTTCATGCCGATGGAGCCGATGAGCGCGTTCAACACGATGAACATGGTTGCGGAGTCGGCCCCGTTGAGCGAGTTGGAGCCGCCCATGCCGTTGATGCATGCCTTCGTTCCGTGCGAGGTGAATTCTTTCGATATGCGCTCGATGGTCTCGACGGAGACGCCGCAGATTTCGGAGCATTCGCGAATCGACATTTCGCGTGCGGCATCGCGCAGGTAGCAAAACGCCGTGCGAACCTTGATGCCGTTCACCTCTCCCTCGAAATTGATGGCGCCTTGCGTTGCGTCAAGGTTGACGGTCGCGGCGCCCGTGCCTTTTTCGATGACGACGAACTGGTCGTCGAAATCGTTGTCGGCCGTGGACAGCTCGAGCCCCGCATCTTCGGGGCGCATGGGCTGCCCGAAGCGCTCGTGGGATTGGTCGCAAATGATGAGGTAGCTCGCATCGGTGCACGAATTGAAGCCGAGCGCGCGTGCCGCGGCATAGTTCGGCGCCGCCAAATAATCGGCGTTGTAGGCTTCGTGCTCGATAATCCAGCGCAGCATGCCCAAACCGAGCGCGGGATTGGTGGCCGCTTTGATGGGGTACCAGGTGGCGTTGTCCATCGTGGGCGTTACCACGCCGCTGCCCAGCGAGGGGTCGAACACGTCAATCTTCATATCGCCCGACTGCAGCGCGGGAATCACGCGCTTCATGTCGGTTTGCATGTCGCCGTTGGCGCCAGGGAACGTGCCGCACCAAATGGCATATTCGGCGTATTCGGTATCGATGCTCAGGTTGTCGCCGCCGTCGCGTGCGGTCTGAATGCCTGCGGCGCCGTAGCACGACGAGTGGTGGCTGTAGCGGTTCGCGGTGCCCACCGCCTTGCAGAAGCGCGCCCCCATGACGGAGCGCCCGTCGTCGCGTCCGCCGAAAAACACCAGGCCGTTGGCTTTCGTGCCGAATTCTGGGCTGTCTTTCACGAGGAACTCGTCCGATTTCAGCGCTTTGAAGCCCTCGATTTCGGTATCTTCGCCAATCTCTTCGAACAGCTTGCCGCCGTCACATACCTCTTGAATAAGCTGGTCCCAGCTGATGGGCTTCCATTTGCCCTCGCCGCGCTTGCCCGCGCGCTTCAGCGGCATGGTGATGCGGTCGGGCTGCGAGTAGGTTTGCAGCGCCGCTTGCGAGCGGGCGCATACCGTGGCGACGGCCGTCTTTTTGTCGGGGCATTGCACCGCGGTGCGGTACGCCTCGGTCAAAGGCTCGGTAGTATCGAGATATGGGTATGCGCACGACGGGTTGTAGGGGTTGCCTCCCTCGCCAAGCACCTCGCCGCTGGATTTGTCGATCTTCAAGCTGTTGCCGCACATGCTGTAGCAGCCGATGCAGCATCCGTAGCGCACGACGACGTCGGGGTTGATGCTCAGGTTGTCGTCTTTCGGGTCGTAGACCGCCTCGAGCTTCTTGCCGTCGCCGCTCGTCGTGAACGCGTCGCGCTCTTCGGCGTCTTTGGTGGCGCAGCTGGAAAGTATGCACGTCGACGCCCCCAATGCGCCTATGGCCGCTGCCGCTTCCAAGAACGACCTTCGGGTAATCGTTCTCTTGTCCCCCATGAGTGCTCCTTCCTGTGGTTGGATGAAGGCATTTGCCTTGCCTCAACCTTAGGGACGGGGTGCCCCAGTGGGAACGTTTCAAGTGAATGGATGCGCCGTTTTGCGCCCGTTTGAATGCAATGGTTTCTAATAATCGCAGTTCAAAGCGGTGTCTCGTGTATTTTCTTACGGCGCGTTTGTAATACAATCAATTGCGCAAGACCGAGGCTCATTTCGATATTGCGGAAGGGGTGGCGCGATATGGACAATGCGATAGACGGCGTGAAAAGCATGCTGGGCGGAAAGAGCGCTCGCTTTGCTGTGGCGTTGGCGTGCTTGTATGCATGGCTGTACATCGCATTCTTCTATGGCGTTCCCGTTTTGGCCGCGGGCGGCGAGTTGCCGCTCTTGCCCGACCGGTGCTGGGCGATTGCGCTCGTCGGCCAGCTGCTTTGCTCGGGGGCGCTGTTGCTGGCGTCGCGCAAGAAGCCCGTCGCGATTTCGAATTCAGCCTGTGTCGTGTGCGCCGCGACAACCTCGCTGGGCACTGTGGTCATGGGCCTGGATTTGTATCTGCAAGATTCGAATTTGGTTATCTATGTTGTCGGCGCTCTGCTTGCGGGGATGTGCGCGACCCCTCTGTGGTTCATGCTGCACGCGGCGGCGCTGCGCCTGTCGAAGGGCGCCGTGCATGGCGTTGTGCCTGCCGCGTTGATGGGTGCATTCGTGATGTATTTCGTGGTGCGCGCCCTTCCGGGACCGTTTTCGGTCCTGGCGGCAGCAGTGCTTCCCCTGGTGTCGGCTGCCCTGGCCGTTTCCGATGCCCGTCGCGATGACGTGATCGGCCAGGAAATCGAGCAGGCGCAGCCCATCGGCAAAGATGCGCTGCGCGATCGCGTTCTGTCGTTTCTGCTTATAGGCCTTCTGTGGGCCAACGTCGCATTCTTCACGACGGTGGGCAAGCCTTGGAAGCAGGGCGTGCTTGCCGACAAGCTGTACCCGCTCATCGTGGCAGCTTTGCTGGCGACGGCGGCGGTGATGTTTGCCGTCGCCGTGTTTCGCAAGCGCTCCATTTCGCCAGGGGCCGTGCCGAAAATGGTTGCGCTCGTGTTGTGCGTGGGGTATTTCCTGCTGTACATCAACTTCACCGACTATTCGGTCGAGATGGTGGCGTGTCTGGCGTGTTCGGTGTGCATCGTGCTTATGCAGGCGTTCGCGTGGAATGCGAGCGACGAGGTGCTGCGCCGCGTCGCGGTGGGGAAAACGCGGCTTGCGCTGTGGTATTTCGCCGCTGCGGGCGCGGGCATATCGGGCGGCGTGCTGCTGGGCATCAAGCTGTGCTTCTTCTGCAACCGCTCCATCCCGCCCATGGTGCCGTTCTTGTTTTTGGCCATCCTGTTCTTCTTCGTGATGTCGGTCGACATCCATGCGCTCGCGCGCGGGGGAGATGCCGACAGCGCTGATGTCGATGCCGATGGCGAATGCGGCGAGGATGCACTCGATGCGCTGTTCGACCGCTTCGAACTGTCGGAGCGCGAGCGCGATGTGGCGCGGCTTCTGGCCGCGGGCTATAGCCGCCCCGCCATTCAAAAGGAGCTGTTCTTGTCGGCTGGTACGGTGAACTTCCATGTGAGCAACATTTACCGAAAGACCGATGTGCATTCGCGCCAGGAGTTCGTTTCGCTTTGCGGTGAGCGCCGCTAAATCACTGTTTTCCATAGTTTGCGGGGCCTCGAAGAGGGGTCCTTAGATTCGTGTTGCCTTTTTTGGGCGGAAAGGACTGAAATGGTTATCATCGACGAACCGTATGTTTCGAAGCAGATGCTCGAGTGGTTGGAGCGTTCTGCCCAGCCGGTGCTCGAGTCGCCGTTCGCGCGCGCCGCAGCGCGCGGATGGAGCGTGCGATTTGTGGATGGCGCCGAAGCGGTTCGGCGCATCGACGCGGGCGAGCGGCTCTATACGAATTCCGAGAATGCGCTCGCCTGGGTCGAGCGCCATGTGAGCAACGCCGATGTGCTGCATGCAATTGCCGTGTGCAAAGACAAGGCCGCGATGCGGGCCGCCCTTGCTGCGGCCGGCGAGCCGATGTTTTTCAAGAAGTGCTCGGCCGATGAGCTCGCGAATCTCGATTTCGAAGCGTTGCCGAAGCCTTTCGTGCTGAAGCCGAGCGTCGGCTTTTTGAGCATGGGCGTCTATGTGATTGAGGACGAGCGCCAATGGCGCGCCGCTTTGGCCGACGTCGATGCCAGTGCGCGCCGCTGGGCCGAGTGCTACCCCGATAGCGTTATTGGGTCGGGCGAGTTTTTGCTGGAGGAATACCTCGATGGGCAGGAATATGCGGTCGATGCGTTCTATGACGAGGCCGGCGAGGTGCATGTGTTGAACGTGCTGCGCCACGATTTTTCGTCTGCGGGCGATACGAGCGACAAGCTGTATATGACCTCGCGAGCTATCGTCGGCGAAGCGCTTGGCGTGCTTTCGCCGTGGCTGCAAAAGGCCGGAATGGCCCTGGGGCTGCGCTCGTTTCCCGTTCACGTGGAGCTGCGCGTGAAAGACGGGGCCGTGCGTCCCATTGAATTCAATCCGCTGCGTTTCGCCGGTTTCTGCGGCACCGACGTGGCATGCTATGCGTTCGGCTTTCAAACGTATGCGGCATATTTCGGGGAAGAGCAGCCAGACTTTTCGGCGGGTGACGGCGCGACGTACACGATGTCGATGCTGTCGGCGCCCGACACAGAAAGCGCGAAAAGGGAATTCGACTACGAGGCGTTTACGTCGAAGTTTTCCGATGTGTGCGAGATGCGACGCTTTGATGCCGCGGCAACGGGCAGCTTCGGCTATGCATTTCTGCGAGTTGCCGAGGGGCGCGAGTGCGAGCTCGACTATATACGCGATGTCGACCTGCACGAATTTCTGAAGTAATTCAGCGCCTTTACGATATATGCGGGCATTCGTTCGGGGCTTTCTATAATGGGCTTGGCCGAAACAGCTTTGGCCTGTTTGGGATTTGCAACAAGGAAGGACATCCCATGATTTTCGGAAACATCGAAAGCACCGATCTGTCGACCATCGGGCACGAGGGCGTTCGCCGTGCGATTGAATGGGCTCGCGAGCATGATTTGGCCGCATTGCCGAACGGCCGCACCGATATCGATGGTGATGCACTGTATGTGAACGTCGCAGAGTACGATTCGAAGCCGTTTTCCGATTGCAAATTCGAGGCGCACAAGCGCTACATCGACGTGCAGATTGTGGCCGCGGGCATCGAGCGCATCGATTCGCAGACGCTGGCGAAATGCGACGCTGGCGAATACGACGAGGCGGCCGATTTCATGTTGCTGGAAGGCCAGGCCGCCACGCAGGCGATCCTGGAACCTGGTAGCTTCGCGGTGTATTTTCCCGACGACGCCCACAAGCCGGGCATTGCGATTGACCAGCCATCACGCAACAAGAAATGCGTCTTCAAAGTATTGGCGTAGGTTGGTATAATGCAAACATCAGCGGTGCCCGTACTTAAGAGGTCTGAAGCTCAATAAGTAACGGCGGGCGACGCCGGTAATGTGTGGGAGCGGTTAGGATTTATTCCAGCCGCTCTTTTCATTTCTTCGAAATTGCCCAGATGATGGCGGCGCCGATTATTGCGGCGCAGGTGTCGACCAGCCAGTCGGCGGGGTCGCAGCTGCGATTGGGCGTGAAAATCTGGTGGAACTCGTCGGTTACGCCGTAGAAGCTGCAGAAAAATACCGCCGCCACGGGCGCGGGGAACTCGCCGAGCATGCCCGACGGGTGCGTTTTTCCGTCGTGACCTGCGCCGAATTTCGTCCATGGCGTAAAACGCAGGGCGTTGGCGAGCGCGGCTCCGAGCGCGAGATATTCGGTGAAATGCCCAATGGGAGAAACGTCGACCTCATGCCCGACTAAGGCGAACGCGCAGGCGGCAAGCCAGCTTTTTATGGCCGATACGATGCCCGAGTTATTGTCGAGGTCGTTTCCCGTTTTCGCGCTCATCCAGAAAATCGCGACAAGCAAAACGACGACCGCGGCCCACGAAAGAGCGGCCTTCGTTTTGTTCGAAAGCTTTCGTTTCGCGTTCACGCGTTGGTCTGCGCCATGTTCGGTAGGGAATTTCATAGCGAATGATTCTATCAAATCGGTGGGCGCTGGCGTAATCGGCCGCCGATTTCGCTACCATGAACAGGTTATGTCCACGCATGCGGAACCGACGAGGAAAGGCGCGTCCATGGCAGAAAACAACACGAACCAGCAACCTTTGGGGGCGGCTCCCACCGCCGTGCCGAACACACCGCCTCAGCAGTCTTCGCAGCAACCGCAGGGCCAGCCTTACGGGGCGTACGGCTATGCGCAGCCTCAGCCCGTTTATGTTGCGCCCGCGCAGGCCAAAAGCTCGAAGGCCCCATGGATCGTGCTTGGCGTAGTTCTGTTCGCGGTCGTGTTCTGCTTCACCATAGGCGCCATGTCGTGCTCGAGCGCCGTTTCGACGCTCGCGTCTTTCGGCAGCTCGTCTTCCGAAGGCGCCGTTGCCAGCGAGCCGAGCGTCGCGGTGATCGACATTTCGGGAACCATCCAATACGACGGTACGGCATGCTCGCCGGAAGGGCTTTCGGCGTTGCTTGAGCAGGCCGAAGCCGACGAGAACATCAAAGCCGTCGTGCTTCGCGTCGACTCGGGCGGCGGCACGGCGACCGCCGGCGAAGAGATGGCCGAATACGTGAAACGCTTCACCAAGCCCGTCGTGGTTTCCAGCGCATCGATGAACTGCAGCGCCGCCTACGAGATTTCCAGCCAAGCCGACAAGATTTTCGTGAACAAGACGACCGACATTGGATCCATCGGCACGGTGATGCAGGTGACCGATATCTCCGAGCTGCTCGACAAGCTCGGCATCAAGGTGGACAACATCGCTTCGGCCGATTCGAAAGACTCGAGCTACGGCACTCGTTCGCTCACCGACGATGAGCGGGCGTATTATCAGGAGCTCATCAGGCTTTCCAACGAGGCATTCATCGAAAACGTCGCCTCTGGGCGCAATATGAACATCGAAGACGTGCAGGCACTTGCCACGGGCATGCCGTTTACGGGTGAACAGGCTATCGCCAACGGTCTGGCCGACGAGCTGGGCATCTACGATGACGCGCTTGCCGCCGCTGCCGAGCTTGCGGGCATCGAATCTGGCTACGACGTCGTCGTGCTCACGCAGGAAAATGAGCTGAGCTCGCTTGTCGATATGCTGTCGTCGAGCGAAAATTCCTCGGCCGCATCGGCCGTCGCGAAAGAATTGCTCAATCTTTTGAAGGACGAAGGTGTTTTGTCGTGAGATATGAAAGCGAACTGACTTGGCCCGCGCGCGCCGTGGTGACGGCGGGCATGCCTTACGGCAATAAGAAGTTGCACTTCGGCCACGTGGCGGGCGTGTTCGTTCCCGCCGACGCCTATGCGCGCTTTCTGCGCGATCGGCTCGGCGCCGAGAACGTTTTGTTCGTTTCGGGAACCGACTGCTTCGGCTCGCCTATCCAAGAGGGCTATCGCAAGGCGTGCGAAAACGAGGGCTTCGAAGGCTCCATCGTCGATTACGTGCAGCGCAACCACGACGCGCAGAAGGCGACGCTCGACGCATACGGCATCTCGCTTTCCATCTACGAAGGGTCGGGAATCGGTCGCGCGGGCGAAGTGCACCAGCGCGTGACGAACGACCTGCTGAAGAAGCTGCACGAAAACGGCCACTTGCGTCTTATGGAGACGCTACAGTTTTACGACCCCGAGGCGGGGCAATTCCTCAACGGCCGCCAGGTGCAGGGGCACTGCCCTGTGCAGGGCTGCAAATCGGAGAAGGCCTACGCCGACGAATGCGATCTGGGCCATCAGTTCGACCCAGCCGACCTTATAGCGCCGAAGTCGTCGCTGACGGGCTGCGTGCCCGAGCTGCGCCCGGTGCGCAATTGGTATTTCGACCTGCCGAATTTCCGTGCGCAGCTGGGCGAGATTGCCGACGCGCTCGAGGCCGATCCCGAAGTGCGTCCCGTGGTCTCGCAGACGGCCAAGGAATTCCTGGTGCCGCCTGTCATCTATATCAAAAACGAGCTTGAGGCCGACTATCGCGCCATCGAGACGAAGCTGCCTGCGCATGAGTTCCATGCACCCGAGGGCAACAAGCAGAGCTTCGAGATCGAATTCGCCGACATCGAGGCCCGCGACGCCGCCCGCGACGTGCTCACCGAGGCGGGCATCCGATTCCGCACGGGCAAGGCGCTGGTGCCGTTCCGCATTTCGGGAAACGTGGAGTGGGGCGTGAAGGTGCCCGAGATGGAGGGCGTAAACGACCTCACCGTATGGTGCTGGCCCGAAAGCCTGTGGGCGCCTATCAGCTTCTCGGCTACGGCGCTTGAGGCTCGCGGCGAAAGCTTGGATTCGGTGCGCGACTGGTGGTGCAATCCCGAGGCGCGCGTGTACCAGTTCATCGGGCAGGACAATCTGTACTTCTATGGCGTGGCGCAGCCTGCGTTGTGGATGGCGCTCGAAGACGGCAACGCCGAAGCCGCATGGCCTGTGGCTGGCGAGTTGCAACAGACGAGCCTCATCGCGAACCACCATATCCTATTCGGCAAGACGAAGGCCTCGTCGTCGGGCGCGGTGAAGCCGCCCTCGGCCGATCAGCTGCTGGAATACTACACGGTTGACCAGCTGCGCGCGCATTGGCTCGGCCTGGGGTTGGACGTGAAGTCGGTGGGATTCAAGCCCAAGCCGTTCGATCCCGACGAGGCCAAACGCACCGACCCGCGCGTGGCCGACCCCGTGCTGAAGGAAGGCGCGCTGCTCACCAACGTGTTCAACCGATTGGCGCGCAGCTGCTTTTACGAGGCGCAGAAGAACTTCGAGGGCTTCATGCCCTTGGGCGCGCCCGCGGACGATGTGGTGACGCGTTGCCATGAGGCCATGGCCGAATACGAGGCCATCATGCATAAGGCCGAGCTGCATTCGGTTATGACGCTCATGGACGACTTCATCCGCTGGGCCCAAAAGCACTGGGCCGATGGCATCAAGGCCGCCGAAGGCGCCGATGACCAGGATATGCGCCGCCAGATTCTGGTGGACAGCTTCTTCACGCTGCGCGTGGCTACGCTGCTCATGCATCCCGTGGCACCTGCTGGTTGCGAGAAGATCGTGGAATACCTGGGCCTTCCCGCCGAGCGCGTGTTCAGCTGGGATGCGCCGTTCGAGTGCATGGGCGAGCTGTGCGAGCCGGCCGAGCGCGAAGCGGGCCGCCACGCTGTCGTGGAGCTTCCGCCGCGCACCGACTTCTTCGCGAAACACGAGAGTCAATTCAAATAGGTCGGCCTAACGGCCGTCAGATTCGCGCTCGCTGACATCTGGTTGACCTATGATTTATTTTTGAGTGGGTCAAGGGGCCTGTCCCTTTGACCCACGAACGCGGTAGCCAACTGCGTCACCTTAGTCGAATCTCCATAGCTTCTCCCTTGCTTTGCGTGGGTGGGGCTTGGTATTATTCGAGGGCTGTGTCCTGCCTTGGTCGGAAACCAAGGCACTCTGTCAAAGGAGATTACCAATGAAGCAGGGAATTCATCCCGAATACGTGGAGTGCACCGTTAAGTGCACCTGCGGCAACACCTTCACGACTCGCTCCACCAAAAGCGAGCTGAAGATTGACATCTGCAACAAGTGCCATCCGTTCTTCACCGGCACCCAGAAGCTGATCGACACTGGCGGACGCGTCCAGCGCTTCGCTGACAAGTTCGGTTCTGCTGCCGACATGGTCGCCAAGGCCGAGGCCGAGAAGAAGGCCGCCAAGGCCGCCAAGGCTGCCGAGCTCGAGGCCGCCAAGAAGGCCGAGCGCGAGGCTAAGGCTGCCGAGAAGGCCAAGCGTGCCGCCGAGTACGCCAAGAAGGCTGAAGCCGAAGCCGCCAAGGCTGCCGCCGAGGCTGAGGCTGCTCCCGCCGAGGAAGCCGCTCCTGCTGAGGAAGCTGCCCCCGAGGCCACCGAAGCTGCCGCTGAGTAGTTTCGAACGCGAACATATCGCATGAAGGAAGAAGCCCGCTCAATGAGCGGGCTTCTTTGCGTGTGGGGCGTTTTCTGTCGAAAGCGATTCATTGGTGCTCTACCGTGCGAAAGTGCGATATACTGCCCAATTGCAAATGCGACGACGAAGACAGCGGCTCGCAGGCGCGTGCTTACCAGAGACAGGCCCCTTGGCTGGAAGGGCCCAAGCATGCGGCGATGCCGATTCCCTTCTGAGCAGCATGGCTCAACGCTGGCGGGCGCGCCCCGCGGATTCGCAAGTAGGTCATGCCGGGCGCTCCCGTTACAGGGCATACGAGCGGGCGGCACGCTCGCGCGCAGATTCGCGCGAAGGCCGTCAACCAAGGTGGTACCGCGAGAGCCTTCTTTCGTCCTTGGGTTCCAAGCTTCATACGAGCTTGGCCGAGGGTGGAAAGAAGGCTCTTTTTTATTGGCAAAAGCCGCGTGCCCCCGGGCGCGGCGGCCGGGCATGGCGCCCGGAAGACGAAGAAAGGCGAAGGCTATGGCGATAGTCGACGAGCTCAACGAGCTTCGCGCCTCGACGCTGAGCGAGATCGAGGCGGCGGCCGATACGGCGGCGCTCGAGGCCGTGCGCGTGGCCGTGCTTGGCAAGAAAGGCACGCTGACCGGCTACCTGCGCGGCATGGGGCAGCTTCCCAAGGAAGAGCGCGCCGAGGTGGGCAAAACCGCGAATATCGTGCGCAATGCCGTGGAAGAGGCGCTTTCCAGCCGTAAGGACGCATTGGCGAAGGCGGAGCTCCTCGCGAAGATGGATGCCGAGGCCGTGGATATCACGCTGCCGGGCCGCAGCCAGCAGGTTGGCACGCGCCACCTGATCAGCGGCATCATCGACGAGATTTCCGACATCTTTTTGGGCATGGGCTACTCGGTCGTTTCCGGAACCGAAGCCGAGACGGACTATTACAACTTCGAGGCCCTCAACGCGCCGGCCGACCATCCGTCGCGCGGCATGCAGGATACGTTCTATCTGGTGGACCGCTCGGGCGAGCAGGCTGCCGTGAAGGGCGAGTCGGCGGCGCTTCTGCGCACGCAGACCTCGGGCGTGCAGGTTCATACCATGGAAGAGCAAAAGCCGCCCATCTACATCATCGCGCCGGGCAAGGTGTATCGTCGCGATGTGGCCGACCCCAGCCACCTGCCGCAATTCCACCAGGTGGAAGGCTTGGTTGTTGACAAGGGCATTTCGTTTGGCGACCTGAAGGGCACGCTCGACTATTTCTGCAAGCAGATGTTCGGCCCCGATCGCAAGACGCGCTTCCGCGCACACTATTTCCCCTTCACCGAGCCCTCGGCCGAAGCCGATGTGAGCTGCGGCGTATGCGGCGGAACGGGCCATTTGCACGACGGCGAGAAATGCCGCATGTGCAAAGGCACCGGCTGGCTCGAGATTCTTGGTTGCGGCATGGTCGACCCGAACGTCTACGGCTTCGTCGACATCGACCCCGAAGTGTATTCGGGCTTCGCATTCGGCATGGGCGTTGAGCGCATCGCGTGCCTGAAGTACAACGTGCCCGATTTGCGCATGCTGCTAGAGGGCGACATGCGCTTTCTGCGCCAGTTCTAGGGTTTCGCCGTTCTGCCGAACGGCGAACCTGCCGACGCTGCGCGAACCTCTGACGAGTGATTTGCCTTTCAATCGTCGCTTGCGTACCGAAGTACGCGGCGCTCCTCTTTTAAGGCAACTCACTTCGCCAGAGGCTCGCTCGCTGACTTCTGCTAGACCAGTGATGGTTGTTTAGATAGGACGAACAATGAAAGTTTCTTTGAAGTGGCTTTCCGATTATGTTGAGGTGCCTGAGGACATCAAGGCGTTCTGCGACAAGCTCGACCTTACGGGTACGGGCGTCGAAGGCGTCGACAAGTTGGGAGCTGCCCTCGACGGTGTGGTCGTGGGTTATGTCGAAAGCTGCGAAGACCACCCCGATTCCGACCATATGCATGTGGTGAAGGTGAACGTCGGCGGCGACGAGCCGCTGCAAATCGTCTGCGGCGCGCCGAACATTGCGGCCGGCATCAAAGTGCCCGTGGCGACGATCGGCGCGGTGCTTCCTGGCGACTTCAAAATTAAGAAGTCGAAGCTGCGCGGCGTGGCGTCGTGCGGCATGTGCTGCTCGAAGCGCGAGCTGGGCATGGGGCAAGACCATGAGGGTATCTGGGTGCTTCCCGAAGATGCGCAGGTGGGCCAGCCAATCGCCGATTATCTGGGCCTAACCGACACCGTGCTCGATTTGGAGATTACTCCGAACCGTCCCGACAGCCTTTCCATCGTTGGCTTTGCGCGCGAGGTCGGCGCGATGTATTCCAAGCCGTGGAGCAATCCTCTTAACGAGATGGCCGCCAAGCTTGAGCTTTCCGGGGAGGCCCGTCCCGATGCCGTGAAGATCGAAGTGGCCGACGCCGTGCGCTGCCCGCGCTATTCCGCTCGCGTCATCCGCGGCGTGAAGGTTGGCCCGAGCCCCGATTGGATGGTCGAGCGCCTTGCGGCCATCGGTCAGCGATCCATCAACAACGTGGTCGACGTGACGAACTACATACTGTTCTTGTTCGGACAGCCTTTGCATGCCTTCGACCTGGGCAAACTCGCCGACGCAAATGGTGTGGCGCATGTTGTGGTCCGCGCGGCCGAAGACGGCGAGGAGCTCGTTACGCTCGACGGCGAGCACCGCTCGCTTACGAGCGACATGACGGTTATCGCCACTCCCGAGCGCGGCGCGGTTGCCCTTGCCGGCGTGATGGGCGGGCTTGATACCGAAGTCACCGAGGAGACGGTCGACATTCTGCTCGAGACCGCGACTTTCGAGCCAGGCCGCACGAGCCGCACGAGCCGCAATTTGGGCCTGTTCAGCGAAAGCTCCATGCGCTACGAGCGCGGCGTTGACGACCACGGCATCGAGGAGCGCTCGGCTGCGGCCGCGGCGCTTATCGTGGGGGTCGCCGGCGGCACGGTCGAGCGCATCGGCGAGGACGGATGCGGCATCGAAGACGTTTGGCCGAATCCGACCGAGCAGCCGCAACTGCAGTTCCGCGTGAAGCGCTTCCAAGACATGATGGGGGCGGAAATACCGCGCGAGTTCATCGTGGAGACACTCGAGCGCTTGGGCTGCGAAGTCTCGTCGACCGACGACGATGGCGTGCTGAGCGTTCTTTCGCCGACGTACCGACCCGACCTGCCGCGCGAAATCGACCTGTACGAGGAAGTGCTGCGCCTGTACGGCATGGATAAGATTCCCACGACGCTGCCTGCTGGCCGCGGTCGTATCGGCGTGCGCACGAATGCCCAGCTGGTGGACGCGAAAATCCATTCGACGCTTTCCGCATGCGGCATAAACGAGACGATGACCTATTCGTTTGCCGCCGCCGACGACCTGGATAAGCTGCGCATGTCTGAGGAAGGCCTCGGCGAGGCGGTTGAGCTCATCAACCCCATGAACTCCGAGCAGGCTTTCATGCGCCGCACGGTGGTGCCGGGGCTGCTGCGCAGCGTCGCGCACAACCAGGCCCATGGCGTGCCCAATATTCAGCTTTACGAGATCGGCACGGTGTTCGCCGCCCACGAGGGCGCCCGCAAGCCCAAAGAGCGCCGCAAGCTCGCCTGCGTGCTCGCCGGCTCGATGGATGCGAAGGGCTGGAATACCGACCCCCGTCCGTTCGACTTCTTCGACGGCAAGGGCACGCTCGAGGCCATCGCCCGCGAGCTCGCGCTGCCGAAGGTGCGTTTCAAGGCTCTTTCCGCCGATGAGGCACCGCATTTGCAGCCTGGCCGTGCTGCTCAGATGTTCTCCGGCGGCGACGTGATCGGTTGGGTTGGCGAGCTGCATCCGCTCGCCGTGGCAGCCTACGATGCCGCGGGTCCTGTGGTGGCGTTCGAGCTGGATATGGCCGCGCTTGAGCGCTGCGCGCGTCCGGCTCGCGACTATGTTGACGTACCGCAGTTCCCGGGCGTCGAGCGCGATGCCGCGTTTGTCGTTGACGAGAGCGTGACCTGCGAGAAGATCATGCAGTGCATGCAAAGCGCGGGCGGCAAGCTGCTCGAGAGCGCGCGTCTGTTCGACGTGTACCGCAACGAGCAGCGCGTAGGCTCCGGCAAAAAGTCCATGGCGTTTTCGCTGGTATATCGCGCCGCCGATCGCACGCTTACGAGCGAAGAGGTCGACAAGGCCCATGAGAAGCTTGTGAGCAAGGTCTCGAAGGCCACTGGCGCAGAGATGCGCGGGTAAATGAAAATGGGAGCCGAAAGGCTCCTATTTTTTTGATGATGCTGGACGCCCGTGATTCACATGAGCCACGTGCAAATAAAGATCCGTTCGCGCCAAAAGTCAGCGAAAAAGCCCCTGGCGAGTCGACTCGCCAGGGGCTTTTACAACGTCGAGTGCTTCCGCCGTTCGTCAGAACGGCGGAACGTTTATTGGTCTTGCAGTTTGCGAATGATGTCAGCCACGTGCTCGGCCTCGATGGTGGAATAGCACATCACGAAGACGGTGTCGTCGCCCGCAAGGGAGCCGGCGACCCCTTTGAGCTCGGCGGCGTCGAGCGCGACCGTCACGCCGCTCGCAATGCCCGACGGCGTGCGAAGCACGATGAAATTGCCGACCACTTCGATGGAGTCGACGAGTTCGCCCACCATGCGCTGGAGGCGCAGGTCTTCGGGAAGCACATAGTAGCCGTCACGCGATTTCGCCAAGCCCATGCCTGCGATGTCGCGCGAGACGGTCGCCTGGGTGCAATCGTAGCCCTCGGCGGCAAGCTGCTCTACCAAGTCGCGTTGGGTCTTGATGGTGCCTTTGCGGATGATGTCGCGGATGACATCGTGGCGCACGGCTCGTTTCGTCATGTGATTTCACCTCGTTTGCGACCAGAAATGCATAAAATGCACTCCGACACTTGCATGGTGCATAAATTGTACTCCTTGGCGCAGGAAAATTCATCTTTGCGATTGGCTCCGGGGTGGCGAGGCGGGCGTCGCGAAACGCCAACAGCCTGGCAACGCCTTGGTGGAAGTGTTCTGTGGTCGTTTTGGAAAGCGCCACTTTCGCGATACGATAGAGCGACGAAAAAAACGAGGTCTGCGCGCCAGAGGCGCCGACGGGCATCGCTGGTCATGGCGGGCTGTCGGCGATTTTTCGCTTATTTGGCGTGCGGGAGAGGGACGAGGGTCTCATGAGAGAAGCAACCGCTGCGCGCAATGCGGCTTTGGCGGCCAGCCAGCCGGCGCGCGAGGCGAACATTGCGGCCATCGCCGCGCATCTGCGCGCGGGCGCGAAAAGCGAGTGCCGAAACGTCGGCATAGAGCTCGAGCATATCTGCGTCGATGCGACGGGCGACCCCATTTCATACAGCCAGCCGAACGGCGTCGCCGATGTGCTGCGCCGTTTGGCCTCCGCCTATCCCGAGATTACCGAGCACGATGGCGATTTGCTCGGCGTCGCGAGGCCCGGCATGGCGGTGACGATTGAACCCGCCGCCCAGCTCGAACTTTCGGCGGGCCCCTTCAAAAGCCTGAGCGACGCGAAATCCGCGTTTCTCGATTTCGAAGAGGACGCGAGGGTTGCGCTTGAGCCTATCGGCGGTCGGGCGCTCGCGATCGGCTATGACCCAGTGAATCGGGCCATCGACAAGGAGCTGATTCCCAAAGCCCGCTACGATTTCATGAACGCGTATCTCTCTTCCATCGGCCCTTGGGGGCCGCGCATGATGCGCGCGAGTGCATCCACCCAGATTTCGATTGACTATCTCGACGAGGCCGATTGCATAAAGAAGATGCGCGTTGCCCAGGTGCTTGCGCCGCTTTTCGCACTCATATGCGACAACGCTCCGATATTCGAGGGGCGCCGCCGTCCGCATGCCCTGATGCGTACCGAAATTTGGAAGTATTGCGACCCCGACAGGTGCAACGCGGTACCTGGGATTTTCGACGAAGGCTTCGGATTCGCCGATTATGCGGCCTACCTGCTCGATGTGCCCGCCATCGTGGCCCTCGATGAAGGCGGCGAGGCGCGCTACGATACGCGCACGTTCGGCGACATCTTCGCGACGCGCGTCATGACCGATGCGGAAGTGCTTCATGCCATGTCGATGGTATTTCCCGATGTGCGCCTGAAAAGCTACGTGGAGATTCGTCCTGCCGACTCGATGCCGGTGCCGTATGCCTTGGGCTATGCGGCGCTCATCAAGGGCCTTTTCTACGGAAAGGGAACGCTCGACGAGCTTGCCCAGAGCTGCCACGATATCAGCGAAGACGATGTTGCCCGCGCCAAAGACGCGCTTATGGAGAAAGGCTACGCCGCCGAGGTGTACCAGCGTCCTGCCGCCGAGATTTGCGACGAGCTCGTGGCCATTGCGCGCCGCGGCTTGCCTGCGGCGGAGTGGAGCTTCCTCGACCCGATTGCCGAGCTGGTTTCGCGGCGCGTAACTCTTGCGGATTTGGATATCTCCAACCGATAGATTTGCTATAGTTCAAGGCCACGATCAGAAAGGTTCGGCCTCATGACCAACGAATCGAAACGTTTCCCCGCGTTCGCGGTAATGATTCTTGCCCTCGCTCTGTGCTTGTCGCTCGGCGCCCTTGCGGGATGCGCGAGCACGAACGCGCAGTCGCAGCAGAAAACGCAGGCGCAGCTCAATCGCGAATACATGTCGAGCGTGAACTCAATAAGCTCCGAAGCGTCCAAGGCGCTTTCCGATTTCACCGACGCCGCCGCAAAGCAAGACGTCGCCGCGATGCGTTTGGCCGCAGCGGACGCGTCGAAGGCTCTTTCCAAGATCGGTGAGCTCGAGGCTCCCGATGCGCTTCAAGACGTCGCCAGCGAATACCAAAGCGGCGCTGACGATTTGGGCAAGGCGCTTTCCGATTACGTCGAGATTTACGCGAAGATCAAAAACGCCGGCGAAGATGTGCAGGCTGCCACCGAGGCGGCTTCGGGCATCGACGATGTGAAAGCCCTCTACGACTCGGGTATTAAGCATCTGTCGAACGCCGATTCGGAAGTGGCGAAGCTCGCCGATGATTCCTCGGATTCCAAAGACGCGTCTTCCAAATAAGAGCGCATGTCGAAACCTTCGAACAGCAAAGGCCGCGAGCGCGGGTCCGCCAAGGGCTCGCGCTCTTCATATGGAGGCGCAACGTCTGCCGCTGGCGCGCGGAAGGGCGCACGCTCTGGGACGGGCCATGGCTCAACTGCGAAGAAGGGCGGGGGTAACGGCGGCTCTTTCGGCGCTCGCGCAAAAGGGGCATCGTCGCAGAAGCGGTCCGCCAGCGCAGGCAAGCCGAAGCGGAAAAACATCTCGCAGCAAGGCAGCTGCCACCACGCACCGCGCAGCGCCTTTCTACCGGTCACTATGGAAGATGTGCGAGCTCGCGGTTGGGATGGCGTCGATTTCGTCTACGTGTGCGGGGACGCCTACGTCGACCAGTCGAGCTTCGGCATGGCCATTATCTCGCGCGTGCTCGAAGCGCACGGCTATAAGGTCGGCATCATCGCCCAGCCCGATTGGCGCAACCCCGAGAGCGTGAACGTGTTCGGCGAGCCGCGTCTCGGGTTTCTCGTCTCGTCGGGCAACATGGACTCCATGGTTAACCATTACACCGTAAACAAGAAACCGCGCAGCCAGGATGCCTATTCGCCTGGCGGGAAGGCGGGCCTGCGTCCGAACCATGCCACAGCGGTATACGGCAATCTCATTCGGCGCACGCATAAGCGAACGCCCATCATTCTGGGCGGCATCGAGGCGAGCCTGCGCAGGCTCGCCCATTACGATTACTGGTCGGATTCCCTGAAGCGTTCGATCCTTCTCGACTCGGGCGCCGACCTGCTGATTTACGGCATGGGGGAGCGCTCCATCGTCGAGATAGCCGATGCGTTGGCGGCAGGCATCGCCGTGGAAGACATCACCTTCGTCGAGGGCACGGCATATAAGGCGCGCACGCTCGACGGCGTGGTCGATGCGATTGAGCTGCCGAGTTTCGAATCCTTGCAGGCCGACAAGCTTCAGTATGCGCGAAGCTTCAATACGCAATGGCTCAACTCCGATCCGTATCGCGGCAAGCGTTTGGTGGAGGAATACCCGCACAGCGTGTTCGTGGTGCAAAACCCGCCCCAGAAGCCCCTTTCGACATCCGAGCTCGATGCGGTGTACCGTTTGCCTTATGCGCGCGATTATCACCCCGATTACGAAGCGGCCGGCGGGGTGCCAGCCATTAAGGAAGTAAAGTTCAGCCTGTCGAGCAATCGGGGCTGCTTCGGCGAGTGCAGTTTCTGCGCGCTGACGTTTCACCAGGGGCGCATCGTGACGTCGCGAAGCAAAGAATCGCTCGTCGAAGAGGCGAAGCAGCTGGTGAGCGACCCAGAATTCAAAGGCTATATCCACGATGTGGGCGGTCCGACGGCGAATTTTCGCGCGCCGGCGTGCAAGGCCCAGCTGAGGCGCGGCGCTTGCGCGCACAAGGCATGCCTGTTTCCCGAGCCATGCAAAAAGCTTGAGGTGAGCCACTCCGATTACCTGGATGTGCTGCGCGCCTTGCGCGGCATTCCGGGCGTGAAAAAGGTATTTGTGCGCAGCGGCGTGCGCTTCGACTACGTGATGGCCGACCCCGACGACACATTCCTGCGCGAGCTTTCGCAATACCATGTGAGCGGTCAGCTGCGCGTGGCCCCCGAGCACGTAAGCGATGCGGTGCTTACGGTTATGGGGAAGCCGAAAAACGCTGTTTACCAGGCATTTTGCAAGAAATTCGAAGCCATCAACAAGAAACTCGGGCTCAAGCAATTCGTGGTGCCGTATTTGATGAGCTCGCACCCCGGCTCAACGCTGAAAGAGGCCATCGAGCTGGCTGAGTTCTGCCGCGATATGGGCTTCAATCCCGAGCAGGTGCAGGATTTCTACCCCACGCCGTCGACGATGTCGACCGCGATGTATTACACGGGAGTCGACCCGCGCACGATGAAGCCCGTGTATACGCCGAAAATCACGCACGAGAAAGCGCTGCAGCGCGCGCTGATTCAGTACCGAAACCCGGCGAATCGCGATTTGGTGCGCGAGGCGCTGCATAAGGCGCACAGGGAAGACCTCATTGGGTTTGGCCCGAAATGCCTGGTGAGACCAAGCGATGGGCGCAAATTGGGCAGCAAAACGGGCAAGAAGAGGGCGAGATAGCGGCAACGCGAGCTGCGGGTTCGCCTGAAAGCGAGCACGTTGAAGGCGGCGCCTCCTCGGTTCGCCCGCGCTTTCCTTTCTACGCTACGGGCGGCTCGTCGAAGGCGTAGCGCTCGCGGTATTTGTCGGTCACGACGCTGTTGAAGTAGATATGCATCATATGCTCGGCGTGCGCGATCAGATCGATGCTCCCGTCGGCGAGGCACCATTCGAATACGCACCCCTTAACGACCGAGCAGCAATCGTAGGAAATGTCGGATGCGCTCCAATCGCTGCGCACGAAGCCTTCCGCCTGGGCCTTCGCGATGCCTTCCGTGCATGCGCGCAGCAGGAAGTTCATGGTCTCGGGCGTTCCCATGACATTGCGCGCGTCGAGCGCCTTGTTTTTGGGCTGGTAATAGTTCGAGATGAACTCGATGCCCATCGAGAGGCAATATTCCAAGTACTCGCGGTAAAGCTCCATGACCAACGTGTATGCGTCGCTTCCGGCGCGCTCCACAATGCCTGTGTCGTGCTCCTCGATGAATTCGTCAAGACCCTCCTCGAGGTAGTAGAGCATGAGGTCTTCTTTGGAATTGAAGTGATAGAAGAAGGTGCCCTTCGAAACGCCGGCCGCCTCGCAGATATTGGCGATGGTCAAATATTCGTCGCCGTGCTCCTTGATGATTTTGGCCGCGGCTTCGAAGATCTTCTTCCTCGTTTTTTGCGACTTCACTCGTCGCGGTGCGCTGATTGCCATAGGATTCCCCTCCAATATGCCAGGATTTTCCCAGCTCAACCCCTGTATCCGAGAAAATTATACCAAAGTTCAAACTAACTTGCGAAAAAGTATTGACATCGGTCATAAAACCGACGTATATTTCGCTCATACCGAATTTGAACCGAGTTTAAAAAAGAGTTCGAAACTTGGTTTAAAAACAAAGGGGATCACAAGGAAAAAGGGGGAAGAGATGAGCGGTTACGAGAAACTGCTTTCGCCGATTAAAATCGGCACCCACACGTGGAAAAACCGAATCGCGAAGGGGCCGTCCTCCACGCTGTTCTGGGGGCCCGACCAGTATTGCAACGATACGGTCATCAACACCTTCGAGGCAATTGCCAAAGGCGGCGCGGCCGCAGTGACCATCGGCGCTGGCATTTCCGACGATCCGGCGATGCTCATCTGCAAAGACGGAAGCTCGGGATTCACGGTCGAAGATTACCCATTCCCTGGCTTGTACGACGATAAATTCATTCCTGGCCTGGGCAAGCTCGCCGATGCGATTCACAAGCATGGCTGCGAAATCATCATGCAGATCTTCCAGAACGGCTCGGCGCTGAAGACCGAGGGCGGCTCGTGGGGTCCCTCCGATGTGGCCGAGGCCGATCTGCCGAGCCCCGTGCCGTACTGCTTCCCCGTTCGCGGCATTAGCATCGACGAAATCCAGGCCTTCAAGGCCCGCTACATCGATGCGGCCGAGCGCTGCAAGAAGGCCGGCCTCGACGGCGTTGAGGTGCACGCGGCCAACGGATATTTGGTGATGAGCTTCACCAGCAGGATTTGGAACCATCGCACCGACGAGTACGGCCCGCAGTCCATCGAGAACCGCACGCGTCTAGCCTGCGAGCTTATCTCTGGCATCAAAGAGCGCTGCGGCGAAGACTTCATCGTGGGCGTTCGCATGAACGGCCAGGAGTTCGGCCATCCCGACGGAACCACGATGGAGGAAAGCGCCCAGTTCGCGAAGCTCTACGAAGCCGCCGGCGCCGACTACATTTCCGTGACGGGCTACGGCTATGGTGATTGCCCGTTCCAGTACGCCGCCGACTATTGGCAGTATCCCAAGGCCGACGACGACATGAAGCAATATCTGCCGCGCCTCGAGAAAGACGGCCTGCTCGTTCCGCTGGCCGAAAACGTCAAGCGCGCAGGCGTGAAGGTCCCTGTGTTCGGCATTGGCTCGCTCACTGCCGACAAGGCCGAAGCCGCCATCGAGGCTGGCGAGATGGACCTGGCGCTGTTCGCCCGCGGCCTGTGGGCCGACCCCGACATGGCCAACAAGTTGGCCGCTGGGCATCCCGAAGACATCCGTCGTTGCAACCATTGCGCCACCTGCGACGCCGAGGCCCCTGGAATCCACAAGCGTTGCCGTGTGAACCCTGGGTTTGGGCGCGAGGCCGAGCTTTCCAACTACGGCCCTGCGACCACCAAGAAGAAGGTGCTCGTCGTAGGCGGCGGCGCTTCGGGCCTGGAGTGCGCGCGCGTTGCGGCCGAGCGCGGCCACGACGTGACGCTGTGCGAGCGCGAGAGCATGCTCGCCCTTGAGCTGAAACTCGCGACCATGGTGAAGGGTACCGTCTCCGAAGACGTGCCGGCGCTCATCGAGTTCCTCGAGAACCAGGCCGCCAAGCAGTCGAACCTCACCATTAAGACGAAGTGCGAGGTCACGCCCGCATTCGTGAAGAAATTCCAGCCCGATGCCATCGTGGTTGCGACGGGCGGCAAATACGGTGTGCCAGACGTTCCCGGCATCGATTCGAAAATCGTCTCCACCGTGCCGCAGCTCACCAAGATGGCCGCCATGCCGCTGAAGATGTTCGGCGCGAATGCCCTCTCGAAGCTCTCGCAGATCGCGCTTCCCGGCGTGGGCAAGAACTGCGTTGTTCTGGGTGCGCAGATCGAAGGCATCCAGGGCGCGATCTTCCTGCAGAAGCGCGGCAAGAACGTCGTGGTCTTCGACGAAGTGAACAAGATCGCCGACCGCATGCCTCCGCGCTATTCCGATCGCTCGCTGCACTACCTCAAGCAGGTCGGCATTCCCGTCACGGTGGGCGTGAAGTTCAAGAAGATCGACAAGAAGGGCCTGTATTACGAGCAGGACGGCGTGGAGAAATTCCAGCCTGCCGACACCATCATGGTCTTCCAGTCGCCTGGCGCCGACCTTTCCACCTACGAGGCGCTGAAGGGTCTGGCTCCCGAGGTGTACTCCATCGGCGCGTGCAACGGCGAAGCCACCAGCCTCATGGTGGACGCCCTCTCGCAAGGCCGCGAGGTCGCCGTGCGCCTCTAAGGCACGGCATTGGGGGCGGCCAGTAGGATCGGCCGTCCTCCATTGGGGATTTATGCGCCCGGTGAATAGGGGTCGGGCGCGTTTGAAACCGCGCGTTTGCGCAGCAAGGAAAGGGGATAACCCATGGGAGCTCAAAAGCTTACCAAGGCGCCATCGTTTAGGTGGTGGATGCTGATCATGAACATGCTGGCCTATGGCCACTTCTTCATGACCGTTCAGTGCTCCGCCGCATTCGGTAGCGCCATCCAGGAGTCGCTCGGACTCACCGCCACGATGCTGTCGTTCTACACGACGGCCATCATGATCAGCTTCGCCTTCTTCGGAAGCGTTGGCGGCAAGCTCATCGTGAAGGTCGGCTTGAAGAACACGGTACTGACGGCGTTGGCCATCAACGTGGTGGCATCGGTGCTGTTCATCTTCTTGGGCGCCACCTATGTTCCAGGTCTCGTGCTCCGCTTCTGCCAAGGCATCGCAGGCGGCTTTCTCGCCGCAGCGGCCGTGAACTCCACCGTTATGTGGTTCCCGGTTCGCCAGCGTGCACTCGCCAACGGCATTCTGCTGGGCGTGCTCGGCATTGGCTTCACCTTCGCCACGCTCGGCGCGTCCGCTCTGCTCGGCGCAGGCCTCACCTGGTATCAGGGCCTCGGCTTGCTCGTGAGCGTCTCTGGCGCGGTCATCTTCGTACTCTATCTGCTCACCACCAAAAACGTCTCCACGGTTTACCCAGGCGTCGTCTCTATCGCCGAGCTCCTGCCTGAAGAGGCAAGCGCCACCACGGCCAAGAGCAGCGAGAAGCTGCCGAGCAGCATGAGCGAGATCCGCAAGACCTCCAAGTACTGGTGCTGCGCCCTGTTCGGCTTCGGCAACGGCTTTCTCGTGTACGGCTTCGGCACCTTCCTGTCGAGCCTGCTTGTGAACGACCTCAACATCACGGGCGACCTCATCACCACGGTCATCAGCTCGACGTTCCTCATCACCATCGTCGCGGCGCCGCTCGGCGGCATCATCTCCGACAACGTGTTCAAGGGCTCTCGCTACCAGACCCTCATGATTGCCACCGGCATCACCGCGGTCAGCCTGGTCCTTATCCCGATCGTTGGCAGCGCGAGCGTCGTCGTGGTCGCCATCCTTCTGGCCCTGGCCTACGGTTCGGTTTCGATGGTGCTCGGCCCCTTCTGGTCGATTCCCAACGAGATTACCACGCCCGAGATTTCCGGCGCGTGCTGCGGCGAGCTGTCGATGCTCGCGAACTTCGGCGGTATCCTCGCCGCTCCGATTTTCGCCTCCATCCTCGACGCCACGGGCACCGCGTTCATCTGCCTGGGCATCTGCATCGCCGTGGGCGTGATCAGCTTCATCGCTGGCCGCATCATTCACCAGTAAGCCTTGAAAGCGAGGGGCCCCGCCGGGCGGCCCCGCTGGAAAGCCCGGCTTTTTCTGAATCGGCATCTTCCCCGCGCTGCGGGGTATGCATTGGGGAATTCGCCAGCAAACAAGGAACTGGCGAAAAAGTAGAAAGGTATGCGTCATGGAAAAGAAAGTTGCCATCATCACGGGTGCTGCTATGGGCATTGGCAAAGCAGGCGTCGAGCGCTTCGGCCGCGGCGGCTGGACCGTTGCCGCGTGCGACCTCAACGAGCAGGCCTTGAACGAGACCGTCGAAGAGATGAAGGCCAAGGGTTACGACGTGAAGCCGTACGTGCTCAATGTCGTCGACTACGACGCATGCGCCAAGGTCGTCGATGACGTTGTCGCCACCGAGGGCCGCATCGACGCTCTGTATAACAACGCTGGCATCCTGGGCGACCGCGACGGCATTCTGGGCTTCGACCACAACAAGGTCAAGGAAGCCTTCGACGTGAACGTCTTCGGTGCTTTGAACCTCATTCAGTTGGTGGCTCGCGCCATGGACAAGCTCGGCATTCAGGGCTCCATCGTGAACACCACCTCCATCAACGCCGAGATGGGCACGTGGGACCCCATCGGATACATCGGATCCAAGGGCGCTATGAAGGCCATTACCCAGGGCGCCGCGTTTCATCTGGGCGCGCAGGGCATCCGCGTGAACGCTGTTTCGCCCGGAGCCACTATCACCCCGATGGCCGCAAGCGTCTATGACTGCCCGCCGGCTCGCGAGGCCGTGGCCGTGAACCACAACCGTCATCGCTGGATCACCCCCGAAGAAGTCGCCAACGCCGCTTTCTGGTTGGCCGGCGAAGAGTCTTCCGGCGTGAACGGCATCGTCGTGGCTGTTGATGACGGCTATGCCACCGGCAAGGGCGCCGATCTGATTGGCATCTTCGAAGAGTGGGAGAAAGAACATCCCGCCGAGGCCTAAGGCCCGATCGCATTCGCTGGGCGGGGCGGCTTTTCGAGCTGCCGCCCCGCCTTCTATGAAATAACCTGTCGGCAGCGCGCTGCCGGCGACTTTCGCAGGGGAGACTTTGCGAGAAGGGGGAATCAGATGAAACTGACCAAAGCAGAGTGGAAAGACCTCAACGACCGCATGGTCATGGCCCTTCGTCCGCTTACCATGCCCGTGGCCATCAAGATGATCAACGACGAGAAGGAATTCGAGGCGTTCGACAATCTGAAGATGGTGCAGAACGTATCGACCGGCTGCCAGCTGATTGGCATCTCGACGCACTTCCATATGACCATCGGCATCACGCCCGACAAGTTCATGACCACCTACTGCGGCGCGAACTGCGGCTGCTGCGAGCGCGACCAGGAATGGCACGACGGTGTGCTGCTGGCCAACCCGCCCTACCCGTGGCAGGGCAACCAGGAGGCCTCCAAGGCGCATATGGCGTCGTATCTGGAGACCCTTCCCGAGAAGCCCTACGCTGGCATGGTGTGCAGCTGCCTGGATGCCAACGAAATCGAAGACCCTGACTGCATTTCCGTGCAGATTCAGGCTTCCGGTGCGTTCTACCTCATGGCTGGCCTTATCGAGGCCGATTGGCAGAAGATTTGGTTCCCGTTCTCGGGTGAGTCGCAATGCGTCGATACCTGGATGTACACCATCAAGACGGGCAAGCCCGGCCTCTCTTTGGGCTGCCGCGGCGACCGTGCTCTGGGCAATCTGTCCAACGGCGATGTGCGCATCACGCTGACCGTGGACGATTTCGTGAAGGCCGTAAACGGCGTCGAGGCGCTGCAGAAGCGCGGCATCGACTACCCGTATTTCGCGCCCATCATGCTGCCCGAAAACGTTTAGGTTCCGGCCGCAAGGCTGAATTGAATGAGCGGCCGCCCGTTGGGGCGGCCGTTTTAGGAAACGGACTAATTTCGCCGGTCCCGCCCGCATGCGGCGGCGCGTGGTGCAGACGACTTTAGTCGGCGTTTCCCTAGCGAGGGGAGGAATTTGCGATGGGCAATTACGATTTGCTGCTCGAGCCAGGCCGAATCGGCTCGCTCGTAACGAAAAACCGCATGGTCTGCACCGCCATGGTGACGCAGTATTGCGACGAAGACGGCATGCCGACCGAGCAATACACGCGCTATCACGAAGAGAAGGCGCGCGGCGGATGGGGCCTTCAGATTACCGAAGACTACGCCATTACGCCGACGGGCAAAACGTTCGCGCGCCTGCCAGGGTTGTGGTGCGATGAGCAGGTGGCCGCGCATACGGAATTCGTGCGGCGCGTGCACGATGCGGGCGGCTGCATTGCCGCGCAAATCTTCCACCCAGGCCGCGAGACCTCGTCGGCCGTCACGGGCGTGCGCCCCGTCGCGCCTTCGGCCGTGTGCGAGCCCACGATGCCCGAGACGCCCCGAGAGCTTGCGCGCGGCGAAATCGCCGAGCTCGTGGCCGACTTCGCCGCCGCTGCTGCCCGCGTGAAGCGCTGCGGCTTCGATGCGGTTGAGCTGCACGGTGCGCACGGCTACTTGCTTGGGCAATTCGCTTCGCCCGCATCGAATAAGCGCTCCGACGAATACGGCGGCACGCTGCGCAATCGGGCGCGCTTCGGCATTGAGGTGGTCGAGGCCGTGCGCGCTGCCGTTGGGCCCGATTTCCCCATCATATACAGGATCAACGTCGACGACTGTGTGGACGGCGGCATGACGCCGCGCGAGGCGTGCGCCATGGCTCGGATGCTCGAAGCCGCGGGCGTCGACATGCTGAATTGCTCGCAGGGCGTATACGAGTCGGTGGCTTCGATTATTCCGCCGGCATCGACGTCGCGCGCGGCATTCGCCTCAAACGCCGAGGCCGTAAAGCGCGTGGTGGGCATTCCCGTGGCTTCGGTGGGGCGCATCAACGACCCCGATGTTGCCGAAGGCCTGCTTGCGGCTGGCTCGTGCGATTTCGTATCTATGGGGCGCGCTTCCCTTGCCGACCCCCATTTCCCGCGCAAGGTCGCCGAAGGGCGCGCGGACGACATCGTGCAATGCGTGGGCTGCTGTCGCGGATGCGCAGGGCAGAATAATCGAGGCGAATGCGTGGCATGCGTGCTGAACCCCTTCACCGGCCACGAGGGAACCTATGATATGTCGCCTGTCGCCTCGCCGAAGAAGGTGGTCGTGGTGGGCGGCGGCATCGCCGGCTGCTCGGCGGCCATCGCGGCGGCGCGGCGCGGGCATGCCGTGACGCTGCTCGAGCGCGATTCCAAGTTGGGCGGTCAGTGGAATTTGGCGGCGGTGCCCCCAGGCAAGCAAGACTACGGCTCGTTTGTCGCCTGGCAGGCGCGCCAGCTGCGTGAATTGGGCGTCGACGTGCGCCTGCGCTGCGATGCGAATGCCGCCGAGGTGGCGCGCTTCGGCGCCGACGCTATTGTTGTCGCCGTGGGCAGCGATTCGCTGCGCCCGCCCATTCCCGGCCTGGCGGAATCGGCCGCCTTGGTGGACGCGCGCGACGTTTTGTCTGGCGAGGCAACGGTTGCAGGCAAAGTCGCGGTGCTCGGGGGCGGCCTTGTGGGCGCCGAGACGGCCGCGCTTCTCGCCGAATGCGGCTGCGAGGTGTTTGTTGTGGAAATGCGCTCCGAGCTCGCCGCCGACGCCGAGCCTTCGCCCCGCGCTCATCTTTTGGGATTCCTTTGCCGTTTCGGTGCCCACGAGATGCTCGGGCGGCGTGTGTGCGAGGTAGGCGACGATTTCGTGGTGGCAGAGCATGAAGGCGCGCCTGAGCGCATCGATGGGCTCGACGCCATCGTGTGCGCGTTCGGCGCGAAGCCGCGAACCGCCCTGGCTGAGCAGCTGCGCGCTTTGGGTGAAACCGTGATCGAAGCGGGAGACGCTCGCGAGGCGCGCGATGCGTTCAGCGATGTGCGCGAAGGGTTCGAGGCGGGCCTTTCGATAGAGTAGCTCGTCGCCCTTTCAATTCGCCAATCAAGAGAGCCTGGCCCGGTATGCGATAGCGCATGCTGGGCCAGATGCTTTCCTGAGGCTATTTCCTTATGGGGAACTTGGCTATGAACGTCGTTCCTGCCTGGGCGGAGCTTTCCGCCGAAAGGGTTCCGTCGTGTTCCTCGACGATGCTGCGCGCGATTGAAAGACCGAGGCCGTATCCGCCTTTGCCGCTCGTGCGCGCCTTGTCGGCTCGCCAGAATCGGTCGAAGACGTGCTCGATCTCGTCGGGGGGAATGGGCGCGCCCGTGTTGTTCACGCGCACCACGGCGTATCTGCCAACGCATTTGGAGCTTACCTGCACGCGGCCGTTTTCTCCGGCGTATTTGCAGGCGTTGTCGATGAGGATCGCGAGCATGCGCTCGATGTCTGCGCGCGACCCCGAAATCGTGACGTTCGGGTCGCATTTGTCGGTTATTTCGACGCCCGCCTCGAAGGCGACGGCCTCGAACTGCAGAACCGCGCGTTGCGCCAAATCGGAGACATTGAGCATTTCGCGGCTCGCGCCCACGATTTCTTTCGCGCTCGCTTCGGCGGCATCGTGCTTGGCGAGCGCGAGCATGTCTTCGACGAGCCCCTGCATGCGCTGCCCTTCGGCTTGGATGCCTTCGACCCATTGGCGCTGGCTTTCGACGCTGTTTTCGGGGTGCTCAAGCGCGATGGACGCATCGGCCAAGATCACGGTGAGGGGCGTCTTCAGCTCGTGCGAGGCATCGGCGATGAATTGCCGCTGGGATCGCCAGGCCTCTTCCGCCGGGCGAAGAGCCCAGCGGGAAAAGAGAATCGATATCACGAAAAACGCGGCGAGGACGCCGACTCCCGAAAGGGCGAGCGTCGCCGCGAGCGCCTTCCAGCCCGAGGCCGACCCCGCGTCGGCGAACGCGAGATATGTCGTTTCGCCTTCCGTTCGCTTCTCGTAGAAAAGCCCCAGGTCGGAAAGCTCGCCCGAGCCTTCGCCTTCGCTCGAGAGCCGCTCGATCGCCGAACTCAAGACGTCGTCGTCGATTGACGCCGTGCCGAAAGGCGACGCCGTGGGCGTTGCCGAGTCGCCAGAAATCGAGTAGACGGCAACGGGGATGCTCTGTCCCTGCCCGCCGCCGATTTTCGGGGCGCCGGGCCCTTCGCTCGCGGCATTCTCGGAGCCAGTGTCGCTGGCCATTGCCTCGGATGCCTCGGGCGGCTGGGGCGCGGCTTGTTCTGCCTGCCCTTGTTCGCTGCTGGCCCCATTGCTGGTGAAGGGCTGCTCCGCTAGTGCTGGCTCCGCTTTTCGGTCGCTTCTTTGCGTCGCTTGCGCTGCCGCGTCGATTGAGCTTGAGAGCGACTGGGCCACTTCGCCCGTTTCATTCGAATAATCGAAGTAGCAGATGGCCGAAAACGCGAGCACGACCACGACGGCGACGCAGGCCATGTTGAGCGCGACGAATTTCGCCCGCAGCTTCGAGAACATGCTCGCATGGGTATGCTTGCTAGGCATCGGCGCCCTCCGCGAAGCGATAGCCCACGCCGCGGATTGTCTCTATGTGCGCTCCGGCTTCCAAAAAGCGCAGTTTTTTGCGCAGAAACGACACGTAGGCCTCGACGTTGTTCTCTTCGACCGCGGCGCTGGCTCCCCAGACTCTGTCGATGATGGTCGCCTTCGGCACGGTTTTCCCCGCATTGGATATGAGCACGCGGGCGAGCGCGAATTCCTTCGCGGAAAGGTGGATGGACGACGTCTCGCGCGTGAGCTCGCGCTCGTTGAGGTCGAGCGAGATGCCGTAGGCTTCGATGGTCTCGAATTCGACGTCGCCGCGGCGCCTCGTGAGCGCTCGCAGGTGCGCCATGAGCTCGGCGGGAGCGAAGGGTTTGGTCATATAGTCGTCGGCGCCCGAATCGAGCCCGCGAATTTTGTCGGGGACCGCGTCGCGCGCCGTGAGCATGAGCACGGGGGTGGAAACGCCTTCGCGACGCATGTCGGCCACGATTTCAAAGCCGTTTTTCTTCGGCAGCATCACGTCGAGGATCGCCACGTCGTAGCTGCCTTGGCTGGCGTATTCGAAGCCCGTCTCTCCGTCGTGCGCCACATCGACGCTATGGCCGCCTTCTTCCAAAATGTGCGCGAGCGCGTCGGCCAGGCGCTCGTCGTCTTCCACAATCAAAAGGTTCATCGGTCATGCCAATCTGTCGTGCTTGCGCGTGTTCCCACCGCCGTCTCTCGCCTGCCGATTTCTGGGCAGACGTCGCGGTTTGCTCTTTCACTCATTCTAGCTGCGCATCTGAAAGAAGCCTGAAAGCCCGCTGGAGCTTTCAGTGACTTTTCAGGGTCGCTTTTTACCATAGCGGCATCGATTTGACCCCGATTTTACAGGACGGGAGCTGTTATGGCTGAATACACGGGAACGTTTGAACGCAAGGAAGTGAAGTATCGGCTTTCGGCTTCGCAGGTGCGTGCGATGAAGCTGGCGCTCGAATCTCGCATGGCGCCCGACGCCTACGGACGCACGTCCATCACGAGCATGTACTACGACACGGCGCACCGCGACATGATTTCTCGCTCTCTCGAAAAGCCCCTTTACAAAGAGAAGCTTCGCCTGCGCACGTATGGCCCGAGAAACCCCGAGGCGCCAGTGTTCGTGGAGCTGAAGAAGAAGCACAAGGGCATCGTGTACAAGCGCCGCATCGCCGCAAGCGAGGCCGCGGCCCAGCTGCTCATGGCGGGCGTTTCCTACGAGCGGGCCATTTCGCGCCACCCGCTGGCCGACGCTCAGTTGCAGGCCGAGGCTCGCTCGCCGAAGAATCTGCAGATAGCCGCCGAGATTGCCGCATGCGTGCATCGCAATGGGCCGGTGTATCCATCTATGGCCATTTTGGTGGAGCGTGTGGCATGGGCGGCGCTTCCGGGCGATCAGGGCGCCGAGGCCGCCGACGTGCGCATCACCTTCGATGAGAGGATCCGCTATCGCGATATGTTCGCGAAAGGCGGTGCGCCGGCGTCGGTCGCCCTGCTTGAGCCAGGCGAGGCGATTATGGAAATCAAGGTGCCGGGCGCTTACCCCTTGTGGCTGGTGGAGGCCTTGGGTTCGTGCCGCGCGTACCCGACGTCGTTTTCGAAATACGGCGAAGCCTACATGGCCTGCGAGGGCGTTGAGGCCCCGATGGCCTACCGCGAGCAGGCGGCCTTCGACGCCAAGCTGGCATCCGGCACGCAAGAGAGCCTGGACGCCGAAGGCGACGAACCGTTCGTTTTGCGCGGAGCCCATGCGCGTCGCGACATCGACCTCCCCAAAATCGCCGTGGGCGCCTAAGGGCCGCTCACTAACCCCGTCAACCGCTAGCAAAAGGAGCTTCGCATCATGTTCGACCTCGTATCAACATCCATCTTCGGCACGACCGACTCGGCCATGGCCAGCGTGTCGACGCCCGAATTCCTGCTGTGCTGCCTGGCGTCCATCGCGCTCGGCGCGGCATGCGCGGGCATCTACATGTTTCGCCACAACTACTCGAAGAACTTCGTGGTGACGCTCGCGCTTTTGCCGCTCATCGTGCAGATGGTCATCACGCTCGTGAATGGCAACCTCGGCGCGGGCATCGCGGTCATGGGCGTGTTCAACTTGGTGCGCTTCCGCAGCATTCCCGGCTCCGCGAAAGACATCGGCAGCGTATTTCTGGCCATGGCCATCGGACTTGCCACGGGCATGGGCTTCATTGGGCTCGCGGTGCTATTCACTGTCATCGTCGCCATCGTGAACATCGTGTACGTGTGCACGCCGTTCGGCAAGCCGGCCGAGCCGGGCAAGCGGCTTACCGTGTCGGTTCCCGAAGACCTCGAGTTCGACGGCATGTTCGACGACGTGCTCGGCCGCTATACCGCCGCCCATGAGCTTGTCGAGATTCGCACGACGAACATGGGCAGCCTGTACCAGCTGGAATACGAGATTCGCATGCGTCAAGCGGGCACCGAGAAGCGCATGATCGACGAGCTGCGCACGCTGAACGGCAACCTGAAAATCACGCTGGGCCGCGCGCCCATGGCGAAGGAGGTTTTGTAATGAGACGCAATGTTTTCGCAGATAAATGCAGGGAAAGCGTGCGCGAAAGCGATAGCGCCCAGGCTGGTGGTGCCTTCGGGGAAAGCGTGCGCGACAGCCAGCGCGCCTCGGTCGATTCCGCCTGCGGGGCGGCGGCGCTTACCGCTTCGGCGAAGCGCTACGATTTCGTGGGATTGCTGCGCGGCGCGGGCCTGCTGCTCGCCGGCTGCGCCGCCGCGGCGATGCTGTTTTCGGTGGGCGGATGCGCGGCGAGCGCCGATTCCGATGCGCAGGCGACCACGGCTGCCGTGCTGGAGGAGAACGCGTCTTCGAGCGATTCCGAATACGCGAGCTTCGAGGAAGTGGCGGCGGCATTCGACGCATCGGCGCTCGATTTGGAGTACTCCAAGCGCGACATGGACGCGAGCTATGATGCCTCCACGGCTACGACCATCGCGCTTTCTGGCTCGTCGGCGACCGTGTCGGGTTCGGGCGCTTCGGCCAACGGCTCGACAGTGACCATTACCGCCGCGGGCACCTACGTTGTGTCGGGCGAGCTTTCCGATGGCTCTATCGTGGTGTCTGCGGGCGAAGACGACAAAGTTCAGATCGTTCTCGCTGGGGCAAGCATCACCTGTTCCAACGGACCGGCGATTTATGTTGAGCAGGCCGACAAATGCTTCATCACTGTGGCGGCCGACACGGCCAATGCGCTGGCCGACGGCTCGGAGCACGCGAGCGAAGACACGAACGCCTGCGTCTATTCGACGTGCGACTTGATCATCAACGGGTCGGGCTCGCTTTCGGTTGCGGGCAACTATCGCCACGGCGTGTTCACGAAAGACGACCTGGTTATTTACGGGGGAAGCATCTCTGTGACGGCGGTCGAAGACGGCCTCCACGGCAAAGACTCGGTGAAGATCGGCGCGGGCGACATCAACATCGTCGCCGGGCGCGACGGCGTGAAGTCGAACAAAGACAGCAAGCCGACGAAGGGCTTCGTCTATATAAGCGGGGGCACGCTGCAGATTAGCGCCGAAGACGACGGCATTCAGGCGAAAACCTACGTGGGTATCGCAGGGGGTACGATCGACATCGAGGCGGCCGACGATGCGATCCATTCCGATTTGGAAGGAGCCCTCGATGCCGGGGATATTTCGATAAGCTGCGGCGATGACGCCTTCCATGCCGAAACGGCCTTAACAGTGAACGGTGGCACGTTTGTGGCTTCGGCATGCTATGAGGGCTACGAGGCCGAAGTCGTGACCATCAACGGCGGCAAAACGAACATCGTAGCGAGCGACGACGCGATTAACGCTGCCGCGGCCGATTTGAGCGACGACTCCGACGAATCGTCGTCTTCGAGCGCCGATGCGGCTGGCGACCCGGGCGCGAACGGTGCGCAGCCGAGCGCCCCGTCGGGCGACGCTGGCGGTGCGCCCGGCAATGCGCCTTCGGGCACGCAGCAGGATTCGGCCAGCGGTGGCACTCCGCCCGAGCTGCCGAGCGGGGACAATGCCCAGGCGGGCCCCGCTAACGGCGGCGGGCAAGCTCCGAGCGATGCGGGAACCCAAGCCCCTGGTAATCAGGAAGGCATGGGCCAGGGCGGCGGTGACCAGGGCACGGCGCCCGGCGCGGCCGATTCGAACTGCCTTGTGCAGATTAACGGGGGAACGGTGGTGCTCGACTCCCAAGGCGACGGCATCGACTCCAACGGCAGCGTTGAAATCACGGGCGGCACTATCTTGGTGAGCGGGCCTTCGAGCGACGGCGACGGAGCCTTCGACTATGACGGAGCGGCGACGATTTCGGGCGGCACGGTGCTCATGGCGGGCGCGACGGGCATGGCTCAAAGCTTCACGAGCGGAACGCAGGCGTTCGCCATGGTGCAGGCAAGCGGCAGCGCGGGAAGCGTTATCGAGCTTTCCGACGCCAGCGGCAATGTGATTGCTACCTTAACGTCCACGAAGGCTTTCGGCTGTGTGCTCGTAAGCGGCGCGGGCATCGCCGACGGCGATACGGTCACGGTGACGGTGGACGGGTCTGCCTCAACGGCCACGGCGTCGACGAGCGGCACGAGCGGCATCGTCTTCGGCGGCGCGGCGGGCGGCGGCCAGGGCGGCCAAATGGGCCAGGGCGGCGGCGATTTCGGCGGCGGTCAGCAGGGCCAAGGCGGCGGCCAGCCTGGTATGCGCTAACCAAGGTATTCGCGAAACCGCTCCACGACAAGCGTTGGCGTGGCTGATTCGCGCGTGATAAAGCTAATCGTGCGGTATGCGCGAGCTTCACGTGGGCGCCCTACCACTTGGTAGGGTGCCCTTTTCGCGATGAAGGTTAGCAAAATGCCGACGTCAAGGCCGCTTTCGGCCGCGATATGCGCAGCAAGACAAACGGCAGGCGGTACTGTTGGGCATTAGGCCGCGACGTGCGACGTCGCGTATTCCATGATGCGCCGCGCAGTGGCTCGACTCACTTTGGTCGCGTCTCCTCGGCCCAAGTAGGCGTATACGTTGCCGCGATTGAGTCCGAGGTCCGAGCAGAGGCGGTACGCGGTCGTTCCGCTCGCCTGGAGTGCGGCGAGCGTCTTTTCCCGCATGAGCGAGATGACGCGTCTGTCGGCGGCAGACGCTCCCTTCTTCGCGGCATACGCGAGCAGAACTTTGCGGAAGCGCTGCGGCGTGGATTCGGACTGAAGCCAATCCTCGACGCACCCATGGGCCGCGACTTCGGCCGCGGCCGAGCGATACGTGTTTTCCATCCATGTGCCAGCTGCGAGCTCGGCGAGATATTTCTCCTTGTTCTGGATCGCCGCGAAAACGAAGACGGCCTCGGCGGCCGCGGGCGCGCCGTCGTTGCACGCTGCGACGAGTTTTCGCAGGTTGGTCGTGTCGATTCCGGTGAGATCCGAGCAATAGCCCTTGAGGAATCCCTTGAACGTCAAGTTCACCGTGCGCCATGCCTTTCTTTGAAGCGCTCATACGCGGATGCCATTTCCTTATATCGTCTTTCGACGAGCGCCGACGCCGCTGCCTCGTCTGGCGAGTACACCAAACTCTCGAGCAGTTCCCAATCCACGAGACCCTTGTTGGCCGCGGCGTCTATGTCCTGGATATCGTTCGGCCTCTCGGCGTACAGCTTCATGACGATGAGATCTTCCGTGCTGGGAGTCATGAAATCGACGGCCTTGGTCGGAATCCCGATGCTTGCCAGTCTGTCCTCGAAATTGTAGGGAATCTGGTCGGCGTAGGAGGCGACGGCTCCGTTGACGGCCGGATATTCCGACAAGATTCTCCTGACCTGGGAGTCGACCGAGAGTACGTCGATGTCGTGGGTGACGCCTCTCGTTGTTAGGTCTTTGAGCAGGAACGCGGCGCCGCCAACGATGACCACGCAAGGCTTTGGGTCGAGCGTTCCCAATAAAAGGAATGCTTCCTCGTCTATATCGAGCAGTGTTTGGCGCAAATCCTCTTTGAGCATTGTTTTCCTTATGCCTGACTAGTATTATTGTAGTTGAATAATACTACTGCAACGGAGCAATGTCTACGTATCGAACCCGTTAACTGGAAGGGGCTCTTGCCTTTTCAGGTAAGAAGGGTTCAGCCGCGTTTCGTCGCGTCGGCCCAAGGTCTTGTCGAGGGTTGTCTGGGCACGGGCCAGTCCGATAAGCGCGGCGCTTTTTGCCTCGATGCGGCGTTTTGGCGGGCCTGGGGACGGAGATGCGATTATCTATCGAAGGGGACGCATCCTATAGAAATTGAAACGATGCAGACTCTGTTTGCCCGCTTGACGCATTCGCTGGCCGAGGTGTACAAAAGACGGGCTGAATTTCTCGGCACCAATCAAATTTAGAAACAAAAGACAGAACAAAGCAGGCTCGCGAAGCCGTCGCGCCTGTTGTCTTGGGCATCTGCTCCCTGGTCCTACGCGCCTTGCGCGTCGCGTGCTGTCACCTAGCGAAAGGAATTCTATGGGTGATACCGAACGCGTACGCAGTGCTGCCAAAGTCTTGGTCGCCATTTCCATCGGCGCTTTTCTCGCGACTTTCAACGAGACGTTCCTCAATGTCGCGCTTACTCCCATCATGCAAGACTACGGCGTCACGTCGGGCGACGTACAGTGGGTTTCTACGGCGTATATGCTGGTTGCGGCCGTAACCGTTCCCGTGACGAGTTTTCTGTACCGCAGCGTGCCTACGCGCAGGCTGAGCATCATCGCGCTCGCGCTGCTTTTGGCGGGCACGCTTGTGGGCGCCGCGGCGACGAGCTTTCCCGTGCTCATCACGGCGCGATGCATTCAGGCGCTCGGCACGGGCATGATCGTGCCCATCGGCATGAACCTCACGCTGCTCGTTGCTCCGCAAGGCAAGCTGGGCACATATATGGGCGTTGTGAGCGCGGTGACGCTGGTGGGCCCCGCGTTTGGTCCCATCGCGGGCGGCTTGATGCTCTCGGTGACGAACTGGCATATGCTTTTTGTCGTGTTCGCCGCGCTGGTCGTAATCGCCATTGTGGTGAATGCCCTGTTCGTCGGCAATTTCGAGAAACTCACGAACCCCAAGCTCGATGTGCTGTCGGTCGCGCTTATTTGCGTGGGTCTGATAGGCATCATGTACGCAATCTCCACGGTGTTTTCGGGCGGCTTGGCGGTTGCCGCGATCTCGTTTGTGGTGGGTGCGGTTTGCTTGGTGGCGTTTGTGCTGCGTCAGCATGCCATTGAAAACCCACTGCTCGATTTGCGCCCGTTCCAAGACAAGGGCTTCGTCTGCGGCGTGCTCGTGGTGTTCATCGCCTTCATGGCGGTGTTCGCGATGAATATCTTGCTGCCGCTGTTCATGCAGAACAACCTTGGGTTCAGCGCGCTCGACGCGGCGCTTACGCTCCTGGTGCCGTGCATGTCGTGCGTGGTGTTTGCCCCTGTTGCGGGCAAGCTTTTCGACCACTACGGCTTCAAGTACTCCCTTCCTGCGGCGCTGCTGGTTATGGCGGTGTTCCTGTTCATCATGTCGCGTCTGGGAGGAACGGCGACGGCCTTGCTTTTGGCGGCGGTGTATCTGCCTATTCTGGCTGGCTGCAACTTCAGCATCGGGCCCTCGCAGAGCTTCGCCCTGGGCCGTCTTTCCGAAGAGCTGCATCCCCACGGCGTTACGGTGTGCTACACCGCCATTCAGGTGGCGGGCTGCATCGGGTCGTCGTTCTACGTCGGCATCATGAGCGGCGTGCAGCAGCAAGAGGTTGCTGCGGGGGCGAGCGTGCAGCAGGCCGTTGCCTCGGGCTTTTCGGCGAGCTGTTCGGTGGCCTCGGCATTGGCGCTGGTGGGCTTGTGCTTCGCCATTGCCACGGTATGCCTCGCCGCGCGTAAGCCCGCTACCGAAGACGTCCAGGTGGCTGGCGAAATCGCCGACGTGATGTTCGGCGATGTGTATTCCGTCGATGCTTCGGCGAGCGCCTACGACGCTTTGCTGCTTATGGTTAAGTGTCGCACGAGCGGCTTGGTGGTGTCACATGCCGATGGGACGCTGGCCGGGTTCGTATCGGACGGCGACATCATCCGCGCGGTTGCGGACGAGTCGGAAGACAAGCTGGACATGGCGTATATGTACAGCGAATGGCGTCGCGCGGGCGGCCTGGAGGAGTCTTTGGCGAAGCTCAAAGACGTGTGCGTGCTTGATTTGGCCACGAAGAAGGTGGTGAGCGTCGAACTCGACCAGGGAATTGAGCGCGCCTGTCGCCTGCTTTCCGCGCACAACATTAAGAAGATTCCCGTGCTCAACGGCGGGAAGATCGTCGGCGTGGTGAGCCGCAGCAGTCTGCTTCGCAGCCTTATAGGCGAGGGCCTTGCGGCATAGACGCAGTGGCGTTTCCCCTCGAAGCGCCGCGCGCGTTCTGCGCGAAACTTGAGCTTGAGGCTCCCCTATAGCTTGCCATTTGCGGGAGTTTTTCGAAATACTCGCAAAATGAATGCGCGCTGTCGTGCTTGCGCAAGCCCGATGAAGGTTATACTTACTTCAGTTTAACAACAATCCATTTGGCAAATCAGTCGAAAGGCTGAGACGCAAAGCTATAGGGCCTGTTAAATGGCAGCCAGTTGCAACCTTACGAAAGCGCTGCCAGTTTGGCGGCGCTTTTTTGCGCGGGGGGGGGGAGCAAAGATAGCCTATGAACGCGAATATAACGAGACGTTCTCTGGTGAAGGTGGCCGCTGCGGCCTTGGCGCTTTCGATGCCGGCGACTTTAGGCGGATGCTCCTCGAAGGCTGAAACTGGGGCATCAGGTTCAAAAACCAAGAGCAATCCGCTTACGGTGTATCTGTGGGAGACCGACCTGCTTCGCAATCTTTCGCCCTATTTGCACGAGCAAATGCCCGATACGGAAATCCAATTCATCGCGGGCAATAACGACACAGATTTGTACAGCTACCTTCTGGAGCACGGCGAGCTTCCCGACATCATCACGGTTCGGCGCTTTGCGGGAACGGAGGCGCAGGATTTGCGGCCCCACCTTCTGGATTTCGCCTCCTACGACGTCGTCTCGGAATTCTCGTCCTATTCGCTGCAGTATTACAAAAACGACGATGGGGAAATCAATTGGCTTCCCGTATGCGGCATTCCGCAGACGATCATCGCGAACAAAACGCTCTTCGGCGAGCTCGGCTTGGAGCTCCCGAAAAACTACGATGAGTACGCGGCGGTCTGTCAGGCTTTCTACGATGCGGGCATAAAGCCTTACGCGCTCGACCTCGCGGAGGATTGGTCGAGCCACGAGATGCTCCAGGCGGGCGGCATCGGCGAGCTGACCAGCCTTGCCGGCATTGCGTGGCGAGCTCAGGCGGAAAGCGAGCAGGGCGCGATTCCCTTCGACGAAAGCCTTTGGGGCGATATCTTTTCGCACACCGTCGCGCTTTTGAAGGATTCCCATTTCACCCAAGACGATCTGAGCATCGACACCGATGCCGCGATGGAGCTTTTCACGGAAGGCAAGGCGGCGATGTTTCATGGGTCGCCCGTGAATCTGAAGCAATGCCAGGAGCAGATGAATGCGGAATTGGTTCGCGTGCCGTATTTCTCTCAGACTTCCGACGAGGGCTACATCTACATGACGCCGTCTTTGCATATCGCGCTGAACAAAGACTTGGAAAACGACCAGGAGAAGCTCAAAAGTGCGATGGTCGTGCTGGGGCATATGCTTTCGACCGAAGGGCAAAGGCTGATAGCGAACGGAAGCAGCGTCATTTCGTTCAATCCGAATGTCGCGTCCATCACGGACGGCATGGTCGGGCTCGAGAGGGAAATCGCGAGCAACCAGTACTACATTCGCTACGCGTCTCAGAAATCGTTTACCGCCAGCGCGAAGGCCGTTCGCGGGCTGCTGAGCGAAACGATGGACGAGTCTCAGGTCTTCGAGGCTTTCTGCGAGGCCATAAACAGCGAAAATGATGGATCGGCATCATCCGTGACGTTCGAGCATGGCTACGCGCTCTCGCTCAATGACAAGGGCGGCCGCGATGCCGCGTCGTCTCTTCTCACGACGGTGAAGGAAGAAACTGGGGCGCAGTTGGCATTGGCGCCCTACTACCACTTCACATCTTCCATCTACCAAGGGGAATGCTCAACTAGCAGGGTTTCCCTCATGGTGGCCAACAAATCGAACGCCGCGTCCTTGTATCTGAAGACGATGACGGGCGCGCAGATAAAGGAATTGGTGGCGCGAAACCTTGCGGGCGCGGATGGGGATTTCTGCCCTGCGAGCGCATACGAGCTTCCCATTGCGTCGGGCATGAAGATGGTCGTGCAAGGCGACGGATCGGGATTCTCACTGGCAGACCTGCTTGTGGAGGGGGAGCCGATCGGCGAAGGCGACGAGTACGCCGTCCTTCTCGTCGGCAGCATGGTGATTGGCCTGGAAGGCGACCTTGAACCTGTGCCTGGCAAGACCCTGTCAACGGCATGGACTCAGGCCATAGCGAGCGGTCGCCAGCCCGCGGAACCCCAAGACTACATAGAGATGCGGTAATAAGATGCGAGCCGTGCGAGATTCGAGAAAGATAGGAAAGGGAGCGATTGCGCTCCTTTTGGTCGCGCTCGTGCTCGTTGCCTCTTGCTGCGTTAGGGCGCTTCTGGAACGAATGGATGGCGCCATCGAGGAAAACGGCAAAGTAAGCATGCAGGCCGTTGTGGAGCAACTGCAGCAGACCTACGACCTTCAGGTGAACAACTACTACAGCCGTCTGCGCATGCTCGAAAGCTATACGGCCAAAGGGGAGGCCGGTCTCTCCGAAAGCGAGAGCTTCAGATACTTTGTCGATACGATTCAGGAAGAGACGAGCTCGCAAATCGTCTTCATCAAAGACAATGGCTCGACGATGACCATCGACGCCGACGAGCGCAGGCTCGATATTTCGAGCTCGCTTTTGTCGGCCCTTGGAAGCGGCAAGAACATCGCCAAGCTTATCTCCTATAACGACGGCCAGGGGGCGGGAAGCAAATTCCTGCTGGCGATTCCGTGCCAGGCATACGAATTCAATGGGCAGACGTTCACGGCGATAGGAGCCCTGGTCGACCGTTCAGAGATGGATGCCGCACTGAGGGTGTACGCGTACAGCGGCGAGGCATACCTGTTCATGCTGGATGCAGACGGGGAGGTCTTATACACCAACCAATTGGACGAAAAGCTCTTCCAGAATTATCTGCTGCTCAAACATTTGAAAAAAGACGGAGCCTTAACGGATGAGCAGCTGGAATCCTTGCAGAGCTCATTCGACGCCCGTAGCGTTGGGGTGGAGCTTTTCGGCGGGGATAGGGCCTACTACCTTGGCTACGCTCCGATTCAAGACAGCGGCTATACAATCGTTTGCATCGTGGCTCGGGGCGTGGTCGACAATGCGCTCTCGTCCTATCAAAAGACGGTGTTTCTCTCGACGCTGGCCATGGCATCGGTCGCGTTGGTCCTGCTCTCGGCGCTGTTTTTCAGCCTATGGAGGATGAGCATCGCCAGCCAAAAGGCGGCATACGAGAAAGAAAACCTCAAGCAGCAGCAGCGGAGCTTGAAGAGGCTTCAAACCTTGAATACGGAGCTCGAGGCCGCGCATACCGTCACGGCGCAGGCCCTGCAGTCGGCGGAGTCTGCGAGCAAGGCGAAGACGAACTTCCTCGCCAATATGTCCCACGACATTCGCACTCCGATGAATGCGATCATCGGCCTCGCCGCGCTGATTGAGCACGACGCGGGCAACGAAGAGCGAGTGCGCGACTACGTGAGAAGAATCCAGGTTTCATCCCAGGGTCTTCTCGGGATCATCAACGAAGTCTTGGATATGAACAAAATCGAGGCGGGAAAGACGGCGCTGAACTGCTCGGATTTCTCCATCGTTGAGCTATCTCGCAATGTCGAAGACATGTTCCGCCCCCAGACAGATGCAAAGAATCAGACGTTCGAGGTCGTCACAGAGGGAATTCAGCATGAATGGCTGTGCGGCGATAGCGTTCGCCTGATGCAGATATTTAGCAATCTCTTGTCGAACGCCGTGAAGTACACACAGCCTGGTGGCACGATCCAATTCATCATCGAAGAGCGCCCGGCGAATTCGGCGGCCTATGCCAAGTTTCGCTTCCTGGTGAAAGACAACGGCATCGGCATGGACGCGGATTTCAAAGACAAGATATTCGATGCGTTCACCCGTGAAGAAAGCACGCTCACGAATAAGATTCAGGGCACTGGTTTGGGAATGGCCATTACCAGGAACCTGGTTGAGATTATGGGCGGCACCATCGGCGTAGAGAGTGAAAAGGGGCAGGGAAGCTGCTTCGAGATTCTGCTCGCCATGAAAATCGCAGGGTCAAAGCCTGTCTCGCTTGCGCGGCAAGGTGTCGGCGAAGAAGCGGCGACGCTTAAGGGGATGAATTTCCTCTGCGCCGAGGACAACGAGCTCAATGCGGAGATTCTGGCGGAGCTGCTGCGCATCGAGGGCGCGCAGTGCACTATCTGCGAAAACGGCCAGGTGCTTTTCGAAAAATTCGAGCAGTCGCGGCCAGGCGATTACGACATGATTTTGATGGACGTGCAAATGCCCGTTATGAATGGCTACGAGGCCGCGGAGGCGGTTCGCTCGAGCTCGCATGAGCGCTCGAAAAGCATTCCGATTATCGCCATGACCGCCAATGCGTTTTCGGAAGACATCCAGGCCTCGCTCGCCGCGGGGATGAACGCCCACGTCTCGAAGCCCGTGGATATGGACGTCCTAAAAAAGACAATAGCGAACATCCAATCCCGCGTCGCTTCCCTTGGCGGAGAGCTGTAGTGGTCGCTATCTCAGCGACTCGAGGAGCTTGAGCCTTTCGTCTACGGTGAGTATGTCGTTGTGCTTGGCCATTGCTGCCCATGCTATCACACGTGGCGATTGCTCGGCTGTTCGTCGCGGCGGTCGAGGTATTCCCGAAATCGCTCGACGGCGAGCGTCGGCGTGGCCGTTTTGCGCGTGAGAAAGCCGATCGTGCGGTATGCGCGTGGCTCAAGCGGGCGCTCTACCACCTGGTAGGGCGCCCTTCTCATAATGAGGCTCGGCAGAATGCTCACGCCCAGGCCGCTTTCCACCATCGACATCACGGCGTAGTCGTCCCAGGTGGTGAAGTGCGCGGCGGGCGGGTTGGGCAGCGCTGCGAACACGTCGGCGGCCTCATCGTTCTCGCCGCGTGCGAGGCGTATGTAGGGCTCATGGGCGAGCTGCTCGGGCGAAACGGACGCCTGTCGCGCCAAAGGATGGCCTTCGGGAAGAATCGCGAGCAGCTCGTCTTCGGCGAGGGGTTCGGCGTTGAAGGGGCCATGCGCGGGCAATCGCGAGAATGCGCAGTCGACGCGGCCCGTTGCGAGCGCCTCTTCGATTTCGGCGTAGTCGCCCAGGAGCAGCTCGTAGTCGATGCCCGGATAGTCGGCCTGGAAGGCGGCTATGATTTTTGGCAGCCAGTGCGTGGCCACGCTCGAGAACGTGCCGATGCGAATGAGGCCCGACGAGAGGCCGCGCAGCTCATCGGCGCGGCTTGCGAAATCGCGATGTGCGGCGACGACGGCGCGTGCGGCTGGCAGCAAGGCCGTGCCCGCGGCGGTTATCTGCACGCCCGCCCGCGAGCGCTCGAACAGTGCTGCGCCGCATTCCTGTTCCAAATCGGCCACCATACGGCTGACCGCCGATTGTGAATAGCCCATGCTCGCTGCGGCGGAGGTGAAGCTGCTCTCATTCGCCACCAGGCAAAACGCTTCATAGTTTTGAAGATTGGCTTTCATGCCTCGCCTTTCGCGCCTATGCATTCCAAATAATCATGCAAATCATTATAAACATGCAGAAAATAAATCTTTTGCGCACGTCTACGATCGCTTTAATGCAAAAGCTATCGAGTGTAGGCGGTTTGGCAATGGGCAAGGCCACAGGTGGGCAATCTTCTATCGGGCGAGCGAAGCGGCGCTATATTCTTGCGCTGCTCATATTCGGCACGAACGGGCTGCTGACGAGCGCGATTCATTTGCCGAGCTCCGAGATCGTGCTCTGGCGCACGCTGCTTGGCTGCGCGGCGCTGCTTGCGTGCGCACGTGCGCTTCGTTTGGCGGCCCCGCGCGGGCGCGATTTGGCGTTTATTGCGGCATCGGGTGCGGCTATGGGCGTGAGCTGGGCATTCCAGTACGAGGCATACAAAACGGTGGGCGTGGGGATTTCATCGCTCATTTATTGCCTGGGGCCTGTGCTGGTGATGGCGCTGGCGCCGGCGTTGCTGCGCGAAAGGCCGAGCGTTCCGCATATTGCGGGTCTTGCGGTGGTGCTTGCGGGCGTGGTTTTGGTGAACGGCGGGGCAGCTGCCAGCGGGACGTCGGCGTGGGGCCTGTTGTGCGCGGCGCTTACGCCGGCGGCGTATGTGGCCATGGTCATGCTGTCGAAGCGGGCGAGCGAATCGTTCGGCATTGCGGGCGTTGCGGTGCAGATGGCGTCGGCGTGCGCGGTGTCGGCCGTCGCTTGCGTTGCGGGCGATGCTTCGGGGGCCTTCGCACTCGCGCTGCCCTCGGTGGCAGACGTTCCCGCCATCGCTGCGCTCGGGCTTGTGAACGGGGGTTTGTGCTGCTATTGGTATTTTGATTCCATCAATAAGCTTTCCGCGGCGACGGTTGCCGTATGCGACTATCTGGAGCCCGTAAGCGCGCTCGCGCTGTCGGCGGCGTTTCTGGGCGAGCGGCTCGAGCCAGCGCAAATCGTGGGTGCTGCGCTCATCTTAACGGGGGCAATCGGCAGCGAGGCGTTCGCGTCGAGGGGGTCTCGTGAACCTCAGCGCGGCGGGCGCGAATGAAGCCTGGTTTGGCTGGCTGCTCGCCGAAGTCCGCGAAAACCGAGTCGAGCACCAACACCGATGGCGCTTCGAGCGAGACCGTAAAGCATGGCCCCAAGGGGATCGAGAGCTGCGACTTGGTCGTCTTCGTCGGCGGTCGCCTCGGAATTCGTGGAGTTCGCAAGCTCGCGCGAGCTCGCGAACTCGAAAGGGTAGCCCTGCGCAGGAACGGGCAATAGTCGGCTTGGCGGATGGAGCTGGCCAACAGGCAAAACAACAAGGGGCCGCTGGCATTTCCAGCGACCCCTTTTGAATGAGCGATGTGCGCGTGGGCTATTTCTTGATGCTCTTGAAGGCTTCGGTCTGGGCTTTGATTCCGCGTTCGGCGGCCAAGCGCTCAATCGAGGTTGCGCCGAAGAAGCCGTCGACCTCCGGCACATGCTGAATCACGTACTCGGCGTCTTTCGGCTCGGAGATGGGGCCGCCGTGGCAAATGACGAGGGCCTCGGGGTTTTCGGCCTTAACGACCTTCGCGATGCCCGAGATAATCTCTACGCAGTCGTCGAGCGTGCGTGCGGTCTCGGCGCCGATGGTGCCGCCCGTGGTGAGGCCCATGTGCGCCACGATGATGTCGGCGCCGGCCTTCGTCATAGCGAGCGCCTGCTCTTCGTCGAAGACATACGGGCAGGTGAGCATGTCGAGCTTGTGCGCCTCGGCGATCATGTCGACCTCAAGGCCGTACCCCATGCCGGTCTCTTCCAGGTTCTTGCGGAACACGCCGTCGATCAGGCCGACGGTGGGGAAGTTCTGCACGCCGTTGAAGCCCTGCTCTTTGAGCTCGGCGAGGAACTTCTTCATAACGCGGAACGGGTCGGTGCCGCATACGCCGGCGAGGACGGGGGTGTCTTTGACGACGGGCAGGACTTCGGCGCCCATGTCGACGACGATCTGGTTCGCGTCGCCATACGACAGCAGGCCCGCCAGCGATCCGCGGCCGGCCATGCGGAAGCGGCCAGAGTTGTAGATGACGAAGATGTCGGCTCCGCCGGCCTCGGACGATTTCGCCGTAATGCCGGTGCCTGCGCCAACGCCGAGCAGGATATTGCCTTCGGCGATGGACTTCTTGAAGCGGTCGAGGATTTCAGAGCGGGAAAGTTCGAGCATGAGCTGGTCTCCTTCGTTATCGTTTGACTATTTCGGCGTGCGCGCCGACCAAATTCTTATTTGTTGGCTTCCATCAGATCGATGAGCTTTTGAGCTGCGGCAATGGCGAAGCTATCGTCGTTGATGTGCTCCTCGCGCTCGTCGATCTCCACATTGGCGTTGTTAATGCCGCCTCGCAGCGCGTCGAAAAGCGCCGCGTCTTCCTCGGCGCCGTAGAACGGCTGGCCCTCGGCGTCGATCATCGAAACGCCGCGCAGGGGCAGCATGACGCAGCACGGCCCGATGGACATATTCACCTTGCTCGCAATGGCCTCGCCAATCTGGCGGCACTCATCCGCCGTGGTGCGCATGAGCGTGACGGTGGGGTTGTGCGGGTAGAGATTGCGGCCCTCGAAGGCTGCGGGAACGGCTTCGCGGGGGCCGAAGTTCACCATGTCGCATGCGCCGACCGACACGACCGCGGGCACGCCGCACAGCGCCGCCGCCGCGCACCGGTCGGGGCCCGCAGCAAGCACGCCGCCGACGATCTCGTCGCACCATTCGGTGGTGGTGAGGTCGAGCACGCCTTTGATGAAGCCGCCGTTGATGAGCGACTCCATGCATTTTCCGCCCGTTCCCGTCGCGTGGAAAACGAGCACTTCGTAGCCCTTGCTCTCCAAATATGCCTGGGCTTTTTGCACGGCTGGGGTCGTGACGCCGAACATGCTTGCGGCCACGAGCGGCTTGTCGTCTTCGACGGCCACATGGGGGTGCTCAAGCATGCCGGTCATGGCGGCGACGGCGTTGTCGTAGATGGTGCTCGAGAAGCTGTTGACGCCGGCGACGTCTACGATCGAGGGGAACATGACGATGTCGCTCGCCCCAACGTAGGGCGATGTGTCGCCCGATGCCATGGTGGACACCATGAGTTTCGGCACGCCAACGGGAAGCTTGCGCATGCCCGCCGTGGCGATGGACGTTCCGCCCGAGCCGCCCATGGAAAACACGCCGTCGAAGCGCCCGTTCGCATACAAATTGGGAAGCAACTTCGCGATGCCGTCGGCCATGGTTTGCGTGGCGAAGGCGCGGTCCTTCTTTTCGACGACGACCGAAAGGTCGATGTCCACAGCAGCGGTGACTTCGGAATTCGAGACATCGGGGGCTGTCTGCGGGTCGAACACGCCGCAGTGCACGGTGAGCGTGCCAATGCCGAACTCTTCGAACTTCTTCTTCACGTAGGCGAATTCCTCGCCCTTGGTGTCGAAGGTTCCAATAATCGCAACAGTTTTCATAGGCGATGCCTTTCCCCTTCGGGATACGCAACGCGCTTCGAATGCGGTGCTGTTCGAATTGCGCAATACGCGTCTCGATAGGCTTCGAAGGAACATGTGCGCGCCCTGCTTCGGGCGTTGCGGCAATTGTAGCGCTGCGCGTTTTGCTCGTTTTCGAAAGATGTTTTTCGCGCTTGAAATCCACGCTTCCGATTAAGCGTTGCGTTGCGTGTCCAGCGATTCGGGTTGCTGTTTTGATTCGGCTTTCTCCCTGCGCGGTTCAAATGCGGCTGGAGGCGGTACACTAAGAAGAATCTATAAACCCGTCGATTGCAAGGAGGACGCCGTGACCACACTTCTGTCCCGAATGAAAGCGACAAGCCTTTTGATCCTTGTCGCCGCGGCCGCCCTGGCGGCGGCCTGCGCACTCGCCTTCCCGGCGACGGCACTTGCCGATGAATCTGGAATTGCTCATACGGTCGATTCCGATGGCACGTACCACTATTACAGCAGCGCCAACGAGGCCAAGGAGGCCGGCTACGGCGGCTACACCATCTACATGGACGCCGACTGGGATCTGGGCTCGGCCAGCCTTGACATCGCCGACAGCAAGTCGATCACCATCGACATGTGCGGCCACAAGATCACCAGCTCGAACAAGGACGCCACGAT
>CAVHFS010000011.1:0-73294 GCA_963635715.1 Subdoligranulum sp. CAG:314 | reverse complement strand
TCACATCAACGGGATAGTAGCTATAGCCCGCCATATTCAGCGTCCCCGTGATGGTCGTCGAGGTAGACGAATTGCCTTCGCCGAAATTAGATTTGAGGCTCGTCGCCGCATAGCGATAGACACTCCAAAGGAGCAGCTTTTCCGGCGAGTCGATAGAATCACTGCTGCCGGCGGTCATGCGGTCGAGATTGTAATAGTAGCGAGAAGAGCCGTTGGTCTGATGAGCCTTGCCGAGCGCAGTGCGGTTCTCGTAGGAATTGCGGGAGCCAGCCTCGCCCGTCATATCGAGCCCATCGCCTGCGGTACGCAGGGAAACCACGCCGTTGACACCTGAGTCGGTTACGCTCGATCCTGGCTTGCATGTGTCGGCAACCCATTCGTCGAACGTCGCAACGCTTGCGGCGGAAACTGTCCCGTCGGCCTCATTCACTTTGTAGGCCGTAGGCCAATTCGCAGCACATTTCAGGTAGAGACCCGAAAGCGCGTCGTTGAAGCCGTTGTTGCCGCCGACTTTCACCTCGCTGCCGCCCATGCACACCAGCAAACCGAGCTTGCTTGCCGCATTCGCGCTCACCGTGGCGCCGCTCAAATCGATGGCATAGTCGTCCACGGTCCAAACGCCGCTCGCGGCATAGACCAGCCCGCCAACTTGGGTTGCATCGTCGGCCGTTAGGCTCGCGTTAGACGCGGTGAGCGCGTATGAGCTCTCGCCGCTTCCCGTAAAGGCGACATTGGCCTTGTTCCAGCTATACCCCAGCAAACCGCCCGCGGTTTTGCCGGCATCGTTGCCAACGCCGGAAATGCGCAGACCATCCAGCGAAAGCCCGCTGATGTCCACCGTTTTCGTATTGCCCGTGCCGGCAATCACGCCGATGAAGCCGCCGGTCGGCGCATAACAGCTCGATTGCCCAATCTGAAGGGAGCCACTCACAGCAACGTTTGCCGCACTGATGGTCACTATAGCGTCATCAACGCGCCCAATGACGCCGCCAGCGATAGTGCTGCCAGATTCGGCAGCTTGGGATGCAATGTTGCCGGTAAAGGAGGCCTTGCCGGCGGCGCCCAGCGTCACCGTACTCGCGGCCGAGACGCGACCGATAAGGCCGCCAATGCGCGCAGAATTGCCGTTGCCGCACGAGTTTTCGTAGTCGACTGAGGCAGAAACCGCAACATCGCCCGTCGAGGCGATGCCGTTGCTTCCGCCAGAAATCACCGCCGCCAACGACCCGGCATCGATATTCGTCTTCGCATTAAAGCTCATCGTGCCCGCAACAGTGAGGTTGTTCACCGTTGCGCCCGCCATCTGGCCAAACAGGCCCAGACGATTATGGTAGTAGACTTTGCCGTTGCCCTCGGTGGTGTCGCTCGATTCGATTTTCGTATCGCCGCGTTGCCCATACGGCTCGCCAACGGCCAACGTGATGGTATGCCCACCGCCGTTCAGCGTGCCTGAGAAAATCCACGCGGTCTTATCGCCCGACTCGTAATAGGCGTCCTGGCTCAGACCAGTTATTCCAGTGCCAGCCAGGTCGATATCGCTGGTTACGTTGATGATCGCAGAGGCGAGATTGCCAATCGTCGAATTGCCGATGCCGCTGACGCCCGAGAAATACCCCAGAGTCTGAACGGTGATGGCCAAGCATGCGAATTCGTCGGCTGAGGAAATGCTCACCGCGCCCGAAGCATATGGGAGCTGCTTGCCCCAAGCATAACCGCCATCGTCGTTGCCGGAATCGGTGCCGGAGGAAAGCCAGAATCGCGGCTGATGCGTAGTCTCGTCAAGCTTGATAAGGTTCGAGCTCAGACCGTCCCCGAGCCTCACGACTTCGTTATGGCCGAGCATGGTCTGGCTGCTTGACCCGCTGCCGCCAAGGTCGTCAACCGCCACGGCACTCGGACGCTTGAAAATCCAACCATCGTCACTGCCGCTACCCGCCGCGAAAATCAGCGAAGGGTTTGCCGTGCTGGTGATGGCAATCTGTCCCACCGCGCCGCCCGCGCTGCCCGAAAGCTTAAGGCCCGAAAAGTCCGTCGTGTCATGCAGATACACCGTGCCGACCCAAGTTTCGCCGGCGATGCCCGCGCCCAGGCTCACTTCGCTCGTGGTGCTTACGGAAACGTTGCCGACATCGGCCACGGAATAATGGTCAACGCAGCCGACGACGCCGCCGAATGAGAAGCTCACCCACGGGCCGCCCCAAGCGACCGTGGCGTTATCCACGACGAGGGTGGCGCAATGATATTCGCTGCCAGAATTGGCGCCCAAAGAACCCACAAGGCCGCCGGCGGTTCTAGCCTGTTTGGTGCAGGTGCCCTCAACTCGCACGTCGCTTACCGTGATGGTTTTGGTGCTGGCCCAATAGCTCTTAGAGATCTGCGCCGCGCTCGTGTCCACTACCCTGCCGGCAATTCCGCCATAGACCACCGAGCCGCCGTTTTCGGCAAGTGCGCTCTTGAATGTTGCTGCAGAATCGTCCGAACCCTGGAACGCGACACTGCCATTCGCAAGATCCAGGTATCCGAAGACCGCGCCCGCGTTTGTCTTTGCGCTAAGCTTGACGGCCTCATTGATGACGATCTCTTTATTTTCCGAGAAGGTTTTCTCACCGCTGAAGCTGACATAGCCGATGAAACCGCCGGAATTCTCACTGCTCGTGGAGCCAACGTTTTCAGGACAGGTGAACGCAGCGCCGTCGCTTTGTTCGAGCGTGAGCTTCGCGGCTTTGCCGATAAGCCCGCCTGACGCCGTAGCGCCTTGGGGGCTAAGCTTGGCGAAATCGACGGCGCCCATAAGGCTTACTGTGGCGCCCGCGCTTGCGCCTGCAAGACCCGCGACGCCGCCCGCACTGCCGCCCGTTGCTTTCACGGTAACGGAATTCGAGAGCTCAAACGCGCCGAGGCCCACCGAAGCGCCATCGCTAATCTCGCCCACGAAAAGGCCCGCATTGCCAGAGCCAGTTTGGACAACGGCATCGCCACTTATGTTGCTGGGCAACTCGACCGTTCCAATTGCAAGCTTTCCGCTGGAAACGGTATTGGCCAAAAGCCCGATGTTGCCGGAATAGCTCGACCCACCGGCGCTTACGCCTTTGCGCGTGCCCACAAAGGAATACGCAACGTTCAGCGTCGTCGTTCCCGTCGAAGACAGCGAACCCACGAGCGGAGCCGTCAGCGCGGCGGTACTCTCCGCCACATCGGTGGCATCCGTGGGGTCTTCTATGCGTATCGTCGCATCGAGGCCGCCCTCGCCCGACAGAGCCGTGGCGATCATCGGGTCGTTGTAGCTCGCCGCACCTTTCCAAACAAGGCTCACCGAACCGTTGGCGCCCGTAAGCTGTAGCGCGTTGTAAAGCGTGCGATCGGTCGTAATTTCAAGGGGACTGCTCGAACCATCCACGAGTTTGCCCGCAAACGGGTAATCGTCGCTGCCGAGCCCTTGGAACGCATAGGTTTCGCCCGAGACGGCGCACACGCTGATACCCGTTCCCGTAGATCCGCCAAGCTGGATGGTGGCGCTCTGGTACAGCTCGGGGCTCGCGTGAGAAATCATCTTCAGGCCGATATTGTCGTTGAAAGTAATGAGGCCAGCCGCAGCCGAGCCGTGACCACCGTCGCTCAAGGCAGTATTGAGCGAAGCGATGGACGTGAACTCGTAGGTCGCATTCGAAACGGAAGCAAGGGCAATCGCATCGTCTTGGGCCTCAACGAGGTCTTGCTCGTTCGGCTCTTCCGACTCGTCTGACGCATCCGTCGCATCAGAGTCGTCGCCCGCATCGCTTCCCGTATCCGCTTCCGCATCGGCGTCGCCTTTGCCAGAATTGGCCCGCGAAGAAGCGCCGCCTGCGTCATATTCGGAATCTGAGGTCCCTCCCTGAATGGCGGCCGACGAATCCGCATCCGATGCGGCATAGGCAGGCAGCGCGAAGCCAAACCCCTGAAACGCCAGGAGCATACTCAAGCACCATGCGATTATGCGCCGAGATGGCTTCATGCCCTCTGCATCACCTTTGCTTTCCTCCGCTCGTTCATAGCGCTATTCGGCCTTTTCGGCCGAAACATTTAAATTATCCCAGCTATCTGGCGCAACACTCGAAACTCGATAAAAATTCACGACCGTACTGCCAGGTTGCATCGTAAACGTCGCTGTGCCATTTTCGGCATCGATAACGGCATCGACATGCTTGCTCTTGAAATACGGATCGAGTTCGACGACGGAGGGCTCCCAAACAATTTTCACCTTCGTCGCGATACCCGTGACGGTCACGCGATAGTTGTAGGCGTCGTATTCGGCAGGGCTGTTGGAATCGGTCTTATCTACGAGCGTCCCCGCGACCGAAGCCGCCTGCACCGAGGAACGCTCATTGGGGACGATTTTCGCCGCAAGGCAGTTCAACTTCGTGCCGATGGAGCCGGCGCTTGCGCCATCCGATGAGCTCACCGCCGCCTTCACCGTAAAGCTCGCCTGACCGAGCGCGCTTTTGGGAAGCGTTATGGTGTATGTCTCTACCGTTGGCGTATAGCCCGGAAGCGTGACCGACCCAGCAGCGGGACTGATGCTCCAATCGCTATCGGCGATACCGCTTGCGCTCACGCTCAGAACATAGGGGACATCCTTGTCGTTGACCACGTTGCGATCGTCGAGCAGGCAGTTGTAGATACTGAACGAGAAACGGCACGTGTCATCGTCCACCGACTCCACCACGACCGAGCGAGCGTCGATGCTCTCCCCTGGGTCGGAGTAATAGCCAGCCAGCATGTCGGAAGCGAACAGGCTCTGCGTCGCGTTGGTAACCTCGACGCCCTTCAGGTAGGCGTTGCCCGTATATGCCGTCCAGGTAAGGCGAGCGCCAACCACCAGCGCGGCAACGCACAAGACGAAGGCGCCAGCCATCGCGAAGCGGCGAAACGTCTTCCCCACACTTCGAGAATGCGGCTGCGCGACGCGTGATTTCGGTTCACGCGCGCTGGGCGCAGGCGCGTCTTCCCCCAAAGCAGAGTTTTGCTCAGGCAGCGAATCGTTGGTTTCTTCTTTCATGGTTGGCACCTCCTTCACGCATACGATCTCGTCAAACCAGCTCACAACGCTACGTCGTGGTCGTATTGCGGGCGATGAGATAGACCATATCGGTCTCTTTGACGGTCTCTTTCCAAGAAAGCTCGATGATGAAATTCGTCACATCGGCGGGGTTGTTATTCGCGTCCTTGTCGAGATCCGCCAAAGCGAACACGTGATAGCGATACAGCGGCGCGGCATTGCTCTGCACATCCGAGTAATCGCCGAACGTCGGATCATTCGAACCCGTCGGCTCGTTCGCAATGCCGTCGTTGTCGCTATCGTTGATAACGGTGAAGCTCACCTCATCGCCCTTGCTCCACGAATAGCTGCCGGCCTCCACCACGTCGCCCGCAGACCCGATGGCGTTTACGCTCGCCCGATATACGCGCACACTCAGACCGCCGATGTTCGTAGTGTTGGCGACGTAGAGTTCGAAGGGCGCGCCGCCGCTTTCCACGCAAAACGCTCGACGAACGGTGACGTTGTTATCTGAATCGACGTTGCTTGAATCGTAGGACAAATCGAGCTGCTCGGTCGTCGTCTCGTTCGGCCCAAGAATTCGCAAGGTAGAAGGCTCTCGCACTTTGGCGATGGTGGAAGCGCTCTCGTTGCCCACGAACCAGGTGAGCGTAATTCCCATAACGAGCACGGCCACGGCCAATACCGCAAAAGCCGCCATTAAGCGGCGGCCGCGATATGACCAGGTATCGTGCTGCGCTGCGCCCGAAAGGTTCATTGGCTCGCCTCCTCTGCCGCAAAGCGAACCTGCAGGAATGCGGCGCAGCTGCCCAGCGCTTCATCGGCGTAGTTGTATGCGTCGCTGCATTTTTGCAGGTTCGCCGAAGGCATGCCCGATGCCGCATCGGGAAGCGAAGCCACGCCCGCAACGCCCCAATCCTCATCGCGGTAATACCAAGCCTTGTTCGCGTTGATAGCCGCGAGCATATCGTCATAGCCAGCCGAATCAACGCTGGCGAAAAGGTTCGGGTTGTAATTGATTTGCCCCGTGAGCACGAACGAAGAGAACTGGCTCGGCCACACCCAATACAGCGTGATGGTCACAGGCTCGGTCGTCGCGGTTGAGTTTACGCCGTAAAAATCACTCGATTTTACGGTCAACTCATCATCGAGGACAGGATTGGAGTAATACCCGTTCTCGTAGCTGCGGAAAAATACGATATGCCCGCGGAACAGATTGGCAAGTTCGTCTTTGGTCAGACTCGTTGCTGCAGCGCTCGAATCACTCGAGGACGAGGATTCGCTTCGCAGCTCCACATTGCGCTCAATCGTGATGGTGATGTCGTGCACGTCTTTCGCCAAAGGCGTCACGACGACCTGCAGCTGCCCCGAAGAGCCGGGGCGCAACGAGCTTCCGTCGTAATTGTTCAGGTTGATTGATTGCGTAACGGAAAGGGAGTCGTTCGATTCCAGAGTGCTGGGCTTTTCGGCGGCGCTCGTGCTTGAGCGCTCGTAATAGCCAACTTGGGCATCGCTGCCCGCGGCACCCAAAAGGGCATAGCGCCCCTGTGCGGCGCTGATGGTTGAGGTGGTGGCATTTACACCATTGTTGCTGGCGAACCACGCCAGGCTGACAAAGATGATGATGAGCGCCGCGATAACGAACAGCCCCGAAACCGCAAAACGCTTCCAGAAATCCTTGAGCGTCTGCGCATGAGCATCGGCAACCGCACGACATTCCTGCGCCGTTCTCTGTTCCAGATTGGTATGTTTCTGCTGCGACTTCATGGTGTTCAAATTGGAGAAGGAGACTATCCCTTAAACACGCATGCCGGAACGCGAAAGCGTCCCGGCATGCAACGGCGTCAAACGTCAGGAACGATTAAGCAGTAGCCTTGCCGTACTCCTTGGGAGTTGCGGAGAAATCAACCACGAGGTTGCAATCTTCGAGATTATCGAGATTCGTGGTGTAGACCTTGTCGGTCGAACCGTCATAGTAGACATACAGCTCAACAGCGACATCGCTGGTAGCTTTACCAAACTCTGCGGAATGAATGATGCCGTCTTTTCCAGACTGGTTCTCGATATCGCCCTTGCTGTCCAAGACCACCCATTGGTCACCAGACTTGACGAGAACATGCATAGCAGAAGAAAGATCAGACGCTCCATTAACCGTAAGCCCATCGACCTTTAGGTTGGTGAAGGTGCCGTCATAGGTACCAGTACCAATGTAGAACGTATTAAGGAAAGCATAGAAATTCGTCACGGCCGTTGACGGATTACCGACAACAAAACGAGTGTCGGCCTTTTCGTCGGCCTTGTCCTTATCGGATGCATAGGCTGTCTCGAACTGATAAACCCCATTGCCATCGACGGCCTTAGCGCCATCGGCATCAAAGTTGTTCGCCCACTGTGCAGGATAGAGATTCTGCACCTTTTCGTCGCCATAGGCCTCAGACGCGGTCGCAGACGACGTGGAATTCATCGTCGTTCCACCAGCTTTCGCATTATCAATGACCAGATATGCGGAGTTCGACCGAGCGGAGACGGTGCTCGTCTTAGCTTCAACGGTGTTGTTGCTCACGAACCATGCGTAGGTCGCCGAACCGAGTGCCACGGCTGCAACGAGGACCATCGCGATGGCCGCGCCGAGCTGTTTTTTGAGGGCTTTTGTTTCCATGGCGAAACCCTTTCTCTCCCCGAATCCCAAACGGAGGGAGGGGCCAAGCCCACTTCCGCATGGGGGGGGGTAAAACCTTCTTTACGATACGGGCGATTCTATCACAACGGTTACAAAGCCTGTAGCAATTTCTTCAAACGGAACAATACCCTCCCGAACGGCGACATCGGGGCTCCTAGGCGCGATGCAGGGGTTCCCTATTCCTGTACGGGGGAATTCTCTTGGTTGCGTCGAGTATCCCAGGTCACATCGTGGTGCTGGTAGTAGTCGGGGGCATCGTTGCCCGCCGATCCAATGGGGTCGCTTCCCGTGAGGGTATCGAAGATGTCGCGCACAAATTTCACCAGCAAGCTGGAATCGTCTTTATCGAGCGTGTCGAAGTCCATGGCGAATTCGACCGCGCCACCCACGATGTCGTCGACGCACTCGGGGTCGTCACCATCGAGCCAGATAACCACCGTGTATTTGTCGACGTTGCCCACCTGGAAGTTTTCCTCTTCGTAGGTGCATACCACCGAATCGGATTCGAAGCTCACGCAGCCCTGCTCGGGGTTGCCGTCGGCCGCCGCCGCAGCGTAGACCACAGCCTCGCCGTTTCGCCATACCTTCACGCGCGCAGCTTTCTCGACCCCCTTCGTGGCGGAGGCGATTTTCACCGTGGCGGCATAGTTGAGGTCCACCTTGCCGGCATTGCGAATGTAAAACGTGTATGCCACGTAGTTTCGCCCGTTGTGGCTTCCATCGACGTCATCGAGGTTGTCGGGCAAGTCTTCGGCCGCGATATTGGTACCGTTCGAGACGACCTCGGCCTGTAGGCGCGCAGTTGCGTCCGTGAAATTCGAATCGTCGGCGATGGCCACACCATAGCGGAACAGCTCCAAGCGGTTCAGGTTGATGGTGAAGTTGCCCATGTTTTCCTGCATGAACGCGAAGGCGAACAGCGTGCAGAACAGCAAGATGAGCGCGATGAGCGCCTTCTGCATAGTGCCCAGACGCAAAAGCGCCGCCCCCAGGCGATGCATGCGGCGTTTGGGCAGATACATCGAGGCGATAGCCTCGATATCCGCATCCGCCATACCCTCTTCGGCCATGGCTCGCTTCAGCTCATCGGCGCGCGCCGCCGACCCTGCACCCTCAGCCTTGCCCGCGCGCTTCTGCGCGCGAGAGCTGTTATCGGTATTTTTGCTGAATATCGCCATAGTTACAGCTTGAACTTCGCTCGCAGGCGGCTTACGTATTCGCCCATCGCCTCGCGCTCGAGGTCGTCGGCGAAGCGGAACTGGATGCCGCAGACATTGCGACACACGCTGCCCTTAGGCGCCTGACGCACCCAGCACACAATGCCGAGCTGCGCGGGAAGCTCGAGGCTCTCGCCGTTCGCCTCGACCGGGGGCAGAAAAATCTGCAGGGCCTCGCCCACATCGGGGTAATCGTTCAAGAACAACGCCATGCCGCCAGCCGAAACGTCGGCCGTCATGGCCTGCTCGGCTTCCGCATTGCCCGCAGAAAGCGCGCGCGCATAACCGAGATGCATGGATATTTTGAAGCGCTCGTCGCGGCGCTGGTGGAAGGCTCGCTCTTCGGCGACTTTGCGCATCTTCCACAGCGTGCGAATGCCCGCCTTCTCCACCGCCTCGGGATATGCGGCGATGATGAACGTATCTGAACCAATCGCATAGCGAAGATGGAATTTCTGGGCGATGTCAAGCGTCAGCGGCTCGCCCTCGAACATAGGCACGCTAATGAGGAAATACGCATCGTCGACGACCTTTTTGAAGGTCGCCATCATATTGAAGTCGATTTGCTGGCCGGCAGGGGCGTCGAAGGCCATCTGCAGCTTGGTTCCTGGCTTAATCTGAAGCTCTGCCATGTTCCTCTTCCCAAAACGGTGCGCGAATTCCTGCCATTATAGGCGTATGCGCGCCCTTTTTGAGGGGCGCGGGCATTTTGTCGGCGGGATGCTGACTTACGCCAGCCGATCGCGGCCAACCCAGCCGTAATGTTCGCAGGCCTTCCATATGCCATCGTCGTCAACCGAAGCCGTCACGTAGCTCGCGCGCTCTTTGAGCTCGTCGATCGCGTTTCCCATGGCGATGCTCGTCCATTCGGGCAAAAACATGCACACGTCGTTGCTGCCGTCCCCGAAAACGACGACGTCTTCGAGCGGCGCGCCAAGGCTCGCCATGCAGCGCTTGATGCCTTCACCTTTGTCTACGGGCTCAACGAACACCGCATAGGGGCTGAATCGCGCCTTGGGAACGCTCGCAAGCGACTCAATGCCGTCCTCTTCGTCGGGAGAACACAATACGTAGACCTTATGGAAGCGCTCGACCGATTCGTAATCGAGATTGGAATCGACCACCGTCTGCATATACGAGTCGTGAATAAGCTCGTCGTAGTTCGGCCATTTCGTGATACGTCGCTTCGAATCGTCCACCGATATAGCCCACACGATGCCTTTGCGCTCGCACTCCCGAATTACTCTGATGCAGCCTTCGCGCTCCAGCGGCTCGGTTCCCAGGTAGCGCCCGTTTATGGTGAGGCTGTTTCCGCCATCCGCGACCATGTTGCTCAGCCCGAGCTCACGCATGAAGCCCTCGCCCATCGCATGCGAACGCCCCGTGCAGATAGCCAGGAAATGCCCGCCGGCCTTGAGCTCCTCTATCGCGCGCTTCGTGGAATTGGGAATGTAGCGGCTATTCACGGGCCCCGCCGCCAAGGTGCCGTCGATGTCGAAGAAGAAGTAGCGCTTGCGCATAAAGGCCTCCCGATAACGAAAAACCAATCGAAAGTGATACCGGCTTGATACCAAGGTGCTATCAAACCCAATAATACAGAAAAAGCAGGCCAGACAATTTACCGTCTGACCTGCTTACATAAGCTGGTCGGGTTGACAGGATTTGAACCTGCGACCCCTTGACCCCCAGTCAAGTGCGCTACCAAACTGCGCCACAACCCGTTTTGCGAGAGCGTCCCGCTCAAACGCAAGACGTTAGTATACGCATCTCGCAGGCGGCATGCAAGAACTATTTTAAAAAGTTCTTACGATGCCCTGCCGAACGCCGAGCGAGGCCTACCAGCCCGCTTGGTTCACGAGCACGTCGTCGGAAATCTCACCCGCCTCGTATTCGGAAATCGCCTGGTTGGCGATGGCGAAACCACGCCTGAGCTCTTCTTCGGAAATATTGAGCGGCGGCTGGATGCGCAAGATATTGTCGGCGACGGAAATCATGAGCAGTCCGAGTTCGTACGAGCGATACACAATCTTGAAGGTCGCCGTTGAATCGGGCGAAAGCTCGCCGTCTGCTCCACGCGTCACTACGCCGAGGCCGCGAGACATGCCGACGCCACGGATGAAGCCGATGGTGTCGGGGTGTTCGGCCATGGTCTGCTCAAGCAGCTCTTTCATCACGCGTTCGTTGCGCGCGAGAATCCCCTGGAATTCGTCGGTGCTGTAGTAGTCGAAGGCCGCGCAACCCGCCGCGCAGGCGATTGCGTTGCCGCCAAGCGTGAACAGGTGCGCCGGCGCGGGAAGGCTTTCCATGATGTCTTTGCGCGCCATGAAGGCACCAAGCGTGAGGCTCGCGCCAACAGACTTGCCCATGATGATGCCATCGGGCACGATGCCGTCGAAGCATTCGATGCCGAACCAATGTCCGTCGCGCCAAAACGCCTGCTGAACCTCTTCGGAGATGAAGAGAATTCCGTGCTCTTTGCATAGAGCGTACAGCGCACGCATGAACTTCTCGTTCGCCAAGTTCAAGCCGCCATCGCCCTGCACGGGCTCAACGATGACCGCCGCGACCTCTTCGGCGGGCAGATACGAATCGAAGGCCTGCTGGATTTCTTTCACATACCACTCATCGGGCATGTCAGGCGCCTCTTGGCCGTAGAACGGAAAATGGTAGATATCGCCCATGAAGGGGCCCATTTTCGAAGCCATGCGCGTGGTCACGCACGACAGCGCAATGGAACCGTACGTCGAGCCATGATAGGCGTTGATAAAGGTGATGATTTTGCTGCGGCCGGTATAGGCGCGCGCGAACTTAACTGCGGCGTCGTTGCAGTCCGACCCGCAATTGCCGAAGGCCACGCGCACATCTTCGGGCGCGCGACCAGGAAAAACCGAGCACAGGCGCTCGGCGTATTCGATGGTCGCGGGGCTGTAGGTATAGGCCTGCGTATACTGCGTGCATTTGGCGAGCTGTTCGTTTATGCCCGCCGTGATCTGCTCGTTGCAGCTGCCGAGATTGAGCGAGGACGCGCTCGTCAGAAAGTCGATGAACTCGTTTCCATCGGCATCGACCACCGTGGAATCTTTCGCACTCGCAACCGCCAGGGGGAAATACGAGAGATGCTGGCACGAGGCGATGACCTTCTTGTCGCGCTCGACCCATTGCTTGCATACGTCTTGCTTTATGCCGCTCATGTTCTAACCTTCCATTGCTTGTTTGAACGAAGCCGATTATAGAACCAAATAGGCTATTATGGCGAATGGTTATAGCCAGGCGGCAAGGGCCGGCGCAAGTGGTAAGGAGTCCAGCATATGGAAGACTACAAACGCGAGTTCATCGAATTCATGGTCGAAAGCGATGTGCTGAAGTTCGGCGAGTTCACCTTGAAAAGCGGACGCAAATCGCCCTTCTTCATGAATGCGGGCGCCTATGTCACGGGCGAGCAGCTCAAACGCCTGGGCGTGTACTACGCGAAGGCCATCCACGACAATTTCGGGCTCGACTTCGACGTCGTCTTCGGGCCGGCGTATAAGGGAATTCCCCTGGCCGTGACGACCGCCATCGCCCTGCACGAGCTCTACGGCAAAGAGGTGCGCTACTGCTGCAACCGAAAAGAGCCGAAAGACCACGGCGCCGACGCTGGCAACCTGCTGGGCGCCGAACTGCACGACGGCGACCGCGTGATCATGGTCGAAGACGTGACCACCTCGGGCAAATCGATCGACGAGACCTACCCCATCGTCACCGGAGCGGCCAACGTTAAGGTCGAAGGCCTTATCGTGTCGCTGAACCGCATGGAGGTCGGCAAGGGCGGCGTGACCACCGCGCAAAAGGAAATCCAGGCGAAATACGGCTTCCCCGTGGCGAGCATCGTGAGCATGACCGAAGTGACCGAGGCTCTCTACAACCACGAGGTCGGCGGCAAGGTCGTGATTGACGACTCGATCAAGTCCGCGATCGATGCCTACTACAAACTTTACGGCGCGAAGGAATAGGAAGCTTCCGCCGTTTGTCGCTGCCGTGGCGGGCGGGGCTTGCCGAGGATGCGTTCGGCTACCGCTCGCTTCGCTCTCTATGCGCCTCACTCCTGCTTCCGACTTTGGAATAAGGACAAATTTGAGACGCAGAGGCCCTCGGCAAGCCCCGCCCGCCACGGCAGCGACCCCAAGCATAATCAAGAAAGGCCTGCCGTCGCAGTTCGCGACAGCAGGCCTTTCTTGTAACCAAACGCGTTTTTCGAAGGCGCCTGGCAGATTCGTTTCGGTAACAGAATCAGTAGAATTCCGGCTTCAGTTCGCGCTCGAAAAGCTCGGAGGCCGCTTTGCGCGCATCGAGGCCTTCCCACACCACGCGGCGCACGGTCTCGGCAATCGGAAGCTCCACGTTCAGCGATTCGGCGAGCGACATGAGAGTACGACACGCCAGCGCGCCTTCCACCACCATATGCGTTTCGGCTTTGTACTGCTCAAGCGAGGTCCCCTGCGCCAAGCGGTAGCCGAATGTACGATTGCGGGAATGCTCGCTCGTGCAGGTCGCGATAAGGTCGCCCACGCCCGCAAGCCCCAAACACGTCATAGGCAAACCGCCACAGGCGGCCACCAAGCGGCTCATCTCGGCCAAACCTCGCGTCATGAGCAGCGAGGCCGTGTTGTCGCCATACCCCATGCCGTACGACAGGCCGCATGCGATGGCCACCACGTTTTTCGCGGCCGCGCACACCTCGACCCCCACGACGTCTTCGCTTATATAGGTGCGGAAGAATTCCGTCGAAAACAGCCGCTGAAAGAATCGCGCAGTTTCCTCGCTCTGAGAAGCGATGACCGTGCCTGCGGGAATACCAAGAATGACCTCTTCGGCATGGTTCGGCCCTGCGAGAGCCGCCAAACGCTCCGCTCCGCCAAGCTCAGCTTCAAGAACCTCAACGGGAACAAGGCCGCTTCCCTCTTCAACTCCCTTGCTGCATACGACGATGGGTGTCGAGGCATCCACGAACGGCGCGATGTTTTCGCACGTTTGGCGTATCACGCTCGAAGGGGTCACGATAACCACGGCAGCCGCGTCCGTCAGCACCTCGCCGAAATCGACCGACGCCCTCACGTGGGCGTTTATGTCGCAATCGGTCAAGTAGCGCGGGTTTCGATGGCGCTCGTTTATGCCCTCGCAGACCTCGGGCTTACGCGCCCACAGCATCACGTCGCACCCGCCGACCCCCAGCACATGGGCCAAAGCCGTTCCCCATGAGCCTGCGCCGATAACCGAAACCTTCATTCTTCCTCCCGTCGGAAACGCCCGCTTCGCCCGCGCTCGTAGAAGCGTCGGAGCCAGCGGCGTTTCTTAGGATTTCTTCTTATCGCCAACGCGGCGCTCATTGCCCGCGCGCAGGCGCTCTATATTGCCCCGATGTGCCCATACGACCGTGGCGCCCGTGACGAAATAGCAGAAAATGGCAAGCCAATCGCCCCAAAACAGAAAGGCGGCGATAACTGGGCACAGCGCGGCAGACATGATGGAGCCAACGGAAACGTACCTGGTAAGCAAAACGAGCACGGCGAAAATCGCGAACAGCTCGATGCAGGCGGCGGCCGGCCCCCAGCAGACGAACAGCGCGCCGATGGCCACGGCGATGCCCTTACCGCCCTTAAAACCGAGCCACGGGCTGAAGATATGCCCAAGCGTGGCGCCCGTCGTGGCAATACCCAGCAGCGCCTCGGCGCTTATCATGCCCGATGAAAGCGCACCCGATGCCGCAAGGCCGACGAACCCCGAAGCGATGCCTTTGCCGAAATCGAGCAGAAACACCGCCGCGCCGCCTTTTTTCCCCATCGTACGCATGGCGTTCGTCGTGCCGATATTGCCGCTTCCGTGCTCGCGGATATCGGTATGGAAAAACACCTTCGAGATGATGAGGCCCCACGGAATCGAGCCTAAGAGGAACGTCGCGACGAAAACCGCGACGACGATAAGAAGATCGAGCATCGCGCGCTAATCCTTCTTCTTGAACTTCCAGCGAATGGGAGTTCCCTCGAAATCGAACCGCTTGCGGAAGCGATTCTCCAAAAAGCGCTGATAGTTGTCGTTTGAGCGCACCAGGTCGGGCTGGTTGCAGAACAGCGTGAACTCAGGCGGGCAGATATGCGTCTGCGTCATGTATTTCAGCTTCAAGACGGCCTTGCCCTTGCGCACCGTATGGCCGAATTCGCGAATCTCCTCGAGCCACGCGTTGAGCTTGCTCGTGGAGACCTGGCGCGAATAGGCGTCGTAGGCGGCGTCGATGGCCTCCCAGATGCGCAGCACGCCTTTGCCGGTGAGCGCCGAAATGCTGATGACGGGCGCATAGCTCACGAACGTCATGCGGTCGTCGATGCGGTCGCGCAGCTCCTCGAGCTGCTCGCCCGATTCCACGATATCGCGCTTGTTGAGCAGCATGATCATGGCGCAGCCGCGCTCGAGCGCGTAATTCGCCACTTTCTGATCTTGGTCGGTAAGGCCGATGGTCGCATCAATCACGAGCAGACACACGTCGGCCCGGTCGATTGCGCGCATGGCCCGCACGAAGCTGTAGTACTCCACGTCTTGGTCGATCTTGCTTTTGGCGCGAAGGCCGGCCGTGTCGACGATGCGGTATTTCTTCCCGTCATGCTCGACGAGGGTGTCGATGGCATCGCGCGTCGTGCCCGCGACGTCGCTCACGATCGAGCGGTCGGTTCCGATCAGGCGATTCGTCAGCGAGCTCTTGCCAGCATTCGGACGGCCGATGATCGCCACGTTGACGACCTGCTCCTCTTCGGGAGTCTCGCGCTCGGGAAGCTTCAGAAGCTCTTCGACCACTTCGTCGAGCAAATCGCCCGTGCCGTGGCCGTGCGCCGCAGAAACCGGACGCGGGTCTCCCAAACCAAGGCTGTAGAATTCCCACATCGCCTCTTGCTCTTTGGCCGGGTTGTCGAGCTTGTTCACCGTAAGCAAGACGGGCTTGGAGCTTTTGCGCAAGATGCGGGCCACTTCGATATCGTCGGGGGTCGCCCCCGTGCGCCCATCGACGAGGAAGATCACGACGTCGGCCTCTTCGGCGCCCGCGAACGCCTGCTCGCGAATCGATTTCTGGAAGGCGTCGTCGTCGCCCATCTCGATACCGCCGGTATCGATGAGGGTGAACTGCACGCCGTTCCATTCGGCTTCGTGGTACGAGCGATCGCGCGTGACGCCGCGCATCTCGTGCACGATGGCATCATTTCTTCGCGCTATGCGGTTGACAAGAGTGGATTTCCCCACGTTCGGTCGGCCGACGATGGCCACGATTGGCAGAGCCATGGCAGTATAACCTCTATCTTTCATCGCGGCTGCGCGCCGCATGGGAGTGCGGGCGCTCGCTTAGCCCGCGACCAAATCTTCGATTTCGGCCAGGTATTCTGGCACGCTGCATGATACCACGGTGACGACCACGCCCGCCGTATCGCGGATATCGTCCACGGTCATATCATCGAGAGTGTAGCCGTCGGAATTGAAAATGATCTTCGGCACCACCACGAAATCGTCGGCCGAAACGCCGCGAATGGCCATCGCGATGTCGTAGCCGCACAAAAGCCCGGTCACATCGACGTTGCCGCCGAAATGGTCGTTATGCACCACGAGCGGCACAAGCCTGCCCGCCGTCGGCGCTTCGTTCATCAGGCGCACCATACAGGGAATCTGCGCCTCGCCAAAAATGTAGTAGACGCGCGCGTCGTGCTCCTCCAAGACGCCCGCCAGATGTTCGAGCGCGTCGGCACAGCCAAGCCATTCGTCGACTGACGTTCGCGTGATGCCTATACCGTCTTCGAACATGGAGAAATCGCCGTAATGCTCGGTCGGCGGCAAGTGCTCGAGCAGGCTATCTGGGTAGGCGTTGCAGTAGAATTCGTCGGCCAGATAGACCCATGGAAAGCCGCGCTCGACCATCGCGTGCTTCTGCATGAGTTCAACCGACTCCACCACCGACCGGGCGACCTCGGCGTCGTTGTAGCTCTGGTCGAAGGCCCGCTGATGCTTGGTGTAGCCAAGGGGAACGATGCCGACGTTTGCGATTCCTGGGCGCATATATGCCCAGGTCAGAGTTTTCTGAAGTTCCGCGCCGTCGTTATACCCGGGCGTGAGCACGATTTGCGCGTCGAATTCGATGCCCGCCGCGAGCAGCCGCTCGAGCATCTCTATGCCGTGCGGGGCATGCTTGCCGATCATCTTCTTTCGCACTTCGGGCGTTATGCAGTGCAGCGAAAGGCGCAGCGGGGATATCTGCCGCTCGACGATTTCGTCGAAATCGTCTTCCGTGAGATTCGTCAGCGTGACGAAGTTGCCCTGCAGAAAGCTCAGTCGCCAGTCGTCGTCGCGCAAAACGAGGGAATCGCGCGCATCTTCGGGAAGCTGGCGCATGAAGCAGAACACGCAGGCGTTGCGGCAGGTCTTGATCTTGTCGAAGACGGCTCCGTCGAATTCCACGCCCCAGTCTTCGCCTTCGTCGCGGAACAAATCGAGCTCACCCGATTCGCCGTCGGCGTCGACATACGACACGCAAATCTCGTCGCCGTCGGCATACCATCGCCAATCAAGCACGTCGCGCAGAGGGTGGCCGTCAACGGCAGCGATGGTGCACCCAGGGGTGAAGCCCGCATCGTCGAACGGCGAGCCTTCGGCCACCGAGATTATCGTACCGCCGCCGAAGGGCTTCCCAGGATATTCGTGAACGTAGCGGCTCGTGGCCATCTGCGGTCCTTTCGACTCGGTAAAAAACGGGCGGCACGAAGCCGCCCGAAAGCTCTCTCCCCTTGCGGCGAAGCATATCGCCGCGCGTGCCTACCAGCTGAAATACGCCGTTGGGTTAACAGCGGTTCCGTTGATGCCGTTAGAGCAGCCCGTGTTGATCTGGAAATGCAGATGGGCGCCCGTCGAAAAGCCCGTATTGCCAGAAATGGAAATCTGCTGGCCTGCGGAAACGGTTTCACCCACCGAAACGAGCACCTGGGAATTGTGCAGGTACCACGTAACGACGCCGCCGCCATGATCGACCACCACGGCAATGCCGCCCGTGCCGAACCAACCAGCCCACGTGACTTTGCCGTCGGCCATGCAATAGACAGGCTCGTATGAGCACGACAAATCGACGCCCTGATGGAAGTCGCCGATGTCGGAGCGCCACCCGAAGCCGCTCGTGATGTATTTGCCCGGCGCGGGGTTGACCCAGCCCGAGACGCTCCCCGAATAGCTTCCGCCCGAAGACGTATTGATGGCGGCCTGCGCGGCCTTGGCGGCCTCTTCCTCTTTCTGCTTCGCCGTTTCGGCGTCCATGCGAGTCTGCTCGGCCTCGGCGAGAATCGCCGAGATGTCGCTGTTCATCGCATCGTATTGTTGCTGCAGGGCCTCCTGCGCCGATTCGAGCTCCTCTTTGGCGGCCTTCGCCTTGGCAAGCTCGTCGGCGGCCAGCGCCTCCTGCTTGGAATACTCCTCATGGGCCGCCTCGGCCTCGGCCTTGGCGTCTTTGTTCTGCTGCACCAAGTCGGCATCTTGCTGGCTGATGCGCTCAACGGAATCCCAGTTGGTGACGAAGTCGTCGAAAGATTGGGAGCCGAAAATCACATCGAGTATGCTCGTGGAACCCTGGCGATACATCGCGTTCGCGCGCTTCGCAAGCTGGTTGCGCGTGCTTTCGATAAGGCTCGATGCCTCGTCGATGCGCCGTTGCGCGGACTCCATGGCGGAAAGGGCCGCCTCATGGGCATCGTTTGCGGCGTTGTAGCGCTCGAGAGCCTCGTTGTATTGCGTCTGCAAGGCATCGAGCTTGCTTTTCATCTCATCGGCTTCGGTCTGCTTAGATGCAGCCGATGCGGCGAGTTCGTCGGCCTTGGCATTCAGCTCATCCGATTCCGCAGCGTAAGCGAGCCACGGAAAGAGCACCGCGCATCCCGCGACGCCTGCGGCCTTCAAAAAATTGCGGCGCGTCCAGCCGCGAAGTTCAGAGCTTGTTTCGGTCATAGTGTGGTTGCTCCTTGTCTGTCGTTGCGCGCACGCTCCCGCAAGCGCGCAGACTAACAGACCGATTTTAGCAGCAACGCAGCTCGAGCGGGGCGATTACATCGCTTCCAAACATTCGACGACTTCCTGGATTTGGTCTGCGGGCGTGGAGGCGCCCGCCGTAACGCCGACAACCTCGCAGCCCTCAAACCATGAGGGCACGAGCTCATCCGCGCTTTCCACGAAATGGGCGCGCGCGCAATGCGCTTGGCAGATCTCGAAAAGATGCGTGGTATTCGACGAATTCTTCCCGCCGACGATGACGATCGCGTCAACCTCCTCGGCAAGTCGCGCCGCCGATTCCTGGCGCTGGCGCGTGGCGAAGCAAATGGTGTTTTTCACGATGGGCTCTATGCCGCGCGCGCGAATGCCAGAAACGACCGACTCGAGCTTCTCCGCGCTCTCGGTCGTCTGCACGACCACGCCCACGGGCGGCTCGAGCTTGGCAGGAAGCTCGTCGACGTCGGCCACGACGATGGCCTTGCTCCCCGCATGGCCGCACAGACCGCGAACCTCGGGATGGTCGGCGCGCCCCACCACCACGACCGTCGCACCCATATCGCGCAGGGCCGCCGCGGACCGCTGCGCCTTGGCAACGTGGGGGCACGTCGCATCGATCACCGTAAGGCCTCGCGCGCGAAGAGACTCGAGCACATCGGGCTCAACGCCATGGCTGCGAATGATGACGATGCCCCCTTGCACGTCCTGCGGGCTTTTCGCCACGCGGACGCCGTTCGCCTCGAGCTCTTCCACGACTTTTGGGTTATGGATGAGCGGCCCTAAGGTATAGGTCTGTTCATCGTCGAGCATGGCAGCATGGGCCATATCGAGTGCGCGCTCGACCCCATAGCAAACGCCGGCATGCTTGGCGCGAATGACGTTCACGGCATTCCTTTCTCGTATGCGCGAAGCCCCGCGGGACCTCGCAATTTCGCCCTCAAAAGAGCGTTTGTCTTAGCTCGCTTCGCGATTCATGCGCGCCGACGCGGAAAAATCATGCCCCGCAAGCATCTCGGAGAAATCCCTCGCCTCGGGAAACAGCGCAGCCATATCGACGTTTTCGCGGGCGATGCCGTCGCGCAGCGCGTAGCATTCGCGCATCGCGTACCACGATGCCGCATCGAGGCGGTCTTCCTTCGGCAGGAAGTCGAAATCAGCCAGATAGATCGGCTCGCCGAAGACGACCGTCACCTTCGGAAAATGAACGCGCGAGCCCTTCTGCTTGATAATGTCGACGTTTCGAACGCTCGAAGGCACGATGGGCGCTTTGCCCATGCGCGCGATGAACGCTGCCCCACCGTGAAGCTGCGGCGTGGCCGTGCCGCGATTGCGCCTCGTTCCTTCGGGAAAAATCCCAACGCATTCGCCGCGCTTGAGCATGGCCGCCGCTCGCTTAATGGCCGTCCTGTCCGCCGAGGCCCTTTTAATGGGAAAGGCGCCGACGCGAGAGATAATCTGGCCCGCAAGGCCATGCGCGTTGGCGAACATGTTTTCGCGCGCCATAAAGCGAACCCAACGCCCCGGCCGCGCGGCGGCCCACAGAAACGCGGGGTCGAGATACGACGCATGGTTGCCGATGAGCACGACGCCGCGCTTGCCGTTGAACTGGCTGAGATTCTCCTTGCCCACTATCTTCAGCCGAAACGCAATCTTGAACGCGATGAGCAAAATCGCGTAGACAATATTGCCCACCACGTGCCCGATGCTGCGCGTCTTTTGCCCATCTTCGGGCGCTGCGGCGTCTTTCGCCTGGTCGATGGGCATGTCCCACATGTCCTTATACGCAAGAAACACGCGCGTTCTCCTTATGCGTTCGCGGAGGCGGCGCGAGCCATGCCGCAGATTTGCTCGATGATCTCTTCGATTGTAAAGCCCGTCGAGTCTATGAGCTTGGCATCATCCGCGGCAACGAGCGGCGACGTCTCCCGAGCCGAATCGACCTCGTCGCGCGCCACGATATCGGCGAGAACCTCGTCGAAATCCGTCGAGCCGATGCCGCGCGCCTCGTTTTGGGCCACGCGCCGACGCGCGCGCTCCTCGTTGCTCGCCGTGAGAAACACCTTGACTTCAGCCTGGGGAAAAACGACCGTTCCGATATCGCGACCCTCGACGACGTAATCGCCCTCGGACCCAATGCGGCGCTGCTGGTCGACCAAAGCCTCGCGCACTTCGGGGTGCTTCGAGGCCGAACTCACCGATTTGTCGATCTGGGCCGTACGGATGGCGCTCGTCACATCGATGCCGTCAATGAAAACCTGCTTGGGCGCGGGCTCGCCCGCCTCATGGGAAAACGATATGGGGCGCGTACGCGCGATTTCCCCCAAACCGGCCGCATCGTCCAAAGAGCAGCCGTGGTTGATCGCATACCACGCGATGCTTCGATACATCGCCCCTGTATCGAGGCAATTGAAGCCGAGTTGCTTGGCGACCGCCTTCGAAACGGTCGACTTCCCAGCCCCCGAGGGGCCATCGATAGCGATAATCATGGATTGTTTGCCTTTCTAGCGTGCGCGAACAAGAGAGCGCACATCGGAGAGAAATGCCGGATAGCTTACGGCGCACGATTCGAAATCGGCCACCTGAACGGCGCAATTGCCTGCAAGGCCCGCAAGCGCCCACGTCATGGCCAAACGGTGGTCTTTGCCCGTTTCGAAGCGAACCCCCTCGGGAATTTTCAGATTGGGGTCGCCCTCGATGAACAGGTCGCTTCCATCGGCCCAAGCGTCGATGCCGATTTTCGCGAGCCCGTCGATGACGGCCGCCACGCGGTCGGTCTCTTTCACACGCAGCTCATCGATTCCGCGAAATACCGTGATTCCCTTCGCATGGGCCGCGACCAAAGAAAGCACGGGCACTTCGTCAACGAGCGAGGGAATCTTGTCGGCGGGAACCTCGCAGCCGTGGAGCTTGTCGCAATATTGAACCGAGATAATGCCCGAAAGCTCCTTGCCCGATGAGCCGACGCTGCGGCGCGAGGCATCCACGCCCATCTGTTCGAGGGTGCGCAGAAAACCTATGCGGGCGGGATTGAGGGAAACCCCCTCTATCTGAACGGCGCTTCCAGGGATGAGGGCGGCCGCGCACGCGATGAAGGCGGCGGAAGACGGGTCGCCCGGTACGACGACCTCGCATGCCTTAAGGGTCACAGGACCCTCGACCTCGGCCACGCCCGACGCGGCGGTGGTCTTGGCGCCGAATTCAGGGAGCATGAGCTCGGTATGGTTGCGGCTCGGCGAGGGCTCGCTTACCCGTGTTGTGCCCTGTGCAGAAAGCCCGGCCAACAAAATCGCCGTTTTCACCTGGGCGGAAGCAACAGGCGCATCGTACGAGATCGGACGCAGCGAGCGCGTTCCGCATACCGTGAGGGGAAGCGTGTCTTGTCCTTCGGGCAAAAACTTCGCGCCCATCTTGGAAAGCGGACCCGATACGCGCCTCATAGGACGGCGACGCAGCGAATCGTCGCCCGTCAGCTCGACCTCGATATCCCATGGGGCCAAAATTCCCATGAGCAGGCGGGTCGTAGTTCCCGAGTTTCCGCAGTCTATCGCGCAATCGGGCTGGCTCGGGCCGTTCGCCCCCCACCCCGTGATGCCGCCGTACAGGCTGCCGTCGGCCGCTTTCTCGAGGCTCACCTTCGCGCCGAGCTTGCTCACGGCGGCAAGCGAGCTGCGCACGTCTTCGGAATCGAGCACGCCCGACAGGCGCGAAGTTCCCTCGGCCATCGACGCGAAGAGGACCGCGCGATGCGAGATGGACTTATCGCCCGGAACCGAGATGCTGCCGATAAGCGGCCCGTCGACCGGTTCGATCGTGGTAAGAGTTTCTTGAACAGCCATGGCGAGCCCTCCTTGATCTTGCTCGTTTTGGTTTGCCGCGCGACACGGCGCGCAATCGCTAAGGAAATTCTAGCACGCCGATTATTGCATGCCAGCGGCCTGGCGCAAGGCTTTCACCTCGAAGTCTTCAAGCACGCGCCATTCGCCCTGCTTGAGGTTCCCCAGATCAAGCGGGCCGAAATTCGAGCGGTGCAGCCGCAAAACTTCGTGCCCAATAGCCGAGCACATGCGCTTCACCTGGCGTTTTCTTCCTTCGTGAATAGTGATTCTCAGTTCGCTTTCGCTTGGAGCGGCGCGGCATATCTCCACATGAGCGGGCAATGTCGGCCCATCGTCGAGCACCACCCCAGCCTCGAGGCGCGCGGCCTCGGGCTGAGACACGCGGCCCGCGACATGGGCGACATAGGTCTTTTCAACATGCTTTCTCGGATGGAGCAGGCCGTTTCCGAGCTCGCCGTCGGTCGAGAACAGCAAAAGGCCCGTCGTATCCATATCGAGGCGCCCCACGGGAAACAGCCCAGGAAAACGCTCCGTGGGCACGAGCGAGGCAACGCATGGACGATGCTGCGGGTCGCTCATCGTGGTGAGATACCCCGCCGGCTTATTCAGCATGATGGTGACGGGGGCGTCGAACAGACGCGCCACGACGCCATCGACTTCCACGACGTCGACATTCGGGTCGACCTTGCTGCCGAGTTCGCGCACCACGACCCCGTTGACCTTCACGCGCCCGGCGCTCATGAGGTTCTCACTGCCGCGACGGCTGGCAACGCCCGCCCGCGCGAGGAACTTCTGCAGGCGCATAACGACGACGGCCTCGCCGTTGGGGCCGAAATTGGTTGGCATTGGGTCGGACATCTAAAGCTCGCTTTCCCCTGCGGGGTCGGCAGATTCGTCCTCAACCGACCAAACGCTTTCCGGGACGCCAAGCGAAGCGGCCAACGCCGAAGCCGCATCAAAGGAGACCGCCGCATCGGAAGGGCCGCCATCGCTGGGGCTCGTGACGATTCGCTCGGAATCGAGCAAGCCCAAATCAAGTTCCAAATCGTCGTCGAAAAGCGTCCGCGCGAGCGCTTCGTCCTCGCTTCTTCGCAGGCCAAGACGCTCGCGTATAAGCTCGCGGCTTTGCTCATCGGGCGCGAAATCTTCCAAGTTCGGCAAATCGCGCGTCGAAGCCAGGCCGAATTTCTCCAAAAACGTTCGCGACGTCGCATACAGTATCGGCTGCCCAGGAGCAGCCTTGTCGCGGCCAGCCTCGCGCACGAGCCCCTTCTCGATAAGGGAATTGATGGGGCTGTCGGAATTGACCCCGCGAACAGAGGAAACCGCCGCGCGCGTGATGGGTTGGTTATAGGCGATAACGGCGAGCGTTTCGAGCGCCGCCTGCGAAAGCTTGCGCGTGTCCCACGAAAGCACGTATTTCTCGATAAGCGCATGGTGGCGGGGATGCGTATAGAAGCGCCAGCCGCCGGCGACTTCGCGCACCTGAATGCCGCGGTCTTCGCGCTCGAGGCGCTCGCGCAGCGAATCGAGCGCGCTTGTCACGCTCGCCAAACCGCAGCCGAGCATATCGGCAATGGAAAGCGCGCTTACGGGCTCGTCGCTCACGAACAGAAGCGCCTCAATCGCGCCTGAAATATCCTGCTCATCGACGGGCGAATCTTGCGGCGAGGCAAGATCTTCGTCGTGCCCGCCTGCCTGTTCATCACGCTCAAGCGGCTCTGTCATGTCCATTGCTCCTCGTCGGAATCCGTGAAGACGAGCTCTCCGCTGCCTTCGATGTAATCAATGTCTATGTCGCCGAAGCGCTCTTTCTGCTCGAGGGCCACCATCCCCCGCTTATAAAGCTCGAGCACGGCGAGGAAATTGACGACCCTCAGCTGGATCGTCGGCGCCTCGGCGAGCAGCTCGCTGAACATCATATGCCCGCGTACGCTGATGCGCCGATGAATCGCCCGCACATGCGTCTCTACGGGGATGGGCTTGGCGGCGATATGCTCGCTTTCGAGGATGAACACCTCACGCCGCGCCATGGCCTCGGCGCAGAGATACGCCAGCGAGTCGAGCGTAATCCCCTCGAGATAATCGGGCACAAGGCCCAGGAATTCCTTGTCGGGTCCGCAAAGGCGCGGATGCATGCGACCCTCGAGCTCGAAGCGCCGGCCAAGAGCGGCAGCCGCGTTTTTGTACTGCTTATAGACGATGAGCTTTTCGATGAGGATATCGCGGGCCTCGTCGGGCGAGATGTCTTCGAGGTCTTCCTCGACGTCGCTTTTCTCCTGGGGAATGAGCGACGCCGCCTTTATATCGAGCAGCGTTGCGGCCACAAGCAGAAAATCGCTCGCCACATCAAGGTCGAGCTCCCTCATTCTGTCGATGTAGGCCAGATACTGATCGACGATTTCGGTGATGGAAATAGAGCCGATGTCGACCTTCTGCCTGCTCACCAAATACAAAAGCAGATCGAAGGGCCCCTCGAAGCTCTCTATGCGAACGCGATACGACACCTGTTTTTAGACGATCGAGAACGGGAACATGAAGTTGGCGAGGTTCCCCGCCGTCGCCTGCAGATAAATGCCGATGGGATTGACGTTGAACAGGTAGGGCACCAAGATAACGACAATCATGAATACCGGAAGCGCGTACTGCTGCACGCGGTAATACGAGCGCAGCTGCTTGTCAGAGAGGAACAGCGCGATAACGCTCGAGCCGTCGAGCGGCGGCACGGGAATCAGGTTGAAGAACATGAGATACATGTTGATGAGCGCGAACATCGGCAAGAATTCGAGATAGAAATACGCGAAGATCTCGCTTGCGCCCACAAGCGCCGGCGCATAGGGATAGAGAATCCACGCGATGAACGCCGCGAAGCCCGCCATGAGCAGGTTCGCCGCGGGGCCTGCCAAGCCGACGATGGCCTCGCCTTTTCGCAGGTCTTTGAAATACATGGGGTTGTAGGGCACGGGTTTCGCATAGCCGAAAACGGGGCCGCCCATGGCCATAAGCAAAACAGGCATGAGCACCGTGCCGAAGGGGTCGACATGCTTAAGAGGGTTCAAGCTGAGGCGGCCTTGGCTTTTCGCCGTCGGGTCGCCGAGTTTGTGCGCAGCGAAGCCATGCGCCACTTCGTGCAACACGATGGCAGGCACGAAGCACAGGACGCTGATAACGAGATAGATGATATATGACGAAGTAAACATAGCAGCCACATAGTCTATAGCAAAAAATGCGGTAGCGCCACACGCCGGCCTTAGATAAGGCTGGCGTAACCGTTTTGTCGCAATGCTTCGAAGGCCGCGATAGCGACCGCATTGCTCAAATTCAGGCTCCGCATGCCCTCTCGCATGGGAATGCGCACGCAGGCATCCGCGAAACGCGCCATCCAGCGCTCATCGAGACCCCGGCTCTCCCTGCCGAAAACCAAATACGCGTCGGCGGAATACGAAACTTCGGAAAAGCCTCGCTCCACATGGCCCGTAAACAGATGCAGATCGTCTTCGGCATGAACCTCGAAGAAGTCTTCGGCGCAGGCCCAGCGAACGATGTCGACGTCGTCCCAGTAATCGCATCCGGCGCGGCGGAGATTGCGCTCCGTAATGCGAAAGCCCGCAGGCTCAACCACATGCAACCTGGCGCCTATGCAGGCGCATGTGCGGGCGATATTGCCCGTGTTCTGGGGAATCTCGGGCTCAACCAAAACCACGTTGAGCATCTTAGACACTCTCCTGTTGTTTACGCATTTCCTCTTCGAGCTCCTCGTTGAGCAAGAACCACTCTTCCTCGGCGGCCGCGATGCGGGCCTTGAGTTTGCCGTGTTCGGCGATAGCGTCGGAGCTCTCGTCTTCGTTGATGTAGAAATCGGGATCGGCCATCTTTTCGAGCAATTCAGCCATGCGTGCGTTATCGCGCTCGAGCTGCTTATCGAGCTCGGCGATGCGCTTGCGATGGTTTTTCAGAGCCGCATAGGCACGGTTTCGCGCCTCTGCCTCGCGGCGCTTCTGCTCTTTACTCTTTGGCGCGCTGCCGCGCGGAGCCGTCACCGAAGCGGCCTGCGAGGGCGCGGCGCTTGCGCGATGGTTGTTCACTGTGATGCTCGCTTTGGCGGCGCGCTTGGCGCTTGCCTGTTTGCGCGAAGCCGAATCGTGGACCACTCCTTCGGGCTGGTTTAGAAAATCGTCGAGCGAGGCAGCGGAAAGATCCGACCCGCTTTCGAGCTGCCCCGATTTGAACAAGTAGTAGTCGTAATCGCCGTCGTAGACCGTCACCTTGCCGGGCATGACTTCGATGATGCGATTCGCGACATTCCTGATGAGATGCCTATCGTGGGTAATGAGCAGAATCGTGCCCTCGAATTTATTGAGCGCCTGCTCCAAAATATCGGCGCTCGCTATATCGAGATGGTTCGTAGGTTCGTCCAGGCACAAAAGCGGCGCCGGCGCCACGAGCATCTTCGCCAACGCGAGGCGGCATTTCTCGCCGCCCGAGAGCACGCCGACGCGCTTCTCCACGGCGTCGCCTTGGAACAAAAAAGCGCCGAGTAGGCTTCTCACCTGGCTTATCGTCCAGCCAGGAGCCGCATGGTCGAGCTCTTCGAACACCGTATTGCCCGCATACAGCTCTTCGAGCTGGTGCTGCGCGAAATAGGTCTTCGACACATGGACGCCGTATTCGATGCTACCCGAATCGGGAGCGAGCACGCCGGCGACCATCTTCAGGAGCGTCGACTTGCCGGCGCCGTTCGGGCCGACGAGCGCCACCTTCTCGCCACGATACAACGTCAAATCGAAGTTGTCGTATACGTGCTTTTCGCCGAAGTGCTTGGTTATCGAGTTGCAACGAACCACCATATCGCCCGTTCGCGGCGGCTGCACGAAGTTGAAATGCACGGTCTTTTTCTCTTGGGGCACAACAATCCGCTCGATCTTCTCGAGCTTCTTCACGCGATCTTGCACCTGCTTCGCCTTGGTAGGCTTGTAGCGGAATTTCTCGATGAACGCCTCCATATGGGCGATCTCTTCTGCCTGCTTTTCCGCCTGCTGGACGAGGCGCTCAATGCGCTCTTCACGCTGCTTCAGATATGCCGTGTAGTTGCCCTTGTAGAGTTCGAGTCTGCCGCCATCTATTTCGGCGACGCGGTCGACCATGTTGTCCATGAATGCGCGGTCATGGCTCACAACGACAACGGCGCCGTCGTAGCCTCGCAAGAAGCCCTCGAACCACTTAACACTTTCGAGGTCGAGGTGGTTGGTCGGCTCGTCGAGCAGCAGCAAATCGGGACGGCGAATAAGCAGCTTGGCGAGCGCGATGCGCATCTGCCAGCCGCCGGAGTAGTCCCCCGTATGGCGAGCCATGTCTTCCTCTTTGAAGCCCAAGCCGAAAAGCACGCTTCGCACTTTCGATTCGAGCTGGTAGCCGCCAAGCGCCTCGTAGCGGTCGCGCGCGCGGCCACACGCCGCGAGCTTGGCGGCATCGGGGTTCTCCCCAAGGCCCGATTCGAGCTCATGCAGGCGTTGCTCGGCCTGGAGTATCTCTTCCTGGCTGGAGATGACCTCGTCGAAGATGGAGCGATCCTGCATTTCGATCGCTTCCTGCTCAAGATAGCCGACCTGCACGCCCTTGGCGAAGACGACATTTCCCGAATCGGCATCCTCGTGACCGGTGATGATTTTGAGCATGGTGGTTTTGCCGGCACCGTTCGGACCGACAAGCGCCAGGCGATCGTGAGCCTCGAGCCGAAAGCTCGCATCGGAGAACAGCGTTCGACCGCCGAAACTTTTCGTAAGGTGTTCGACCTGCATGATCATAGGTGAAAACTCCTTTTAAGCGTTTGCCTCTAAGCGCGAGCAAGCCGCCTCGAAGGCGGCCTGCGAATGTCTAGGTTTCCCGAGAACCGTGCAAAGCGGCATTCTGGGCGAACGCGCTACCAGTGAACGATAACGGGGTCGCCGTTCTGAATGATGTTGTATATCTCGCCGGCCTTATCGGTGGGAAGGTTCACGCAGCCATGGCTTCCGTAGCCCGAGCTATACGCGGTGGGGTTGCTGAACGCCGAGCTCGGCTGCCAATCGGCATCGTGCAGGCCAACGAGATTGCCCACGAATGGCATCCAATACTGCACTTCGGATTCCCAAGCGTAGTTGCCGCTATCGTCCTTCGGGCCGCGAAGCATCGAAGGGCTCTGATGCATCTTCAGGTAATAGACGCCCGTCGGAGTCGAGTTCCCATCGGTCGGTGCGCCCGAAACGATACCCGATTCCCACAGCAGATTGCCCGAGGCGTCGTAATAGCGCGCATGCTGCTCAGAAAGGTCCACGTCGCAGTACGCGCCCCAATCCATGCCCGCGCTCGTGTAGCCGTTACCCGTCTGCGTGCATTCGACGCAGACTTCGCCCTGGGTGCCGTTCGAAATCGCGTCTTTCACGGAGCTCACGAGCGTGGAGGAATCCACGGCCCAACCGTAGTCGCCGCCGCTGACGCTGACCTGTTTGCCATCGCCACGCGTATACGTGCGCGAGGCACCCACCGTATTAAGCGACGAGCCCAAGGATTCGGCCCACTCGTTCATCGCATCCTCGTCGAACACGGGAGCGTAGGACTCGTCGAAGGTAATCCATTGGGAAATCGTATCGGCGTTGACCTCGGTGATTTCCTTTGTTGAGCTCGAAAGCTGAGCGACAAGCGTCACGTCGCAAGCGACGAGCTTGTTGGCCGCCGCCGCTCCTTCGGTAAGGCGAGAATCGCTCGAAAGGACCTGCGGCTTGATGACAACGTCGTCACCCAAAGCGAGGCTTTCCTGCATTGAAAGCGCCGCAGTGATCGTCTTTTGCACAACGGCTTCGGCATCGAGCTGCCCGCCATTGACTTCAGGAATCACCTGATAGGTGCGCGATGCGGAATCGTACGCAATGGAAGCGTCTTTCGAAACGGTTTGCTCGGCATTGAATTCGTCGATTTCGGCAGTGATGATTTCGCGCAGAGAATTCGAGTTAGCCGTGCTCGCCAAGCAATCGGTTTTGTCATGCGCGCCGAAGATTTTGACGAACCACAGCGCAGGCACCATATCCCCGCTCGCCGAAGAGACGACCTTGGAGGAATCGATCTGCACGCCGCCTTCCTCGGAAGAGATAGAGGACGTGAACCCTTGGCCGCTTATGGCGAGGGCGTAGCTTTCCTCGGCTGAATCGAGCTCGGCAATCGCCTCATCGAAGGTCTTCATCGAGAAGTCGAATTTGCCCATAGTCGTGTTGGGATAGAAATGCGTCGAGAACACAACCACGCCCACAAGATAAATCACAACGAGCACGGCGACCACGACAGCGGCTGCGATAACTTTGGGGTTGCGTTTTTTGCCCTGGTCGAAATGGGGCGCCGCGGATGCCTGTGCAAACCCTGGGTTGCCGGTGTTTCCAAAACGCGCGTTTCCAGAGTGCGCCATGCGCTGGCCGCCCTGCTGGGGCCCACGATAAGCGCTGCGGGCATTCATGTCGAAAGAAGCCGCAGGCCTGAAGCCTTGCGAGCGCACAGACGCATCATCGAGATTGGGAAACGCCGCCGATTTCGAGGGCGCGGACGAAGTTTTCTTTTGGGCGTGCTTGCCTTCCACGGCAGCCATCCTTCTTCGAAGCGTGTCAAACATAAGGACCCGAAAAGCGCCGATTGAAGCCGTCTTGCCTAGCATATGCGCATCGCGCACGCGCCCGACGAAATTGATCGACGTTTTCCCAGAGTCGTAAGCTAGAAGTATACCAGCACAAGCGAAAGGAAAAGCGAACGCAAGCGCCCTCGACGAATGCGCCACATGTCGCGCAAGCGCGTAGCACAAAGCTGAAGAATTGCCAAAATTCGAAAAGCGATTAAAGGCTCTGCTTAACGAGCAAGCGGCAAACACCACCGCTCGCAAACGGCGGCGCCGCCTACTATCTTCGATACTTGCCGGGATCTACCCCTAGACGCCTGGCAATTCTGATGAGCTCTTCGTCCGTAGCGCTGTCTATATCGACGACATCCATGAATGCGGTCGGAAAACCGCAGGCCATCGCGGTTCCGCATTCGTCAAGCAAACGCTGCCGCAAGGCCTCTTCGTCGATTGGCTCCATGTCTCCCCTCTCTATGAACAGCCCGTTTAAAAAACGAACCCGCTCGAATTGGAATCGGGCGGGTTCGTTCAAAATTGCTCTGGCTCCCCGGGTAGGATTCGAACCTACAACCTATCGGTTAACAGCCGAGTGCTCTGCCGTTGAGCTACCGAGGAATATAAAAGCCGCCCAAAGGCGGCCGTTGATGCGAATGGCTCCCCGGGTAGGATTCGAACCTACAACCTATCGGTTAACAGCCGAGTGCTCTGCCGTTGAGCTACCGAGGAATGAAATGGTGGGCGTTATAAGATTTGAACTTATGACCTCTTCCGTGTGAAGGAAGCGCTCTCCCCCTGAGCCAAACGCCCATTTCTTTCATGCGCACAGCGCGAGATAGAATAATACGCACTTATACGCACCGATGCAAGCATTAATTTTCAAATGAGCGAAATTTCTTAGCCAAGCAGCCGGCGAACCGCCCACGAAAGCCCGAATACGACCCAGATGCGTCTTGCGGGGAGCTTGCGAAAGGCCCACAGCAAGCCCTTCGATCCCTTGGCCCGAAAAGCCACGACCTTTCATGGGAAAGAAAAGAACGCACTACCCCCCCCCCCGAGGGATTTTTCATACAATAGACGAGCAGCACGCAGTTTAAACAAGGGGGGCGATATGAGGGCATATGCAAAATCGATAGGCATCGGCGTGCTTCTCATCGCCCTCATGCTCACCGGCATCTTCATCTACCAGGATCGCATCCATCGAACGATCTACGAGGAGAGCACGGCGAGCCTCCATACCACCTATGAGCAAGTGGGCAAGACGTTGACCCTGTTCACGCAGCGCAACTGGAACGTGCTCAACGCTTCGGCGAGCCTGCTTCTGCAATCCGAAGACGCCGAAGAGCTCGAAAATACTTGGTACGAAATCGCCAAGGGCAAAGAGTCTTGGCAATATACCGATTTCTATCTCTTCAACGAAGACTCCGATTACATCACCGAAGATGGGAAGAGCGGCCATGCCGACAGCATCAAGGGGGTTTTCGATGAGATTTATACGACCGACGACCCCATCGTCTCGACTTATATCTCGTCGAGCGGAATTAGGCGAATCGTCTATGCCATCCGGCTTTCGGAGCCAGTCGCTCTCGATGGCGTGACCTACAGCGGAATCGCCGTGACATACGACAACGACGTTGTGCAAGACTACATCACGAGCAGCATCTACAACGACGAAAGCGACTGCTACATCGTCAAATCTTCGGGCGACGTCTTGTTCTCGCTGCAGAAAAAGAGCATCTTCACCGATTTCGTCGTCAATATGTGCGATTTCATAGACGAGCGCGGCGTACTCTCAAGCGGCGAATGCAACCAGATGCGTGAAGACATCGCGTCGGAGCAAACGGGAAGCGAAATCGCGACCTACCAAGGCGACGAGATCTATATCGTATATCAGCCCGTTGGCATTAACGACTGGTCGCTCGTGAGCATCGTCAAATGCGATTCGGTTGACAGGGGGATAACCCGTGCGCTTCATTACACCATCGCATTCCTCGTTGCGGTCTCGATTATCGCAGCGCTGCTCGCCATCGGCGTTGTCACATGGTTCGACCACCGCAGGATCCGCCTTGCCGAAGAGAAGCAGCGGGTGGCCGAGGTCGGCAGGGAATTCGCAAAGCAGCTCTTCCAAGGCATGGGCAAGATTATCGAGCGCGTGGCCTGGGCCGATCTGAAAAGCAACACCTACGAATACCGCGAGCACACCTTCGAAGAGAAGCTCTACCCCGAATCGGGCGCATACGAAACGCTTATCGAAGGAATTTCGCGACGCTATGTGGCGATCGGAGACACCAAAGAGGCAAAAATCGCCAATCTGCTTTCCCCCGACAACCTCAGGAAGGCTTTGCCCGAGGGCGTCGATATGTTCAAATTCGAGTACTGTACTCGCTCGCAAGACAACTACTCGCTTATGACCGTTGTGGCCATCGAGCGCGACGACGACGGGGTGGTTTCCAAAGTGATGCTCGTGGGGCAAGACATCGGCCAGAAAATCGAGTTGCAAAACGCCGCGAATACCGATTCGCTCACAGAGCTGTTCAACGAGCGCTATTTCAGCGCCGTCTTGCACGCAAAGGCGGTGCGGCACGAGCCGTTCGTGTTGTTCTACCTCGATCTCGACCGCTTCAAGCCCGTCAATGACACCTACGGCCATGACATGGGCGACAAGCTGCTCAAAGAGGTTGCGCAGCGCCTTCTGGATTGCATTCGCGCACACGATTACGCCTTCCGGATCGGCGGGGACGAATTCGCCCTCGTAGTGAGCGCGGAATATAGCGAAGCGTTCTGCCTCGAGATGAAAGGCCGCATAGCCAAAGAGATCGAAAAACCGTTCATCATAGACGGCACAACCATCGACGTGGGAACGAGCTGCGGATATGCGCACTTCCCCGGCGAAGGCGACCCCGAGCAAGTGCGCATTCTCGCCGATGAGCGCATGTACGAGGCAAAGGCCGTCCATCACGAGAGGCAGCCGCGGGAAAGCGGCGACTAAGGCCGCCTTGTCGCACATGCGCGAGACGAGCACTTCCCCGATAAAGCCCCTTGCCGAGCTTTATCAGCCGAATGGCGTCGACCTCTTGCCGCCGTTTGCGTTCGTTTCGCGCCGAACCGAACCATGCAGTTCGATGCCGTGGGAGAATAGCCCCATTCGCAACTAAGTCCGAAGGGGGAACTATGAGCGATCCGAAAAAGGCAGCCGCCGCTGCGACGGCAAAGACCATCATCAAGCACCTGGAGCGAAACGGCTTCGACGGCTATTTCTGCGAAAGCTCCGCCGATGCCCAAGAGCTCGTGAAACAGCTCGTCGCCGAAGGCTCGACCATCGCCTGGGGCGGAACCGAGACATTCAAGGAAACGGGCGTCAAGGCCATGCTGGAGAGCGGCAACTACGTCATGCTCGACCGATCGACGGCAACGACTCCCGAAGAGACTCGGGCGATGTATATGTCACATCTTGCGAGCGACTGCTTCTTCATGAGCACCAACGCTATCACGACTCAAGGCGAGCTCGTCAACATAGATGGTAACTCGAACAGGCTCGCCTGCCTGCTCTTCGGCCCCAAGCAGATTATCGTGCTCGTAGGAATGAACAAGGTCTGCGCCGATATCGATTCGGCAATCAAACGCGTGCAAACCGCAGCATGCCCGCCGAACGCCGCGCGCCTCCATCCCAATACGCCGTGCGAGTTCACGGGAGTCTGCGGCAAATGCCACAGCGAGGGCTGCATGTGCTGCAACATCGTGATATCGCGGCATAACCGCCATGCCGGGCGCGTGAAGGTCATCCTCATCGCGGAGGATTTGGGCTTCTAAGCTCGTAGAGCCATATATCCCGAATGGCCCTAAAGACAGCTCAGGCATTCCCATTTTCATTCATAGCGGAAACGCACGCTGAGCCATCCAGACGCGAATCGCAGTGACAAACGGCGCCGTGCGAGGCGGCCTATGGCTCGCAATAGAAGCGAGGACCCCTTCTGACCAGGCGTCAGAAGGGGTTCTCAATGGAATTCGAATGGTGGGCCCGCCCGGATTCGAACCGAGAACCAAAGGATTATGAGTCCCCTGCTCCACCGTTGAGCTACAGGCCCTTATGTGCTTGCCGCAAACGCAGCCCGCCTATTGTATCGTAAAAACCCGAATAGACGAGCAAGATTTATTTGGGCCAAGAGAGCAATCCTCTGAGCCCAAATGCAATCGCTAGTCTTCCAGATAATCCTTCAGCTTCGAAGAACGGCTCGGGTGACGCAGCTTCGCCAGGGTCTTGCTCTCAATCTGGCGAATTCTCTCGCGCGTAACGCCGAATTCCCGGCCCACTTCCTCAAGCGTATGCGGATGGCCGTCTTCAAGGCCGAAGCGCAGGCTGATAACCTTGCGCTCGCGCTCCGCCAAACCGTCAAGCACCTTGGCGAGCTGCTCTTGCAGCATGGAAAAACTCGCGGCATCGGGCGGCACGATGGCGGCGTCGTCTTCGATGAAATCGCCGAGCTGAGAATCTTCCTCTTCGCCAATGGGAGTTTCCAAAGAGACAGGCTCTTGGCTAATCTTTTGAATCTCGCGCACGCGCTCGGCGGTAAGCCCCATCTTTTCGCCGATTTCTTCGGGCGAGGGATCGCGACCGAGCTCTTGGAGCAACTGGCGCTGAATGCGCACAAGCTTGTTAATGGTCTCGACCATATGGACGGGAATGCGAATCGTGCGAGCCTGATCGGCAATAGCACGCGTAATCGCCTGGCGAATCCACCACGTCGCATACGTGGAGAATTTGAAGCCTTTGGTGTAGTCGAACTTCTCAACTGCGCGAATAAGACCCAGGTTTCCTTCTTGGATAAGGTCCAGGAAAAGCATTCCGCGGCCGACGTAGCGTTTCGCGATAGAAACGACCAAACGCAAATTCGCCTCGATGAGCTGCTGCTTTGCATCGAGGCCGACCTGCTCGACGCGAGAAAGGCGGCGCTTTTCCCGGCGCTCGAGTTCGATGCCCTCTTCTTCGGCGCGCTCAAGCTCTGCGGTGGCGGCAACGCCCGCCTCGATCTTCATAGCCAAGTCGATTTCTTCGGCGGCAGTAAGCAGAGGAACCTTGCCAATTTCTTTGAGATACATGCGCACGGGGTCGCCCGTGAGCATCGTAACCGAAGCATCGGAAGTGCGGCGGCGAGCGCGGGCGCGAGCTCGAGTCGAAGTCACCTTCGGCAGCGATGCCACGGCAGAAGGCTCGACGGCCTTCAGCTCTTCTTCGGGAAGACCCTCGAGCAAGTCTTCCTCTTCGAGCGTTTCGTCTTTTTCATCGTCGATAGAGGAATCGCTCACGATTTCGGTTTCTTCGACGGACTTGTCGGTCTTTTTCTCTACGGTCGCATTGTTTTTGGCAGCAGACACAGATGCTATCCTTTCGCCGTGAAATGGGCGCAGTAGCCCTAAAGATACAGCAATCCAATTTATCACATTTCAGCATCGCCCGGCATGTTTTGACGTTTTCGAATGGAAAATTCCGCGCGATTCCCATCGAAAGCCCCACGAGCTACCGCAAGCTCGTGAGCGTCGCCCGCTACTCAACGCCGAGCGGCTTATGGGCGCGCTTTGCGGCCACAAGCTCTTTTTGCAGGGCCGCGACGCTTTGAAATGCCATCTCGTAGTCGTCAGAGCCCATCGAATCAGGGTTTTTGAGCTGGGCGCCGAGTTCTTTGACGAGGTCTTCCATATCGCGAATCGAAAGTTCTTCCGCAAAAAACCGAGCAAGCTCACCAGGGTCTCTCTCGTCATGCGAGGTCGCCCCCGAAATGACCGAGGCCGCACCTGGGTAGGATTCGTCGAGCTTGCGAGCGATCTCCGCAGCGGGAAGGGCGGCATTTTCGGCAAGCATATCGAGCAAACCCGATGCGATTTTGCCGTGTATGTCGCGATGCCACACCGTTTGCGCCAAAGGCCCCGCATACGCCAAGCCTATTTCGGGCTGGCTCGCGCAGAGCGAAAGGAAGTCGCGCTCGATGCGCAAGCGTTCCTTCTCACGCGGCGGAAGGGACAACCCTCCCCGCCGCTGCGCAAGCGCGGGCTTGGCCTCGGGCGCCTGGCTGGGCGCATCTACAGGACGCGGCGCACGCGTAGCCGCAAGTTTTTCGGCCACTGCGGCGGTATCGAGCTGCAGCCTATCGGCGACGTAGCCCGCATATTCTTGCGCCAACACCGAATGCTTGATGGGAGCCAAAAGCTCCAGCACTTCGGAAAGGGCCCTCCCCTTTTCTCCGTAGTCGGCAAGATTTCGCCCCCGCAGTTTGCGATCGATGGCATAGCGCATAAGCGGCACAGCGTCATCGATGAGCGCCTTCATCGCTTCCGCTCCGCGCTGCACGACGAAGTCGGCAGGGTCGAGATTGTCGGGCAGCGTAACCGCACAAAGATCGACCTGCCTGCGTCCCGATTCGGGCAGCATGCTCTCGTCAATGAAACGGGCGGCCCGATCGGCCGCGCGCTGCCCCGCCTCGTCGCCGTCGAAGAGATAGACAATCCTGTGCTTGGCATGGCGCGAGAGCACGCGAATGTGCTGGACGGTGAGCGCCGTGCCGAGCGTAGCCACGACATTGGTCACGCCCGCCTCGTGCATCATGATGACATCGGTATAGCCCTCGCAGATAATCGCGACGCCCGTAGAGGCCATCGAGGCTTTGGCCTTGTCGAGTCCGAAGAGCACTTCCGATTTATGGAAGATCGGCGTCTCTTGGGAATTCAGGTATTTCGGCTCGCCCTTACCGATAACGCGCCCGCCGAAAGCGATCACGTCGCCTTCGACATCGCGAATGGGAAACATAATCCGATTGAAAAAGCGATCGCGCACGCCAGAGCCACTTCGGTCGCCAAGAGCGACGTTGGCCTCGATCATCTCCTTCTGCGTAAAGCCCGCAGCTCTCAGATGGGAAACAAGCGCGCCAGAACCGGGCGCAAAGCCGAGCTGCCATTTCTTGGGAACCGAACCGCCCAAATCGCGGCCTCCCAAATAATTACGGGCCGCGTCGACCTGCGGGCCACGGCCACGCATAAGCTGCAGATGGTAGAATTCAGCGGCCTCGTTGCACACTTCTTTCAATCGCGCCTTCTTGCCGCGCGCCACGCCCGCCCCAGGGGCTTCGGTTATCTGTATCCCCGCGCGGCGCGCCAGCTCGCGCACCGCATCGACGAAACCAATATCGTCGAGCTTCATCACGAAGCTGAAGACGTCGCCCCCTTCGCCGCAGCCAAAGCAATGCCACAGCTGCGAAGAGGGATCAATCTTGAAGGAGGGCGATTTCTCCTGGTGAAACGGGCAGCATCCCCAGAAATCACGACCGCGCTGACGCAAGACGATGCGCTCGCCCGCTATGGAAACGAGATCGCTCGCCTCGCGAACGCGCCGAATATCATCGTCGGAAATGCCAGGCAAAACGCTTCCTCCCTTGTGTCTTCCGCCTTTAGACTCGCCCCGACGCTCGCGCATCGAGGCGATTGGGGAAACGCCAAACAGGCCAGCTGGCCCCGCTCGCGCGAAGACGGCTTTAATCAGCGCTTCCCTAGAGGTTTTCCCTCACCCAGTTTATATTGCCTTTTACGGTGTCGATGAGCTCTTCCACCGTTTCGAATTTAATCATCGGTCGCAGGAACTCAATGGGCTCAACCGTTATCGAGTCTCCGTAAATTTCCCCATCGAAATCGAGAATGTGGACCTCGCAGGTCGCCGTCGCCTCGGCAAACGTCGGCGCCACGCCCACGCTCATCGCGGCCTTGTAGCGCACGCCGTCAACCGACACATAGGCGGCATAGACAGCCTCGCCGAGCACCTGCATCATGGACGGCAGCCGCAGGTTCGCCGTGGCGAAGCCCATGTCGCAGCCTTCGCCGCGGCCGGGAACGACCTGACCCTCGAAGGTATACGGATGCCCCAGCAGCTCCCTGGCCGCCGCGATTTTCCCGTCGGCGAGAAGCAGGCGGATGCGCGTCGCCGTGATGGGGCGCCCATCGAAGCTCTCCAAATCGTGCGAGCAGATGCGCGTACCTCGCGCGTCTCCCCACTCATGCAGCTCAGTGACGGTTCCCACAGCCTTGGCACCGAAACGAAAATCGGTTCCCACGTGCATCGCGTAAGGGGCGCAGCCGCCGAACGTCGCATCCATGAAATCCATGGGCGCCTGAGCGGAAAACGCAGGAGTGAACGGCAGCAGCACCACGAAATCGACCCCCGTATCGCACAGGGCCTTCACGCGCTGCTCGTTGCTCATGAGCTTTTTCAGGCGGTCAGCATGAAAACGCTCGTCGGGATCTATGTCGAACGTAAGCGCGATCGACTTTCCTCCGCTTTCGGAGGCCATTCGAATCGCCTGTTCGATAAGGTATTTATGACCGCGATGAACGCCGTCGAAGACTCCGAATGCGCACGATGCGCCGATAAACAATGCATGGTCGAACGATTCGTCGACCTTATAAACCTTTGCCACGCGTCACTCCTTGAGCAAACACACATCGGGGCACAACCATACCAGTTTTGCGGCTGAAGGCATACAATGCCTTCAATTCGTTGCCATACACAAGGCTCACAAGCTCGCCATCCGCAAGGCCTTCCCTCGATTCGACGGCGCCGCGGCATGGCCCGCAATCGGAATCGTCGAAGCGTCGTGGAGCCTCGAAAATCTTCAGCGAATCGGCAGGCAGCGCCTTTCCGTTGCCCACATCCGCAAAAGAATCCTCGCTAAGAAACGCCATGCGATAGCCCAGCAGCAACGCAGGGTCGATCGCGGCATCCGCGCCATAGCGCTCGAGCATCTGAAGCGTCACGCAATCCTGCACGCTGAGCGCGCCCGCCGCCACGCGTCGAAGCGACTCCACGTGGGCGCATGTCTCGCATGCCTGACCTACGTCACGGGCGAGGGAGCGAATGTAAGTTCCTTTCGAAACCGAGAAGCGCACATCCCACCAGATGCTTTCGGATCTCGGGTCTCGCTGCAAGTCGAGCAGCTCTGCCCCATAGACCACGATATCGCGCGGGTCGAGCTCAATCAGATTGCCGCTTCGAGCAGCATCGCACGCCTTCACCCCGCCCTTCTTAATGGCAGAATAGATAGGCGGCATCTGTTTTTGCGGCCCCAAGAAGCCCTCGAGGATCGAAGATGCGAAATCGGGGTCGCACACATCGGCGGCGACGTCCATCGTGCGCAGCACCTCGCCCTCGCGGTCGTCGGTGTCGGTTGCCGCACCGAACGAGATTCGCACGTCATAGACTTTGTCATGGCCGACCATGTAGGCGTCAAGGCGTGTCGCGGGCCCAATGCAAACCGCAAGCGCGCCCGTCGCCAAGGGGTCGAGCGTGCCCGTATGGCCAACGCGGCGCTCGCCGAATATCCGGCGGCATGCATTCACCACATCGTGCGAAGTCATGCCCTCGGGCTTGTCGACCCCGACAATCAGGCACGCACCGCTTGAACCGCGCTTCATGCGACGTCCCCGCCGTCTGCGACAAGAGCGTCGAGCATGCGCGGCATCATATCGAGGGCCTCGTCCATCGAGCCCTTGAACGTGAAGCCCGCCGCGGCCTTATGTCCGCCGCCGCCGATTTCGCGAGCGAGCGCCGAAACGTCAATCGCATCGTCCTTCGCGCGTAAGCTTCCCCGCACGACTCCGTCTTGCTCGCGCAGCATGCATGCGACAGAGACCCCTTCAAGCGAGCGAAGGGTATCTATCAGAGGCTCGGCATCGGCCTTGATCGCGCCCAACCGATCGAAATCGGAAAGCTCAACATGGGAGAGAGCCCACTGCCCCGAGCCAGCTATGCGCATATTGCGAAGCATCGCCTCTTCAAGCCCGAGCGACGCGCGACTGCGGCGCTGATACACCTCGCGCGAACACACGTCGGGCGACGCGCCGGCTGCGACCATCTGCGAAGCAAGCTCGAAGGCCTCGGCGGTCGTGTTCTGAAATTGAAAGCGGCCCGTATCGGTCATAAGCGCCAAGTAGCAGCATTGCGCGACATCCGCGCTCGGCGCAACGCCCATCTCCAAGATAAGACGCCACACGAGCATTCCCGTTGCCGGGGCATCGGGATCAACGTAGTTGAACTCGGCCATGCACGAATCAACCGCATGATGGTCTATGGTGAAATGCGCCTTCGCTCGCGCATGCACCGCGGCGGCATCGGCCATACGCTCGAGATTGGGAACGTCGCAAGCTATGAAAGCATCAACGGGCTCATCGAATTCCGAAGCGAAAACGAAATCGTCCGCGCCAGGAAGGAACGCAAGCCCCGCCTCAACGGGATCGGGCTTGGTGAGCAGGCAAGTCGCTTTCTTGCCCAAAGCGCGAAGCGCCGCGGCCAAAGCGAGCTGCGATCCCAGGCAATCCCCATCGGGGCTTACGTGCCCGCAGAGCGCGAACGTATCGTACTGGGAGAGCGCTTGGGCAAATTGCGCAAGCGTCACGTTTGTTTGGGGAGTCACCGTCACAGGATTACTCCTCTTCGTCGTCTTCGTCATCGCTTTCGTACACCGAATCGTCGAAGTCGGCGTTTTTGCGGGCGCTTTCCTCGTTTCGCTCGGCGTCGTTTGCGAGCGCATTAGCTATGCGCTGGGCCTCATCGACGCTCGCATCGAGCAAAAAACGCAGCTCGGGAGTCACTCGCCAATGCAAGGAACGTCCCATAAGCGAACGTATGCGGCCGTATGCCGCCGCAAAGCCAGCCGCGGCATCTTCATAGCGCTCGGGGTCGATGGTGTAGTAGACGTTGCACATGCTGCGATCGAAGCTGACCTCGCAACCAGTGATGGTCACCATATCCAGCCGAGGGTCGCTCACCTCGAAAAGAAGAATGCTCGCGAGAACTTCGCGGGCCTGCTCGTTGAGCTTTCGGCTCGAAGAATTCTGTTTCATGGAGAATCACTCTTTCTAGGGAAACGCCGATTAAGGTCGCCTGCCCTGCATGCGCACGGCGAAATCGGCCGACGCTTCCCTGGGCCTTCGGGCGAAACGAGGCCCGCGCATCACAGATGCGCGAGCCTCAAGCCGAATCCGGAATACGCCGCTCCGCATCCAAGAAACGTCAGCGAAGCGGCCTGACTGGCGAGCCGAACTACTCCGTACGCTCGATTTCCTCGGTGCGATAGCCCTCGATGATATCGCCGACCTTGATATCTTGATAGCCGTCAACGCCGATGCCGCACTCATAGCCTTGCTTGACCGACTTGACGTCGTCTTTGAAGCGGCGCAGCGAAGAGATCTTGCCTTCGTAGATGACGGTCGAGTCGCGCACGATGCGCACCTTGTCGTCGCGGGAAATCTCGCCTTCCGTGATATAGCAGCCAGCGATATTGCCAACCTTGGGCACGCGGAAGACATTGCGGACCTCGGCCGAGCCAGTGTCTTTATCGACGAACTCGGGAGCGAGCATGCCGATTCGGGCCGCGTTGATATCCTCGATGGCCTGGTAGATGACGCGATACAGGCGAATGTCGACCTTCTCGTGCTCGGCAGCCTTGCGCGCACCCGCGGTCGGGCGAACGTTGAAGCCAATAATGATGGCGTCGGATGCAGCGGCCAGCGTCACGTCGGTCTCGGTCACGCCACCCACGGCGGAGTGGATGATGTTGATTCGAACCTCGGACTGGTCCATCTTGTCGAAGGCATCGCGCAGCGCCTCGATGGAGCCCTGCACGTCGGCCTTCACAACCAAATTGAGCTCGGTGGTGCCCTCCTCGATGCGGCTGAACAGATCGTCGAGGCTCATATGGCTCTTGGTCTGCTGCTCTTTCAAGCGAGCGCGCAAAGCGCGTTCCTCGGCGAGTTTGCGAGCGTCGCGCTCGTCTTCGAAGACACGGAACTCGTCGCCGGCGGTCGGCACGCTCGAAAGGCCCAGAATCTCCACCGGGTCGGAAGGAGCAGCCTGCTTGGCATGAGCGCCATGGGGGTCGATCAGTGCGCGCACGCGGCCGTAGCTCTGGCCCGCGACAACCGAATCGCCGGGCTTGAGGGTACCGCGCTGAACGAGCACGGTGGCCACAGGGCCACGGCCCTTGTCGAGGTTCGCTTCGATGACGAAGCCCGAAGCCAGCGCATCGGGGTTCGCCTTCAGTTCCAAAACGTCGGCCTGAAGCAGAATGGTCTCGAGCAGGTCGTCGATGCCGATCTTCTGCTTGGCAGAGACGTTCACGAACATATTGCTGCCACCCCACTCCTCGGGGATGACGCCGTATTCGACCAGCTCTTGGCGAACGCGGTCGGGCTGGGCGCCCGGCTTGTCGATCTTGTTCACCGCCACGACGATGGGCACCTCCGCCGCCTTGGCGTGGTTGATGGCCTCAATGGTCTGGGGCATCACGCCGTCATCGGCCGCAACCACGAGCACGATGACGTCGGTCACCTGGGCGCCGCGTGCGCGCATCGCCGTAAATGCCTCATGACCAGGGGTATCGATGAACGTAATCTGGCGATTGTTGATGTTGACCACCGAAGCGCCGATATGCTGGGTGATGCCGCCGGCCTCGCCCTGGGCGACACCGGTGTGGCGAATCGCGTCGAGCAGCGAGGTCTTGCCATGGTCGACATGGCCCATAACGGTAACCACGGGCGGGCGCTGCTTGAGATCTTCGTCTTTGTCGTTGTAGACGACGGCGTATTCCTCTTCGGGGGAAACGACGCGCACCTTGCGACCCATGTCGTCAGCGATGAGCTCGATGAGATCGTCGCTCATGGTCTGCGTAACGGTAAGCGCCTGGCCGAGCAGGAAAAGGCGCTTGATGACATCGCCCGAGGCAACGCCGAGCAGGTCGGCGAATTCGCCCACAGTCGAACCCTGCATGACCTCGACGACGTTGTCGTCGAGAACCAAGCTTGGGTCGATGCCGCGCTCCATGGCCTCCTGAGCCATGCGCTCGCGCTGGGCCGCCTCGCGCTTTTCCTTGCGCTTCTTGCGACGGCCTTCGCCCTCATTGTTCGTCGCGGCGGCCACGGCGGCGCGAGCCTCAGCGAGCACCTTGTCGCGCTGCATCTTCTCGGCCTGGACGGCCATCTTCGCGTACCGATCCTCGCCATTCGCGGAAAGCTCGGGAACATCGGGCTCGAAGTGGTGCGCGCCACGACGGCCTGCGCCCTTCGCGCCCTTTTTGCCTGCGGCGGCATTTGCGGCGTTGCGGGCGGGGCGAGCGCTCTTCTCGGCGGTCAGGCGGTTCTTCTCAGACTCAATCTGGGAAAGCAGCGAATCGAACGAGGATTTGCGCGAAACGGGAGCCGGAGCGGGCTTGGGCTTGGGACGCTCGGCGGCGGGCTTCGACGCCGTCTTTTTCGCTCCGCGATTGGCGAGAGCCTCGGCGACGGCCTTTTTCTTGGCCACTTCGGCCGCGAGCTTCGCGGCGCGCGCATCCTGAGCCGCCTTCTTGCGGCGAATCTCGGCCGCGGCTTTCTGTTCTTCGATTTGGCGCGCAAGGCTCGACAGGCCGGAGCCTACCGTAGGCGCGGGCGGGCGCTTTGCCTGCTTCGCAGCTTGCTGACGCTGCTGGCCTTCGCCGCGCGCGGCCCCTTCGTGCTCGCGGCGGGCGCGCTCCTCGGCACGCAGCTCGCGCTCGCGCTCGACGGCCTCGCGGCGGGCGCGCTCTTCGTCTGCCTTTTTCTTGTCGGCGGCAGCCTTTTCGGCCTGGGCCTTGGCGGCGGCTTCGGCATCCATGCCTGCGGCCGCGCGGGCCCCAAGCTCGGGAGCGAGCGCCTTCCTGATTTTTTCGACGTTGGCTTCGGACAGAACGCTTGCGTGGCTTTTCGCGGCGATCTTCAGATCTTGGATGCGCGCGAGCAGCACTTTGCTATCCATGCCGAATTCTTTCGCCAACTCATGAACCCTCATGCTGGCCATATGGTTATCTCCTTCCCTGCGATGCTACTCGCAGTCGGCATGGACTCCGCAAAAGCGACTTCCGGGACGTGCATGGTTGCGGCAACGAGTGCCGTCTTCTGCGACATACGCGCAGAAATCGCTCTCGTCTTCAATCTCTTCCTCATCGAGCAGGAGATTTTCCTCATGCTCGGCAACGGCGCTGAAGCTTGCCGACTTGATGTCGATATGCCAGCCAGTCAGGCGGGCGGCAAGGCGGGCATTTTGGCCCTCTTTGCCGATGGCGAGCGAAAGCTGGTCATCGGGAACGATAACCGTCGCATAGTTTTTGTCGTCGTCGATGGACACGCGGGTCACATGCGCAGGGCTCAGCGCCTGGGCGACGTATTTCGCGGGGTCCTCATCCCACTGGATGACGTCGACGCGCTCGTTGCGCAGCTCTTCGACGACCATACGCACGCGGGAACCCTTCGGGCCCACGCAGGCGCCAACCGGGTCGAGATTGGGCTCGCGGCTCGAAACGGCCACCTTGGAGCGCGCACCGGGCTCACGCGCAATAGATTTGATTTCGACCATTCCGTCGTAGATTTCGGGAACCTCGAGCTCAAAAAGGCGACGGATGAGATCGGGATGCGTACGCGAAACGACGATCGCCGGACGAGCCGCTTCGCCGCGAGCGCGGGGCTCGAGCGAATTGGGGTCGCGCACGTCGATGATGAGCACCTTGATGCGCTGATTGTGGCGATAATGCTCGCCCACGGGACGCTCGTTGCGCTCGTTGGGGAAGCGCTTCTGGTCGTAATGGGGAAGCTCCGCCTCAACGCCGTCGCGAATCTTCACGATGGTGAAGTCGGGGGTCGCCTGAAGCACGGTCGCGGTCACGATGTCGCCCACGCGATCGCTGAACTCCTCGTAAATGCTCTGGCGGCCGGCTTCGCGAACCATGGCGGCAATAACGCCCTTGGCGTTTTGAGCCGCGATGCGGCTGACGCCTTCGGGGGTCACGTCGCGCTCCTCGAATTCGGAATATTCGCCGGTCTCCTCGTCGGGCTCGCCGACGGGAACGAGCTCGTACACGTAAATCTTGCCCGTCGTGCGGTCGATCGTCACGCGAGCGTCCCATTCCAGATCGAGAATGCTCTGATAGCTTTTGGCGAGCGACGCCTCGAGACGCTCAATCAGGTAGAACTCGTCGATCTTCTTCTCGTGGGCCAAGGCCTGCAAAGCCTCCATGAGCTGAGATGCCATTGTCTTCCTTCCTCCTCATCGAAAGGCGTCGCACGCCTTCGAACATATCCATGCGCCAACAACGTTAGCGAAATTCCACAACGCCTTTCACGTGCGCCTTCTTAATCGACGCAAGCGGAATCCGAACGGATTCGCCCTCAAGGTCGAGCAAGACGCATTGCGAATCATCATCGAAGCCCAAAAGCTCACCCGTGAAGCGGCTTCGTCCGTCGATGGGCCCATCCGTCACAACATAGGCCTGCTCGCCCGCGAAGCGCGAGAAATGCTCAGGCGTGCGCAGCGGACGATCGATGCCGGGCGAGCTCACCTCGAGCGTATAGGCCCCAGGAAACGGGTCGATCTCGTCGATGATCTCGTTGACCCAAGCCTGCGCCACAGCGATCTGGTCAAACGACACGCCTTCAGGGGTATCGAGGTAGACGCGAATCGTCGGCGCCTTGCGCGACCCGACAATCTCGACCGTCACGATCTCCATACCCTCCTGCAGCGCGCGGCCTTCGAGCGCCTCGAGCAGGCTCCGCTCTTTTGCGGTGAGCATCCGCGCCTCCTTCCGTGATTCGCCTTACGCGAACACCCCTATACAAAAAAGAAAGCGGGACCAGGCCCCACTTTCTCTCAACGGCGAAAAAGTTGTAGCGCACCTGGGCTACGCCCGAGTGCGTGGTCTTTTATACCACAGGTCAGAAGGCCTTAGCAAGCACCTTTCGCAATAAGTGGGAATATGATGGATTGTCAGCACATATGAGTTCGTGCGTGCGCGTATCATATATTCAGAATAATACAAGTACGCAAAATCAACAATTCCATAGGCCGTCGCTATCGAATAGCTAAGTTCCGCCGATGGATTTCAGTACCTATTCCAACAGTTTTCTATTTCTGTGGGTTTAAACGTGGGTGTTTTCGAAGCAATTTCGCTCACATTCAGACACTTTTTCACTATGCTCACACAGAAAAGCACCCATATCAAGATGAATGTATAGGTTCAGCTTATGGATTCAAAACGGTTTTAGTCTTTCTATTAATTGGACGATTCCTCACGAGGGTTGCACAATATGCTCACAAGCTGAACAGAGATGAGAGAGCGAAAGCGATCGATTCGAAGTTCAAGGTAAGCGCTTAGGTAACCTTAAGGAGGGTTCACATGAGCAAATTGTCCAAGGAGCAGTTCGACGCCTATCTCAAGCAGATCCAGGAGCTCGTCGAGGGTCCATTCGAGGAGATGCAGCCCGAGATCGAGGTGACGAACGTCTTCCCCGAGAAGTTCTATGAGCTGGCCAAGGAGAACGACCTGTATCGTTTCGCCCTTCCCGCTGAGTACGGCGGATGGGATCTTTCCGAGCTCGACATCCTGCGTGTTCAGGAAGTCTTCTCTCGCGGCCCTGGCGGCATGCGTATGCACCTGCACTATGCTGCCGACCTGAACTGGCGCATCCTTGACGACTACGGTTCGGATGAGCTCAAGGCTCAGTACATGGACAAGTTCCAGGACAAGACCATCTTCACCTGCTTCGCGTTGACCGAGCAGTCTGGTGGCACCGGCGCCGACATCCACACCCTCGCCGAGAAGGACGAGAATGGCGACTACATTCTCAACGGCGAGAAGTGGCTCATCTCTCACACTGACTGCTGCGAATTCGCTTACGTCATCGCTGTGACCGATCCGAGCAAGCAGGGCGACGAGCGCCTCTCCGCGTTCTTCGTTCCCGTCGACACCCCGGGCTATGAAGTCACCCCGATGCCCCACATGATGGGCGCTCGCGGCGCGGCTCACACCGGCCTCAAGTTCACCAACATGAAGCTCGACAAGAAGTACCTGCTTGGCAAAGAGGGCCAGGGCATGGAAATCGCTATCCACTCCCTGTCCGTCTCCCGCGCCCACATCGCCGCTTCCAACCTCGGCATGTGCCAGCGCATGCTCGAGATTTCGCTGGCCCGCGCCAACGAGCGCATCACCTTCGGTAAGCCGATCGCTTCCCGCCAGATGATCAAGCGCGAGATCGCCGAGATGCAGATGTACACCCACGCTCTGCGCTGCATGGTTTACGACTTCGGCCGCGAGTACGACGCCGACCCCAATGGCAAGTACATCGAGGAGAAGGCCGCCATGTGCAAGCTGTTCTCCATCTACTCCACCCGCATCGTCTCCGACGGCATGCTGGAGATCTTCGGTGGCGACGGCTACTTCGAGGACAGCCCCTATGGCCCGACCGAGCGCCTCTACCGCGACGCTCGTGCCATGTGGCTCGAAGAGGGTGCTCCCAACGTTCAGCGCATCACCATTGCCCGCAACTGCCAGAAGTTCGGCGGCAAGGTCGAGTACCAGCTGTAATCACCCTTTTGAAGGCGTCTATCGCACAAGAACAAATTCACTCAGAAAGGAGGGTCGTCTGCTTCGGTGGATGACCCTCCTTTCCTTTTTGCGAAAACTGCCATCGAATGCGTCCGGGAATTCCGGACCATAAGCCGGAAAACCCGGAACCACGTATCCAACAAGGAGGAAAGAATGCAACCACTCAAGGGTCTCAAAGTCGTTGACCTCACCACCTTCCTCGCGACCCCGACCACGGGCCGCGTGCTCGGCGAATGGGGCGCCGACGTCATCAAGGTCGAGGCCTTCAAGGGCGACCCCTGCCGCACCAACCAGGCGGTCGTTTTCGGCATGCCTTCCAGCGACGAGGAGAATCTCGCGTTCGACATGGCCAACTTCCACAAGCGCTTCATCGCGCTGAACCTCAAGACCGAAAAGGGCCTCGAGGTCATGATGAAGCTGCTCGCGGAGGCAGACGTCTTCATCACCAACACCCGCACCAAATCGCTCGCCAAGATGGGCCTCGATTGGGAGAGCCTCCATGCGAAGTTCCCCCGCCTGATCATGGGCCACGGCCTGGGCTATGGCAAAAAGGGCGCCGAGAAAGACGCAGCGGGCTTTGACGTGACCTGCTACATGGGTCGCGGCGGCGTTTTCGGCACCACGGTTAACAAGGGCGACTCCCCCATGATTCCGACCAACGGCTACGGCGACTTCCAGTGCTCCGTGTTCTTGGTCGCAGGCATCCTCGCTGCCTTGCGTGGCCGCGAACAGACCGGCCAGGGCGACTACGTAACCTGCGCCTTGCAGCATGCCGGCATCTACACGCTGTCGACCGGCATGGTTTCGGCCCAGTACGGAAACCCCTACCCCAAGAGCCGCCTCGAGGTCAACAACCCGCTCAACAACGTCTTCCGTTCCAAGGACGATAAGTGGGTCGTTTTGTGCCTGCCTGAGTACGACCGCGACTGGCCGCGCGTCATGAAGCTCATCGGTCGCGAAGAGCTGGCCGACCATCCCGACTACAAGTGCTGCCAGACCGTCAACGACAAGGGCCTGGCCCCCGAGGTCACCAAGGTTCTCGACGATGGCTTCGCCCAGTTCACGCGTGACGAGCTTCTGACCATGTTCAAAGAGAACGACATGCCCTGCGAGCCCGCCCAGACGCCCGTCGATGTCTACGAAGACGAAAATGCGCTGGTCAATGAGTACATCAAGCCCGTTAATTACCCTGCTGGCCCGCGCTGGTGCCCGACCGCGCCGGTTCAGTTCGAGCTTTCCGAGACCGAAGAGCTCATCCCGACGGGCAAGCTCGGCTCCGCGACCGAGGACATCATGAAGGACCTCGGCTACACCGAGGACGAAATCAAAGCCGCCGAGGCGGACGGAGCCGTTTCCGGCCCCATCGACCTCGACGTTTTGATGGGCCGCTAAACCTCCCTTTTGGGAATTAAAGCGCGCAGCGTTTCAAGGAGAGGGGCCTGATTCGTCTCGCTTCCCTCTCCTTTTTCATATGGAGGAATCGGTCCATGATTACCGACGTCAAAATCAACGAAGCCCAGAAGAAGCTCTACTACGAAAAGGGCTACTGGCGCGACCAGACCATCGCGGACGTTTGGAACGAACAGTGCAAGAAATATGCCGACCACGTCTATGTGCAAGACGACCTCGGATGCTCGCTGACTTATGGGCAGGTCGATGAGAAAGCGAGCCGCCTCGCCCGCTGGTTCACAGAAGTCGGCGTGAAAAACGGCGACGTCGTGTCGTTCCAGGTTCCCAAATGGGCGGAATTCTGCATCATCTACGTCGCATGTCTGAAGGTCGGCGCGGTCATGCACCCTCTCGCCACGAGTCTCAATGCGGCAGACCTCGATTTCGTCATCAACCAGGTAGAGGCAAGCGTCTACCTGTGCCCCACGTTCTTTCATAAAACCGACTACGAACTCCAGTATGCGCAGTTCAAAGAGCAGGCCAAAACTCTGAAGGCCGTCATGCTCATCGATAAGGAGTTTCCCGCCCACGACAGCGCGATGCCAACCCTCAGCGCCGTTTTGGAAACGTATCTCCCGATCGATGAGCCCGCTCCGTCTAAGGCAGACGACGTTGCCTGCATACTGTCGACCTCGGGAACCACGGGAAAGCCGAAAGCAGCGCTGTTCACGCACAATACCATCCTGTTTTCGGAACGACAGTACCAATCGGTTTTGCACATGAGCGAAAGCGACACCGTCTGGATGCCCTCGCCGCTCAACCATGCGACGGGCTTCTACCATGGGCTCATCTCGACCATGCTTTTCGGCGGACGAGCCGTTTTGGAGCTGAAATTCAGCGCGAAAGACGCCGTCGATCTCATCAATCGCGAGCATTGCACCTGGTCGCACGGCGCAACCCCATTCGTGCACGATATCTTGGAATATCTCGACCAAACGGGTGAGAAGTTGCCGTCGATGCGCTTTTATCTCTGCGGCGGAGCGCCAGTTCCCGCGTCGATGATCGAGCGGGCCGCCGAGCACGGCATCTTGCTGTGCGAATCGTACGGCTCAACCGAGAGCTGCCCGCATATTTACGTTCCGCTCGAAAAATGCCTCGAATGGGACGGGCAGTATTCGGGAATCTCCTACGAGGGAATCGAGGTTCGCGTCGTCGACGAGCATCACAACGAAGTGAGCCGAGGCGTTCAGGGAGAAGAGGCAAGCCGCGGGCCCAACGTATTCGTCGGCTATCTCAACGACGAGGCTCGCACCGAGGAGGCGCTCGACGACGAAGGCTGGTTTTATTCGGGCGACCTCTGCATCATGGATGATAAGGGCCGCATTCGCATAAACGGCCGCAAGAAGGAGATCATCATCCGCGGCGGCGAGAATATCTCGGTCCGCGAGGTTGACGAAGCGGTCATGGGTTGGAGTAGGATTTGCGATCAGGCAACCGTCGGCATGCCCGATGAACGCCTCGGCGAGCGTATCTGCCTTTTCGCCGTTCGCCCGTCCGAAGAAGAAGGCGAACTGCAGCTGTCGGAACTTACCGCATATCTCGCCGACAAGGGAGTCGCGAAGCGCATTTGGCCCGAGCGCATCGAGGTGATAGACGAGATACCGCGCACGGCGACGGGCAAGATTAAGCGATTCGAGCTCGTCAAAGAGATCAAACGTCGCATGGGGATTGAGCATTAAACTTCACGGCATCCCTCTAGGCGAAAGAGGAAGCGCCCGCATCCCTACCCTGGCCATGGATGCTTCAAGAAAAATCGCATGAGCAGGCGAAAAGCGACGAGGAACGATTCTTTAAGGGGAACCATGATTGAGCAGCAATACAGCATCACCCGAACGCGAGCGACATGGAAGCCGCGCGTCACCGACGAAGACGTGCCGTTTTTCCTTGACGAAGCGGGCAATACGCTCGTCGCGCTCTCGGGGGATGCCGAAGCGAGTTATTCAGGAACGGGCCGAACCCTTATAGGAGAGCCGCCGTATGCGCATATCAACGATGCGCAAGATTCCCGAAATCAGGCGATCAAACTCATCGAATCGAGCGACTTGCCCGAGGGAATAGAGCTGGATTACCAAATCAACGGCGGTTTCAACAACAATGCCATCTATTTCAAATGGCATATCGCCGACAGGCAGAAATACCAGCTTACCTGGGTCGCCCTTAAGACGTTCACGGGAATTCAGCTCAAGTACGTCATGCCGAAGAAGTACTCGCCCCTGCTGTTCGCGCTCGCCGATGAGGACGCCTTCGTCTACTGCAACAAAACCCCCTGCGAGGAATGCGCCTTCCGATGCAAAAGCGGGTTCGTGTTTTACGCGAACATCAAAGGTTTGGGAATCGCCCGCCTGAGCGTCGACAGGATTTCGATGCTCGATATGGGGCAGATCAAATAAAGGCAATCGCATTGAAAAAACGAGGGAGCCGCGCGGCTCCCTCGTTTTTTATTACATAATCAAATCCGCGGCAGGGGCAGCGGGACCCGATTCCTGATTATCGGTATCGGGAAGAACGCCCTTGGGACAAACGAAGCCATCGGTGAAATCGATGAAACTCTCGAGCGCGCGGTTTTTGAATTCCTCTTTCTTATACACCATGTATACCGAATGGAACTCGCGCGGCACCTGATTCTCGTCGATGGCGATAACGGCGAGATTATCGAAAGGCTTCAGGCCAATCGTGTTGGTGAGCAAGGCGCAATAGTTCGGCTGAGACGTCGATATCATGCCGCCCATCGTGATTTCGTCATCGTAATTTTGATGAACCTGCAGGCCGTAACGCGTCACGAGCCTATCGACTTCATCCCCGATCGGAGTTCCCGTGCGGTAGGTATACACCTGAAAGCCCTTGAGATCTTCGAGCTGCAACACACGGCGAAACGCGAGCGGGCTTTGCTTGCTCACAGCGACGACCAGCTGGTGGGCAACCACCGGCTCGAAGGAAAGCGTTGGCTCGTTTTCCTTTTTCGCCGCGAACACGATGTCGTACTTGTCGTCTTTGAGACCCTGGATAAGGTCGAGCGAAAACCCTTGCGAAACGCGGAATCTCACAGCCTCGCCGAAATTATCGTGATAGGCGTGAATGAGCGCTGGCAAATAATCGCCCGTGATGGTGTACAAAGCGCCAACCGAAAGCTCGCCCGCAAGCTTTCCCGTGTATTCATGCATGATCGCGATACCCTTGTCGAGCTCTCGAAGCGCATCGTGAACGTATGCCGAGAATTCCTTCCCGTAGCGCGTAAGTTTGACATTTCTTCCCTCGCGCTGGAAAAGCGGAACGCCGAGCTCTTTTTCCAAAGAGCGAATAGCATCGGAAAGGGCCGGCTGGGTGATGTAAAGTTCTTTGGCGGCCTTCGTATAATGCTGCAATTCGGAAAGCTTTCGGAAATAGTAAAGCTGCGACAGATTCACCGTTTACCCCTTCTTCCCTGCAAAAGCTTCTTTGCTAATACACAGCGCCCCATTATATGGGAGAAATGGGAGCCCCCTTCGCTCATTCGCCAAACCTATAAAGTTGACTTTGGTGAAAACCGAACGTATCCCCAGCTCAGCAGGGTAGAGCATCGCTTCGGTCAAGTATTTTCTTTTCAAATAATGCCTGCTTAAAAGTACAGAACAAACGAATTGGACTCTTTGCCCTACCGCCCCCATAATGAGTCTCGTAAGGAGCCGCAAGGTTCCGAAGGATAGAACGGATTGTCATGCAACTAGAGGAGGTTTCATGAATCCCAACGCCAAAATCACCGATGAGCAGTTCGAGGCGTATCTGAAGCAGATCCGCGAACTGGTCGAAGGGCCCTTCGAGGAGATTCAGAAGGAGGTCGAAGTCACCAACACGTTCCCCGAGGAGTTCTACGAGCTCTCGAAGAAGAACGACCTGTATCGCTTCTACCTTCCCTCTGAGTACGGCGGATGGGACCTCGACGAGCTCGAGATCCTGCGTGTTCAGGAAGAGTTCTCTCGTGGCCCCGGCGGCATGCGCATGCATCTGCATCACGCTGCCGACATGAACTGGCGCATCCTTGATGACTACGGCACCGACGAAGTCAAAGCCGAGCTCATGGACAAGTTCCAGGACAAGACGGTGTATTGCAACTTCGCCATCACCGAGCAGTCCGGCGGCACGGGCGCCGACCTGCACACCACCGCTATCAAGAACGAAAAGGGCAACTACGTTCTCAATGGCGAGAAATGGCTGATCTCCCACACTGACTGCTCCGACTACACCTACGTCATCGCAGTCACCAACCCCGACGACGATAAGGACACCCGCCTTTCTGGCTTCCTCGTCCCCAACGACGCCCCGGGCTTCGAGATCGTTCCTATGCCTCACATGATGGGCTGCCGCGGCGCCGGTCATGCGGGCCTGAAGTTCACCAACCTTGAGCTCGAGCCGAAGTACCTGCTCGGCGAAGAGGGCCAGGGCATGGAAATCGCCATCCACTCGCTTTCCGTCTCCCGCGTGCATATCGCCATGTCGAACCTCGGCATGTCTCAGCGTATGCTCGAGATCTCCCTCAAGCGCGCCAACGAGCGCATCACCTTCGGTAAGCCGATCGCTTCCCGCCAGATGATCAAGGCCAAGATCGCCGACATGCAGAAGATGATCCATGTTCTGCGTTGCGCCATCTACGACTTCGCTCGCGACTTCAACAAAGACCCGCACAACGAGTACGTCACCGAGAAGGCCGCTATCTGCAAGCTCTTCTCCATCGACACCGTCAAGCTCGTCTCTGACGAAATGCTCGAGATTTTCGGTGGCGACGGCTACTTCGAGGATTCGCCGTACGGCCCGACCGAGCGTCTGTATCGCGACTGCCGCGCTATGTGGCTCGAAGAGGGCGCTCCGTGCGTCCAGCGCATCACGATTGCTCGCGAATGCCAGAACCACGGCGGAAAAATCGAGTACACCTTCGACTAAACCGCATGCTCTACCCCACTCGACCAAATGGTGAGTGAACCCTTTTAATCCTTCGGAAGCCTTTGCGCTTACCTAACGCTTGTGTGAAATGGCCGCCTACGGGCGGCTGTTTCACGTTCTGGGGACTTTTCGAAATCTTCGGCTTGCTTCGAACGACCACTGCGCTAAAGTATCGGGGATATCCTTACCCCGAAGTCCGCTGACTCCCGATCGGATGCCCATGAACCTCTCACAGCTCTATTATTTTAGAAAGCTCGCCGAAGTCAGGCATTACACCCATGCCGCGGAAGAGCTGTTCATATCGCAGCCGACGCTTTCCAATTCGATATCGCAGCTCGAAAAGGAGCTGGGGATTCCTCTTTTCGAGAGAGAGGGACGCAGCATCAAGCTGACGCGCTATGGGGCGGAGTTCTACGACTATGCGACCCAATCCATCAACGCGCTTGAAAAGGGCATCGCGTTAGCCCATGAGCATGCAGGGTCGCCCACGGGGAGCATCGACATAGGCGCCATCTATACCATACAGGGCGACTATCTCCCGGCCCTTATCAAGGGCTATCGCGACCAACACGGCAAAGATGCCCAGGTAAACGTCTACCAAGGTCTCACCCAGCCGCTCATTGAGGACCTCGAGAACAATCGCTACGAGCTCGCCTTCACCGCCTACATGGACAACAAGCCGCAGATTACCTTCGTTCCCGTGCTTACCCAACAGCTCGTTGCCGTCGTGCACCGATCAGATAAGCTCGCCTGGTCGAAAGAGCTCTCGCTCGCCGACATGAAAGACCGCAGCATCATCACCTATCCCCCGACGACGCCCGTCGGCAAAGAAGTCCTCACTATCATGAAAACGCATGGACTTACCGCCGTAAAAACCTACGCGAATGACGAAATCACCCTCGGAAGCATGGTAGAGAGCACGCCTGGCACCGTGGGCCTTGCGCTCAAGACCATTGGGCTCGCCCCATTTCGGGAACTCATCACTAAGCGCCTGCCCGAGGTTAATGATGATTTCCATACCGTGTGCCTCGCCTTCAAAACGTCGGCATACAAGACGCGCGCCGTCGAGAACTTCATCGAGTTCACGCGCAACTTCACATGGGAAGGCGGAAGGTAGCCCCCTTCGCGATAGCCCGACTATTTAGACTCGGAGCCAAGCAATTCCGCCCGCCCTGCCCAGACGAGACGGGCGCACGATGCAAGGCGGTTTCAATCGGCGTTTCCCTGAGAACGTCAACGCAAAGACGAGCCTCACCATAACGAAACCCAAACGCAAAAAAGACCGCATCCAACGATGCGGCCTTTCTCGAAGAGCAGTATGTCTGCAGCGAAACCTACTCGGTCCACTCGGACTGCAGGCCCTTCATCTTGCTGAAGCAGAAGATGCCGAGCAGCAAGACGATGACCAGCAAGACGATGGCGACCGTGAACAGCAGCGGGTAACCGAAGCCGCCCATGAAGGCCCAGAACGGTGCGCCGATGGCGCCCACGATGTTCACGAACATCGAAACGCGGGAGTAAATCTGGGGATACTCGCGCTGACCGAAGAGCTGGCGGACCAGGATAGGAACGAGCACGACGCAGCTTGCGAAGAAGAAGCCGTATACCGCAGCGCCCGCATACAGGATGTACTCGGAGCCCGTGCCGAACCAAACCAGCAGCACGCCGATGACGCCCGTCGCGCAGGCGGCGAAGAAGCTCAGCTTGGAATTCTTGTCGGCGCACACGCCAAGCGCGAGCTTGCAGACGGCCTGGGCGGCCATCATGACGGTGGCCATCATGACACCGACGGCCAGCGCGTCAAAGGAGACGCCTTGCAGCGACTTGGTGTAGCTGGGGAACTGCTGCGCCACGATGGTGAGCAGGTTGATGATGCCGGCGAGCAGGAAGACCGCGTAGAACACGACGGACTTCATGACCTTATTGGCATCGAGGCCAGCGGGCTTGCCCGAAGCAGTCTGAGGCTTGCCGTACGGCAGGCAGCCGCACTCTTCAGGGGTCGAACGAATGCAGAGCAGCGTGAACGGCAGCGAGGTCACCAAAGCCGCAACGCCCCAAATCAGGTAGATAGTCCACACATCGAGGCCGCTGCCGCCAGCGTAAAGCGCGTTGAAGACCTGCAGCCAGATAGCGCCGCCGATGCCCGTGAAGGCCATGCAGGCGCCGATGATGGTGCCCGATTTCTGGTTGAACCACTTGTTGCACAGCGTGGGAACGGCGAGCCAGAGCAGGCCGACTTCGCCAAGGCCCATCATGAGACCTGCCAGGTAGAACACCCACAGCTGACGAATGATCGAGATAAGAATGAAGCCCACGCCGACCAGAAGCGCCGATGCCGTGAGCACGATGCGAATGTCGGTCTTAGCGAGCAGGTTGCCGATAAACGGCGCCGAGAAAGCCTCGGCGAGATAGAGCACCGTGATGTAGAGCGCCCAAGTGCCCTTTTCAACGCCGAGCAGCTCAGGCACAACGGCCTGGAATGCGCTCCACGTCGAAAAGACGAGAGCCGAGCATCCGAAGGTAATCATGATGCCCGAGATAATGATGAGAATGTGGCGCACGCCCATCTTATCGGTGTATTTTGCTGTTTCGCCCAATTTCTTTCCTCCTTATGAAAGAGAGCCAGACGATTTCCACCTGCCGCCTTAAGGGGGCCAGAATCCCTCAAGGCGGCAGGCGGCTCTTCGATGCCACCCGCAGGCGCGAATCAAAGAACAAATTCGCTAAGTATAATCCTCCAAATCATCACATTACGTTAGGGTCAATATTGCGTTTCTGACCCTAAATTAATAAATATAGGCGATAGATATTCCCCAAATATAAGCAAAAGGGATAATTTCAGTGGATGTATAAGCAGAATCAGCCTTGTATTGTTTGGACATTTAGATAAATATGTCCCATCCATAAAAAAATACCGCGCCTATACGACGCGGTATCAGAAAAATCAAAGAGGGGCATCCCCGAATAGGATAAAGATTCCGATCGAATCCCCTAGCGCGCGGCTTGCTCGTATTTGCGCATGATGAGCGGCGCCGCAATGTAGACCATGATTTGGTCGGTGCCCTCGGCAATCTGAAAGCCGCGGCAATCCTGCCAAATCGAAGAGATTCGCTCGTGAGTGGTATAGCCGCGCCCGCCGAGTATCTGCATGGCATCGCTGGCGACCTCGGTGGCAGCAGCGGGCACGTAGCGCTTCATGAGCGCGACCGTCAGGCGTTCGTGCATCCCATGGTCGAACTCCCATGCCGCCTTGTAGACCATGTGGCGCATATTCGTCAGCTTCACCTCCATATCGGTGAGCATCTGCTGAACCTGCTGGAAATTCGCGACGGTGGTTCTGAACGCCGTGCGCTCGCGCGCCCACTTCACCGCATCGTCCATAGCCGCTTGGGCCTCCCCGAGCGCCGTCGCGCAGGCGAAGACACGACCGTATTCGAAGAAGGCCATGAGCTGTCTGAAGCCCGAAGCAGGGCCGCGCAGACGCCAGGAATCGTCGAGCACGACGTTGTCAAATTGGATATGGGCAAAAGGAAGCATCTCTTGCCCGATTTTGTTTTCGGGAACCGCCTCGACGCCGCGAGCCGTCCTTGGGATCATCCACATCGAAAGCGCGGGATGGTCGCCATCGGCTGGCTCGTCCTCGTCGATTGCGGCGACGAGCAGCGCGGGCGCATATTCGCCGTTGTTCACGAAGAGCTTCTCGCCATTCATAAGCAGGCGTCCATCGACGGTGCGCACATGCGTCTTCATGCCCATAGTATCGGAGCCGGCGTTTGGCTCGGATACGGCGAAGGCGAAAGCGAGGCGCCCCGTGTTTTGATACTCGAGGCGAATCGGGTCGGTTTGCGCGGGGCTTGCGAAAGCTTCGAGGATCTGCAGCTGCAGGAAATCGTTTTGGAACGGCAGCGTGGCACCCGAGATGCGCGAGAGCTCTTCGATGACGAGCACCTGGGCGAGCATGTCGTAGTGGACATGATTGCGACGATGAATAACGCCGAAGCCGTTGAAGTCCAAATCCACGAACGCTTTGACCACCTCGTCGGGCAGGCCCATATCCCGTCGCCACTGGGCGACGGAGGCTTCGTCGAAGTATTTCTCGCCGAATTCGCGCACCTGCGAAATCAAAACGCGATCGGCATCGCTGAGCATGAAGTCCATCGCATATACCCCCTCAGTCACATTGGCCCGCAAAAAAAGGTGCGAACGCGCAACCATCGACGACCTTAACGTCCATGCGGCCATTTCGAGCCAGTAGCCGCTTTGATTGCGCGATTATACTCCGCAATTTTTCATTTCTGCAGATAAAACGCGTGAAAGAAACCACAAATCAGAGAATATGTGGTGCCATACTCCAATTTTAGCGATGCACTCAATTCGAGCTTAAACGGTAATTACTGCCAAGGTTGCGATACCGCGAGCGCGATTGGCAACCTAGTCTGGCAGATGTGCTGCGCGAAACCGACCGAATCCGAGAGCGGCAGCGGACAGCCGTCTCGGCGAGGAAACAGCAATCGCGGACGAAGCCCCGAGCAGTGTGCGGCAACGCTTCGGGGTGGCCAAAGCGACTGCGCGCTTTCCTCGATGCGTGAATCGGTCGGCGACGCGACGCATCGGCCTTTTATGGGGCCCGAGCATATTGGGGAGCGCCGCGAAGGCGCACAGTCCTTGAAAGAGGACAGCCAGCAAGGAGGAACGCTATGGCAGATTATTACGGAACCGACACCGTTGTATCCGAGCTTCGAGAAGACGGCCTGCTCATCATTCGCATCAATCGTCCCGAGGTCGCCAACGCGCTCAACGGAGCGACTTCCGACGCCATGGAAAACATCATGAACCATGCCGAGAAAGACAAGGCGGTGCGCGCGATCATCGTCACCGGCACGGGCAAGGTCTTCTGCGCGGGCGAGGACCTCTCTGAGCTTTCCGAGGGCGGCGAATGCCAAACCGTCACCGAGCACGGCTTCGGCGGCATCACGGCTCGCCTCTGCTCCAAGCCCATCATCGCGGCCTGCAACGGATCGGCGGCGGGCGGCGGCATGGAGATCGCCCTGTCGTGCGACATGGTGGTTGCCGCTGAAAATGCGAAATTCGGCTGCACCGAGGTCGGCCTGGGCATCATCGCCTCCACGGGCGGCATCGTGCGCCTCGCTCGCGACATCAATCGCAAAGATTGCATGGAGCTTCTGCTCACCGGCAAGAAAATCAAGGCTCCCGAGGCCAAGGCGCTGGGGCTTATCAATTACGTCGTACCCGCCGAGGAGGTCATGGACAAGGCCATCGAGCTGGCCGAGCAGGTTCTGAAGAACGCTCCCTTGGCTCTGAAGTGGACCAAGTATCTGGTGCATGCCGCCGACCAGATGTCCGAGGAAGACGCCATGCGCTACTGCGACGGCGCCTATCGCTTCCTCGAGAAGACCGAAGACGGCATCGAAGGCCCGCTCGCCTTCACCGAGAAGCGCACCCCGAACTGGGTTGGCCGCTAAACAGCGCTCCCTGTTTTTCCCGGCCCCGCAAACGGCCCTTCGGTCAGCGGGGCCACCCCTTCGCTTCGTTCGGCCAATCCTTGGCGCGAAAGCGTCGGCCGAATTCATACGATGAAAGCGAGCGCTTACCTATCGCTTTCAACTTGTCGAAAGAAGACGCGCCATGCGTCTTCTTTCGTTTTGCGGAGCACACGACGGGTTGGGCATGCGAAGACCGCAACGAATGGACCAGCAGGCATGGGCAGCATCGGGGCGCGGCAAAGGTCGTCTACGTTCAAGCTTGGTTTTCACTTCAAAACGAAACGCAGTCAGTCGAGCGCATAGTAAAACCCAAAGGACGTAGCGGTAACGAGACGTGACCCCGTATGGCCCCGCCACACGCCAGCCGCCGGACAGACCAGCTACTCCCGCGCGTCCAATTCATCGATGACTTCCTGAAAATCGGGCGGAAGCGTGTCTTCGAACTCCATGCGTTCGCCCGTCACGGGATGCGTGAACGCCAGGCGATACGAATGCAGGAACTGCCGGTCGAGCCCGAGGTTCTCCTTTTTCTTCCAACCGTACACCGGATCGCCCACGCACGGATGCTTGATGTATTCCATATGCACGCGAATCTGATGTGTACGGCCCGTGAACAGCTTGCAGTCGATGAGGGTGAAACCGTCGTCGTTTTTTCCTGGCTCGAAACGCCGCTTCACGGCAAACGTGGTGATGGATGGGCGCGCATCCTCGCGATCGGACACCTCCATACGCAGGCGATCGCGGCTACCGCGCGCGATGGGCGCGTCCACGATGCCCGTATCGAGCGGAATCCAGCCCTGCACAAGCGCCAAATAGTGGCGATCGACATTCTTCAGACGAATGTCCTCCATGAGAGCAAGGCCGACCTCGTTGGTCTTCGCGCACAGCATAAGGCCGCTCGTGTCGCGATCGAGGCGATGCACAATGCCCAGTCGGTCTTGCTCGCCCTGCACATCGCACAAATGCTCTTTGCCGCAGTGCGCGATGAGCGCATTGACGAGCGTGTCGCCGTAGTGCCCCTCTGCGGGATGGCATACCAGGCCCGCCTGCTTTGAGATAACCAGCAGATAGTCGTCTTCGTAGCGGATATCGAGTGGAATGTCGGCGGCCACCAATTCGGGCGCATGCGGGTCTTCGTAAGTCTCGTATTCCAGCACGTCGCCCGCCGCGACCGATGCGCTTTTGCGCGGCAGTTTGCCATTGAGCGCGCAGTATCCGTCGGCTATGCACTTCGCGGCCGCGCTGCGCGTGGGATAGAGGCCCTGCGCTGCCATATAGGCGTCGAGGCGCATGCCCGCGCATTCCTCGGGCACGACGTCGCGCGCGTAGCTAGACATGGGCGTCCCCTTTTCGCGTCGCAAGCAAATACCCAAGAACGAGCAGGACGAAACCGCAGGTCACACCGATATCAGCGATATTGAATACGGGAAAGTCGATAAACGTGAAGTCTATGAAGTCGATGACGTAAGACTGAGCGAAACGGTCGAACGCGTTGCCCAGACCGCCCGAAAAGACGAGCGCGAGCGAAAACGTCTCGAGTGCCGAGGGGGCATGCCCCGCAAGCTTTTCCCAGAAGGCGAAGCACAAGACGATAAGAGCACACACGATAAGAGAGGTAATGCCAAGCATGAAAGTCGAATCGCCGAACATGCCCCATGCTGCGCCCGTGTTGTGCACGAGCGTGAAGCGGAACAGCCCGCAGTTCGTTCCCGCCTGACCCAAATCGTATGCGCCCTCGAAATAGCATTTCGTCACGCGATCGAAGGCGAGCCACACTAGGGCAACCACGGCGAATGCCACGACGGCCTTTTTCGGATCTTTTGATTTCACGGTATCGTTTGCCACTTGGACCTTTCCATGAACGAAACGATGGGCCGGGAAATCCCCCGGCCCATCGAAGGGGCTTAGCGTCGGCGCGCAGCCCCAAGATAACTCATTACGCCAGCTGGTCGAGCACGTCGCCGCAGCGCTTGCAAACCTCGGCATGGTTCGCATTGCCGCCAAGCTCCCTATGGTTCCAGCAGCGCGGGCACTTCGGCTCATCGGTGGCCGAAACCTCAACCTGCACGGCCTCCACATCGGCGGCGGCTACGTTAACGCGGCTCACGATGAAGAGCTCTTCCAAATCGTCTGAGCTATAGCCCGCCAAAACGTCGGCCGTGGCCTTCGGCGCCGCAATCGTCAGCACAGCTTCCTGGCTCTTGCCCACCGTCTTGGCGTTGCGCGCCTCTTCGATGGCCTTCGTCACGGCGTCGCGCACCTCGAGCAGGCAGGCAAAATTCGCCATAATAGCGTCCGCCTCGTCACCCTCGGGCAGCGCGGGCACGAAATCGGCGACCGCAGGCCAGCCAGCGAGCTGCACACTCACGGGACGACCCTCGCGTCCGCGCTCGGTCTCGGGGTAGTGCTCCCAGACCTCGTCGCAGGTAAACGAGAGAATCGGGCTCATGACGCGCACGAGCACCTCGAGGATGTTCATGAGCACGGTCTGAGCGGAGCGACGCGCCAAAGACTTGGGAGCCTCGGCATACAAACGGTCTTTCGCCACATCCATATACACAGCCGAAAGGTCGCCCACCACGTAGTCGTAAAGTGCGCGGAAGACCTGATGGAAGTGGTACTCCTCGTATCCGCGCTCAACGTCGGCGAGCAGCTGCTTCAGCCTCAGCATCGCCCATACGTCGACCGGACGCATCTCGGAAAGCGACACAGCGTCGCGCTCGAAATCGAACCCATCGAGGTTGCCGAGCAGGAAGCGGAAGGTGTTGCGGAAGCGGCGATACGCGTCGGAGGTGCGCTGCAAAATGGTGTCGCCGATAGACACGTCAACCGAATAGTCAGTGGAGGCGACCCACAGGCGCAGCACGTCGGCGCCATATTTGTCGATAACTTCCTGCGGGGCGATGCCGTTGCCCTTCGACTTCGACATCTTCTCGCCGTTTTCGTCCACGGTAAACCCGCAGCACATCACGCTCTCGTAGGGAGCTCGGCCGAATGCGCCCGTGCCCAAAAGCAGCGAGCTTTGGAACCAGCCGCGGTGCTGGTCGGAGCCTTCCAAATACATATCGGCAGGCCAGCGCAGGCCGTCGGCCTCGGCGCGATGCTTCAGCACACCCACATGCGACACGCCCGACTCCCACCACACGTCGAGGATGTCTTTTTCGGGAACGACGTCGGTGCAGCCGCAATTCTTGCAGCACGTGCCCTCAGGCAGATATTCCTTCGGGTCTTTCGTGAACCACGCGTCGGCGCCTTCGGTATTGAACAGGTCGATGACCGCGTCGAAGGTCTCCTCGGTGGCGACGGTCTCGCCGCAGCTCGCGCACTTGAACACGGGAATGGGCACGCCCCAGCTGCGCTGGCGCGAGATGCACCAGTCGGGACGATCGGCGACCATGGCGCCAATGCGATTCACGCCCCATTCGGGAATGAAGCGAACGTGGTTGTGAATTTGGTCGAGCGCGGCCTCGCGCAGGCCCGTGTTCTCCATGGAAACGAACCACTGGTCGGTCGCGCGGAAGATGACGGGCTCGTGGCAGCGCCAGCAATGCGGATAGCTGTGGACGATGTCGACATGGGCCACAAGCGCGCCCTGTTCGCGCAGCCATTCGATGATCTTCGGGTTCGCCTCGTCGGTGGTGAGGCCTGCCCATTGCGGCACGTAATCGGTGAAGCGGCCATCATCGTCGATCGGCATGATGGTGTCGACGCCGAACTTCATGCCCACCTTGTAGTCGTCGACGCCATGACCGGGGGCCGTATGAACAGCGCCCGTGCCGGCATCGAGCGTAACATGCTCGCCCCAGATGATGCGGCCCGTATTCTGCTGCAGCACTGGGCACACATAGGTCACGCCGTCGAATTGATCGCCCTTCATGGTGACGGGCTCGCCGTCGGCCTCGACGATGCGGTAGCTCTCCCAGCCAGCGACTTCGGCCACCGCGGGAACCATCTCTTTGGCGAACAGCATGAACTTGCCGTCGGCCTCGACGAAGCAGTAATCGATTTCGGGACCGAACGACACGGCGGTGTTCGAGGGCAGCGTCCACGGCGTGGTGGTCCAAATGAGCACATAGGCGCGGCTCGCATCGACGCCGGCGTTCGTGAACGCCTCGGGAACTTCGTTGAGCTTGAAGTTCACGTAGATCGAAGGCGATTTCTCGTCGGCGTATTCGATTTCGGCCTCGGCCAAAGCGGTATGGCAGTGCGTACACCAATGGATCGGCTTGCGCCCGCGATACACCGCGCCATCGAGGTAGAGCTTCTTGAAGACCTCGACGTTGGCGCTTTCGAAATTGGGCTGGAACGTGAGATAGGGATGCTCCCAATCGGCATTGACGCCCAGACGCTTGAAACCGTCGCGCTGCACGTCGATGAACTTCTCGGCCCATTCGCGGCACATGCGACGCACAGTCGCCTGGGGAAGCTGGCGCATCTTCTCGGTGCCGAGCTTCTTTTCCACCTCGTGTTCGATTGGCTGGCCGTGGCAGTCCCAGCCGGGAATGTAGGGGGTATAGTAGCCGCGCTGCGCGTGAGACTTGATCACGAAGTCTTTCAGAATCTTGTTGAAGGCATGGCCGATATGGATGGGGCCGTTCGCATACGGAGGGCCGTCATGCAAAATGAAGGGTTCGCCGTCTTTGTTCTTCTCGAGAACGCGGCGATAGATGTCTCCCTCGCGCCACTTCTCCAAGCGCTTCGGCTCGTTTTGCGCAAGGTTCGCCCTCATTGAGAAGTCGGTTTTCGGCAGATTCATCGTCTGCTTGTAATCGTTTCCCATCGTGTACTCCGATTCCTTTCTTCTGTGCGTGTTCTGGGTGCGCCACAGCGCCCCAGGCAGTACGGTTCGCGCCAGCCCGCGGGCATCGCGCAAGTTTTCCGAGTATACGGCAACGAGCAGGCGCAGGCCACAACGCGAACGACTCTCTATAGGGTTCACATGCTGAGCGGCAAAAGCCCAGGTTCGCGAATCGACCACCGCCAGCATCCAAACGCTGGTTCGCGAGCAATATGGTTCGCCCTCGCCGAGGTATTGTTTTCTCAGCGCTATAATTTTCGCAATTCTTGAGTCGGCGTCGCGGCCGACGCCGATAGATGGGAGTATCCATGGCATACAAAATCGTCACCGATTCGGCATGCAACCTCACCGAAGAGATGATCGACGAATTCGGGCTTGAAATTCTGCCCCTCACGTTTATGGTCGACGGGGTTGAGCACCGCAGCTATCTGAAGGGCGAAAAGACCGACCTGAAGCAGTTCTACACCATGATGCGCGAGGGCAAGGTCATCACCACATCGCTTCCGAATATGAAGGAAACCGAGGCGACGCTTCGCGACGTGCTCGAATCGGGAAACGATGTGCTCTACCTCGGGTTTTCGAGCGCCCTCTCGGGAACCTATGAGGCGACCGACCTTCTGATGAAGCAGCTCGCAGACGAATATCCCGAGCGAACCCTCATCGCCGAAGAGACAAACGCCGCGTCGGGCGGCGAGGGCATGCTCGTTTATCTTGCCTGCAAGAAGAAGGGCGAAGGCTGCGGAATCGGAGAGGTCGCCCAGTTCGTGCGCGACACGCGCGACCATCTGTGCCATTGGTTCACGGTCGACGACCTTATGTTTCTCTTCCGCGGCGGACGCGTAAGCCGCACGAGCGCATGGGCCGGCACTTTGCTCAACATCAAGCCCGTCTTGCATGTCGACGACGAAGGGCGCCTCATTCCCATGGAGAAAGTGCGCGGACGCCGCAAGTCCATCCATGCGCTCGTCGACCACATGGAAGCCACGGCTATAGACCCCGCAAGCCAGACCATCTTCATCACCCACGGCGATTGCATCGAAGACGTCGAGACGCTGAAGGCCGAGATCACGAAGAGGCTCGGCTGCACCGAATTCGTAGTGAACTACGTGGATCCCGTTATCGGGGCGCATTCGGGCCCAGGCACGCTCGCCCTGTTCTTCGTCGGCGAGCATAAATAGCGAACCCGCAATTCCCAAAAAGCATCGACCCCTGCCTTGTGCGAACAAAGCAGGGGTCGATTGGTATTTCCTCAGGGAAGCGCCCGTTAAGGCCGTCTTGCGCCACCGCGCGCAGTCGAGCTCGAGGGATTAGCCAGCGTTTTCCTAGAACGCTTCGACGAGTTTGTTGGCGTCTTCGATGCTCGAGGCCCAGCTCGTCGCAATGCGGATGACGGTGTGGCTCTCGTCGTATTTTTCCCAAAAACTGTATTCGAGCACGCCGTCGAGGCGAGCGAGGCGCTCATCTTCGACAATGAGGAAGATCTGATTCGTGGGCGAGTCGAAATAGAAACGCTCCCCGCGCTCTCGCAAGCCGCGCTTGATGATGTCGGCGGCTTCGATAGCCGGCGCGCCGATACACTCATACAGGCCGTCTTCGAACAGGCATTCGAACTGGATGCCGAGGATGCGGCCTTTGGCGAACAGAGCCCCGTGCTGCTTGATAAGCGTGAAGAAATGGGGAATGCTTCCCGATTGCGGCACGACGACCGCCTCGCCGAACAGCGTTCCGCACTTCGTTCCGCCAATATAGAAAACATCGCTCAGACGAGCGAGGTCGGCAAGCGTCACGTCGTTTTCGGGCGCGGCGAGTGCATAGGCCAAACGGGCCCCGTCGACGTAGAGCTTCAGCCTATGCTCTTTGCAGACGCGAGAAAGCGCTTCGAGCTCGTCTTTCGAATAGAGCGTGCCGTATTCGGTGGGCTGAGAGATGTAGCACATGCCTGGCGCGACCATGTGCTCGCGGTTGCCGTCGGCCTCGAAGGCGCTCACGAATACGTCGAGCTGGCTGGCCGAAAGCTTCCCGAGCTCGCCGGGCAACTGCAAGACCTTATGCCCGCCTGCCTCGATGGCCCCCGCTTCGTGCACGCTCACATGACCCGTATCGGCCGCGACGACGCCCTCCCACGGATGAAGCACAGAGTCTATGACGGTCGCGTTGGCCTGCGTTCCCCCAACGAGGAAAAAGACGTCGGCGTCTGGACATGCGCACGCCTCGCGAATAAGCTCACGGGCCCGCTCGCAATGCTCGTCGCAGCCGTAGCCTACGGTATGTTCCATATTCGTTTCGACCAGGCGCTCGATAATGTTTGGATGCGCGCCCTCCATATAGTCGCAGGCGAAGTGAAGCAGTTCTGCCACCGATGATCCTTCCAATTCCATCCCATCGCGAAGGCAATGGGAGTCAATACAAGCCGCGCGGAGGCTCTCCCCTTCAGGCAAAGCCTCCGCAAACAGGCAATTCCCTACCCCAGTGATACCGAGGTCGCGCCGTCTATCCTGATGTCCGCATCGAAAAACGCCTTCAGCGCGGCGATCGATTGGGCGATGTCGCGCACGGCGCATGTCTCAAAGCTCGAATGCATGGCAAGCTGAGGCAGACCGACGTCGACCGAGTGCATGCCGACCTTGGTATTCAGGAGATTTCCGAGCGTTGAGCCGCCCGCCATGTCGCTTCGATTCGCGAACGTTTGCACGGGCACGCCGGCATCGGCGCACAGCCCCAGAAACGCCGCCCTGGAAAACGCGTCGGTGCAGTATTTCTGATTCGCCGCCTCTTTCACCACGATGCCGCCACCGAGCACGGGATGGTTTTCGCCATCGGCGCATTCCGGATGGTTCGGATGCAAGGCATGCGCATTGTCGCAGCTCACAAGTATGGATTTGGCGATGGCGCAATAATATTCCTCTTCGGGGCAGCCCAATGCCGAGCACAGGCGGCGCAAAGCATCGCACAGCACGGTCGAAAGTGCGCCCTGCTTGCTGGTAGAGCCGACCTCTTCGTTGTCGAAGCAACAGAAAACCGAGACGTCGCGACTGTTGTCGCTCGCCAGAAACGCCTCGAGCGAGGCATAGGCGCACGCGAGGTCGTCGAGCTTGGGCGACGAGACGAACTCGTTCGCCGCACCCCATATTTGGGGACGTTGGCGATTCACGAGGAAAAGATCAGCTGAGACAACGTTTTCCGAAGAAGCGCCCAACTCGCCAGCCACGAATTCGCCGAAGGACCCAGCCTTAAGGGCGCCGGCCGAAACGAGCGGAACAAGGTCGATTCGTCGGTTCGGGGAGAATCGCTCGTTGACCGACCGATCCATATGGATTGCCAGGCTCGGGATAATCGCGACTTCTCGCGAAGACTCGTACAGCCTGCTTTCGATTCGTGCGCCATCGCGCACGAGAACGCGACCGGCCACGGCGAGGGGCTTGTCGAACCAGGTGTAGTCGATGGCGCCGCCATAGACTTCCGTATTGAGGCGCAGATAATCGCCTGGCCCCGCGATTTCGGCCACCGACTTCAGCTTGAACGTTGGAGAATCGCCATGGGCGGCCGTAACTTGGAAATGGCAATCGTCAAGCTCGGCGCCAACCTTGAACGCGATGACCGTCGAGCCATTCCTCGTCGTGAAATATGACCCGCCTCGCTGTGCCGACCAACATTCGCCCTCGGGCAGATACGCGAACCCCGCCTCGAGCAAACGCCGCGATATCTCGGCGGTCGTGTGGAACATGCTGGGGCATCGCCCAATGAAATCGATGAGCTCCGAGGCGGCCCGAAGCTCTTCCTCTGTCGGTTTAGCCTGTTCGTTGATCTGCATCGTAGAGGTTCCTCCCATTGGATGATCGCTTTACTCTGACGAGGATGATGCGGCCGTGCTCGTCGCCTCTCCCGTAAGAACACGACTCGAGACCACATTGCCCGGAGCGACGAGCAGCGCGCCTACCGAGTCGATTTCGGGGGTATCCACGTATAGCGTCGGGCCCACCATTTGGCTTTTGGCAAAGCGCGCGTCGCTTTTTACCGTGATTACGACGTCGGCCCCCTCAATCGCGGCGAGCGGACGCACGTCAGTCGTGAGCACAATCACAATATCGACCCCGGAAGTGTGGAAGTGCCCGATTACGTCTTCGACTCTTTCGACGAGCTCCTCGTCGATGCTTTCGGGATCGACATCGGCGAGCAGCTCGGAAACGCTCGCGTAGGCGTCTTTCGTTTTGGTCTTCGTCGTAGACGTGCTCGAATTGCCCGTTGACGTGCGCTCTTTGGTGATAGTGGTCTTCATGCTCAACGCTTCGCTGGGTAGCCCGAGCGCGTCGATTTCGTCCTGGGTCAAACTCACGATTCCGTAGGTGTGGCCACCCTTCATGACAACGCGGCCGAACTTATATTGGTCGATGTCGTTCACGTCGAGCGTTATGACCGAGGCGCCCTTCGCCTCGTAGCTCTTCTTGGCCTCTTCGGTCGTCATGGACTCACGCGTCACGCCCGAAGCGTTGCTCGCCGTCTTTGATGCCGACGAGGAGCTCGTCTCGCTCGACGATTCCTCGAGAGAGGCGAGCGCATCGAGCCCAAGGGCCTTTTTGACGAAGCTCTTGACCGTTTGGCCCCCGGAAGCGCCCGTGTCGGAGCCGTCGGCGGAATCGGCCGCCCCTTCGTCTTGCGCCGCATCTTCAGATTCGGCAGAGGAGCTTCCGGCCTGCAGGCTGGACCCAGCTGTCGACGACGAGGATTCCTGCCCATTGGAAGAAGAAGCCCCCGAAGACGTTTGCGACGCGGAAGACTCAACCGTCCCCTCGAATAAGACGACCCCGTAGCCAGACATATCGCCCGCGATGTCATCGATGCTCGTGGAGGCATAGTTGAGGTTGTGACCAGCGGAAATATAGGTCGTAAGCGCTACAAACCCCGCAATGACGAGCAAGGCGAACGTTGCGAGCGCGATGCGTTCTCGTGTGCCGTGGGCAACGGTGTCCTTCGTGTTCGATTTCACGTCAACGAGATGCGCCGCCTCGGGCGAGCATATCATCTCCTCGAGCGTGAGCTCGCCGCTCTTGGCCCGCTCCCGCGCCTTTTTCGAAACTGCGGGGTCCCACAAAACAACAGGTTCGGCCGACGCTTCGTCGTTTTGCGCGGAGGCTTCTTCGGGGCCTTCACCCTGCGCGTGCGAATCACGCACGCAAGGCGTCGAGCCCGCATCCGAATGGGCACGAGCGGCAACGACATCCTCCACGCCCGTTTTTCCCGCCAGGCTTTCGGCGAGTTTCTGCTCATCATCGGGCTTGGAGCTTACGAGCAGCACCATGACGATAATGCACGCGAACCCGAGAAGGTCGATGAGCTCGAAGCGCGTGCCCAAAAAGACGACGGTGAAAACCGTGGCCGCAACGGGCTCGATGGCGGCGATCATGGACGCCTTCACGGGGCCGATATCGGAAATCGCCTGCATATAGACCCAAGCAGCCACGACCGTTCCAACCACGATGATGGCGGCAAGACCCGCTATAACTTCAACATTGAAATCGACGGGTATCGTCCACGGCTGCTCGACGAGGCACATGCTCACGCCCGCAACGAGCATCGAGAGGCCCATGGTCACAAGGCTGCCGTAACGACCTATGAGCTTTATGGGCAAGATATTGTATGCCGCAAGGCCCACGGCCGAAAGCAGACCCCAGATAAGCCCGAGCAGCGGCATAGCGAGGCTCGACAGGTCGCCGTGGGTAGCGATGAGCGCCACGCCAACGAGCGTGAGCAGCAGGCCGAACAGCTCGCGTTTGCGCGGCAATCGGTGGCTCGCGCGGCAGCTGTAGCCCATAACGAGCGCAAGGCCCACCATGGAAAGCACCGTCGTGGTTCCCGAATTGGTATAGCTGATGGCCGTAAGATAGGTGAACTGGCAAAAAACGATGCCGAAAAGGCCATTGACCGCGAAAGAAGCCCATGCCCGCTTGCAACGCAGGGCCTCGAAAAGACGCTGGCGATCGGCCGCAAGCGCTATGAGAAGAAACGCGAAGCCAGCGACGAGACAGCGCACGGAAGTGATCCACGCAGGCGAGAGGTGCTGGGTTTCGAAAAGGAATTCCGCACAGGTTCCCGAAAGGGCCCAGCTGATGCCGCCGATAAGCGCGAAAAGCACGCCGCGCGCGAAATGCGGCTTCGATCGCTGCATCAACTCCCCCTTCAACCCAAAGCCCACCCGAAACCGGTCTGGCCAAAACAACACGGCAAGCAAGCCCCGAAAACCAGCCGATTGAGCAGCTGGCGAGGCTTCGCGCCAGCGACCATGGTACCACCACGCGCTTAGACTTCATGCTCCGTGCGAACGAAGCGGGTCATACGTTGGGCAACATTCAAATTATGTCCACGCATCGCAAGATGGACCGCCGGAAAACCAACCTGCGCCCACGGGCAAAACCGCCCTTACGCAAAAACGGCCCGCTCAAAAAGCGGGCCGCATATCAGCAATTCGCAAGGAACGCGCACATGAAGGGGAGGCATCTGCGCGTCGATGGCGAAATTGAAGATCAGAGCTCTTGGCTCGTGCGCTCGATGACCTCGTCCTGGATGGACTCGGGCAGGCGCGTGAAGTAGGCGCTGTAACCTGCAACGCGCACGACGAGCTCGGGGTGGTCTCCGGGGTGCTCCTTGGCGTCCTCCATCTCGGCGCGGTCGACCACGTTGAACTGGATATGCTTGCCGCCGTGGGTCAAATAGGTCTTCACCATGGAGCCGAGCTTGGCCAAATCCTCGTCGGTCTTCATGTTCGAGGGGTGGAACTTCATGTTCATGAGCGTTCCCTGGTAGCCGTCCTGGTCGACGCGCATGGCGCTCTGGAACACGGCGAGCGGGCCGCGCACGTCCTGGCCGTGGTCGGGAGACAGCGACGCGTCGGCGAGGATCTCGCCCCCGCGGCGGCCGTCGGCCGTGGCCCCCGTGCAGGCGCCGCCCGGCTGGTGCGCCGAGATGCTGATGGCGTTGGGCTTGAGGCTATCGCCATAGGCGCACGGCAGGCTGTAGCAGGTGTCGGAGTGCACCTTATAGACCTCGGCCACCATCTCGTCGACCTCGGCGATGTTGTTGCCGTACTTGGGCTGGGCCTTGAAGTCGGCGCGCATCTCCTCGAAGCCCTCCCAGTCGGCGTCGAGCGCCCCCATGAGCTGGGCCATGGTGTATTTCTTCTCGTCGAACACGAGGCGCTTGATGGCATAGAGCGCGTTGCCCGTGTTCACGCCGCCCACGGCGCCGAGCACGGCGCCGTTCTCGAACTTGAAGCGGCGCCGACCCATGTCGCGACCATATGCTACGCCGCCCTTCATGAGCGCCGAACGGAATACGTCGGGGAACAGGTCACGCTCGGCGAGAAGCTCGACATTGGCGCGCTCGTTGGCCATGCCGATGAGATAGCGAATCTCATCGTAGACGGCCGCCTTGAACTCCTCGAAGGTCTCCATCTTCGTCACATCGCCAAAATCCTTGCCGACGATCATCTTGTTGTAGCGGCAGTAGCCACTATGCATGCAGATGTCCATCGCCTGCGGAATGATGAAGAACACGACCGAAAGCGTACGGGTGAGGCCTTGGACGTTGGCATCGACGCAGCCCGTCGCGCACCAGTCGCGAGCCTCCTCGAGCATAAGCTTGTTGCCTTCCTGCATGCTCGTGAAGAATGCGATATTGGACTCATCGCTCAAAAACGCAGGCATGCCCAGGCCGGTCTTCACGCATTCGAGCGCCTTTTTCATGAACGAATCGGGCATTCCCTCGTGCACGCGGACGGTGACAGTGTGGTGCGGCAGATGCGTATCGATCGCGGCATCGAGGATCAGATACGACAATTCGTTGGTCGCGTCGGTTCCGTCGGGCTTCACGCCGCCAATTGTCCAATTGTGCCACTTGGCCATGCCGGCGTTCTTCGCGCGGTTCGCCTTGCCCGACACGCGGTTGAGTTTCATATCCTTGATGCGCATGATCTCGAGCAGCTCGAGCACCTCGTCGTCGGTGATGAGGCCGGCGTCGATGTCGTGGCGGTAGAATGGGTACATGTACTGGTCGAAACGGCCGGCCGATGCCGTTGGCGAGGCATTGCACAGAAGGAACATGAACCAGAAGCTCTGCATGGCCTCGCGGAACGTCTCGGCGGGCTCGCAAGGAACCTTGCGACAGATGCGGGCCATCTCCAGAAGCTCGGCCTTGCGCGCGGAGTCGGCTTCCTCGCCCGCCATCTTCTCGGCGAGATCGGCGTAGCGGTTCGCGAAGCGAATCCACGCCTCGAACACGATGACCGTGCCTTCCCAGAAATCGCGCTTCTCTAGGATATCTGGATCGTCGTAGACGATATTGTCAAGATAGCCCTTCGCTTCGGCAATGACGCTCTTCGCGCCCTCGTTGAGCACGTGTGAGTAGTCTATGCACGTAAGGTAGAATCCAGGACCCAGGCCATAGCCCGACATCGCATAGCCGCCGCCCGACGCCTGCTTTTTGTCTTTCCACGGCGGAAGCACGACGCCCGAAGACATGAACGGCCACAGGCGCTTATTTTGCCCCAAGCTCTTCGAGGACGCGTCCATGAGATTCGCCGCCGCAGGGTTGTCAGCAAAGCGCTTGTTCAGCTCATAAAGCTCTTCCTCGTCCTCGGGCGTGATGGTGTAAATCTCGCTCTTCAGCGATTCGACCTCTTCTTTGCTCCATACGCCATACTCGTATGACATCTCGATGCCGAACGGCTTGCTCGCGCCCGACCCGCACAGCAGATCGTCGGGCTCGATGAAGATGG
>CAVHFS010000010.1:54634-74074 GCA_963635715.1 Subdoligranulum sp. CAG:314 | reverse complement strand
ACATAGCCACATAGCCACATAGCCACATAGCCACATAGCCACATAGCCACATAGGAGTGTATCTAAATATCAATGTATCTTTTTAGCGAAGTAGTAAATTATTTTCATAGCCTGCTATAATGATTACAAGATAGGTACGTAGCAAGATACTTCATAAAACACCTGTTCAAAGGATAATTATGGGTAAGATTTATTCCGTAGCAAATCGCAAAGGCGGTTGCTCAAAAACCACTACCGTAGGCGCATTGGCGTCGGGGCTCAACGAACTTGGCTGCAAGGTTCTTGTCGTAGACATGGACCCTCAGGGAAATATTTCCGACTGGGCAGGATTCAACACCGATGGCCAAAATACGACATACGAAGTCATTACAAACCGCTGCGAGGCGCATGAGGCAATTTATGAGACGAAACATTACGACCTTATGCCCGCAGATAATGACCTGTTTGCGTCCGAGACAGAACTCGCAAACGCAATCGATCGCTATGAGCATATGCGTGATGCGCTGAAAGAAGTCAAAGACGATTACGATTTCATCCTTATCGATACGCCGCCAAATCTCTCTACGCTATCCATCAACGCCTTCGTCGCGTCAGATGGCGGCATTATAGTAACGACAGACACTGGAGCATTCTCAACTAAGGGAATGAACGATCTTGCCGATACGTTGGAGATGGTGAGCAAGAAACTCAACCCCAAAGCGAAAGTCATCGGCATTCTCCTCACGCGATTCAATCCTCGATTCAACGCTATGAAGGTTATGCGCGAGGTTACCGAGAAATTCAGCGCATACTTCGAAGCTCCGGTTTACGACACCTTCATTCGCCAATCGGTCGCCGTAATGGAATGCCAAATGGAGTCAATCGACCTTTTTGACTCGCCGAAGCAGGCCGCGGCCGTCGCGGATTATCGCGCCTTCGTCGCCGAATTCCTCCATCATGAAGGCGAAGTGAAGGAAGACGAGGAGTAGCTCATGAGCAAAACTGGAACCGATCCAAATAAAATCCTCATGGGCGACTTGAAGCCCGAACTCGCCGCAAAGGCCGATAAGCTCTCGAGTAAATTTGCCCCGAAAACGCGAAAAACAGAAACGGTCGCGCAAGAACCCTCGAAAGAGCAGGAAGTTAAAGCGACCCCGGTCTCTACATCGGTAGAGAAATCGAAAAGCACGCCAGCAGCAGCTCAGAAGCAATCGGACGCAGCGCCAGCCGCCGAAGAGACGCTCGTGCAGATGAATATCCGAATCCCCGTAAGCCTCAAACGAGACATCGACAAGATCGTCTTCGAAAAGAAATACGCAGGCGAGGACGCGAATATCAAAAGCCTCGTAAGCCAATGGATCCAAGACAGCGTGAAGAAAGAGCTGCGCAAGCATGGCTAGTCGCCTCCCGATACGCGTCTCCCTCTACGGAGGCGCGTATCAGTTTGTTCCAGCACGAACCGTTATCCTCAACCCTGAGCTCGAAGGCGAGGCAACGCAGCTCTACCTTATCTGGGCAAGTGTAGGGGAGGGGAGCAATAAAGGCATTCTCTCTGAAGTCTCAGGCGACGAGAATACTCCTATTTTTGCCTGGCTTTCAGACGACGAGAGATTCGTGACTTCGACATATCAAATGAGTCCTGAGTTCTACGACTGCATTCATGCCCTCGGTCAAAAAATCAACGCAAACAACGATGGGGAAATAGAGATTGCGATAGCAAAACCCCAGGCAGCAATGGAAACTCCAGGTATGGTTGCCAGATTTCGCATTGAACAAAATCATAACTAATAAAGTAGCGAGCTATATATCTATTATGCTATTACATTATAGATATATCATAATAGTATGCTAGCTATATAGTCAGTTATCAGCACTGTAGACCCCATATTAATAAATATCGTCATCAGACGATATCGATCTGACATCCTCAACACGAGCCAAATCGCACGCATCGCTCCAATATTTCAGTACCGTGGGGTAAGAAATCCCCGTTATCTGCGCAACGCGGTTCTTCGAAGCACCTGGCTGTTTGGCAAGAACGTTTGCGATGGCCTGGGTTTTCTTCGATTTGGATTTCTCTCTGTAAGCAGGGCGCGCAATATCGTCTAGATGCTGCGCGCGAGTTCTGCCGTTTCGCTTCGACGATTCCCCAAAGGGATCGAACCCGAGCGTCTTGACTTCCGAATTCCTCGTCTGCCAATTGTCTTTCTTGTATCCCATCAGGGCGTTTTCAATATCTCGGCGCGTCAGAGGAGTGCCCATCTTAGCCCACGGCGTATTGAGCAAATCGAGGAAATCGCGCTGCAATTCCTTTTTTGTTTTTACGGGTTGAACCATCATGTAGGCCACACCCGCAAGCATGTAAAGGGACAAATAACGCCTGCCCAGAGGCACTTTTACCAGATTGTTGTAAATAATCTGGTAAACCCCACCCGTTTCGCCTGCGATGAGGGGGTGAGGGCGAGTCTTCCAACGCGAGCGAACAGGGCGCTTGTTGCCAGATTCTTGCCGCAAAGCGCGACGGCGCACGCCTTTTTGGATGAGGATGCTCGCGCCAGGAGCGTTCAGCGTCTCGGCGGATTCGAATTCCTTCCTGCTCAAATCGCCCTTTTCGAAAAGATCGTTTATGAACGCGAGCTGGTCCTCGCTCGCCGGCTTCGCCTCGAAGGCCTTCTGGCGGGCCTCGATTTCGTCGGCGATATCCTCATACGTTTTCCAGCGAACATCATCTTCGCAAAGCACCAGCTCATCAGGGTAGGGGAGCGCTTCGAATGAATGCAGGATTCGCGAAAGGCGCAGAGGATCTATAGTCGAGCGCTTGAAAACCTTCTCTTTCGGGCAAAAGCATCGGACGATTTCGCCACGCTTCGTAAGAGAGCCAGGCGCACGAAAACCGTGGTTGAGAGACGTGCAATGGGTATCGAGCACGCAAGGCAGGTCGGAGCACATGATTCCGAAATAGGTGTAAAGCGCATCGGCAAGGGCCTTGTATTTCGCACGGCGAGGATTATGAATGCGAAACGTCTGCAACGGCTCGTCGAAGATATACCAAAGGTGAATCCCACGTCCCGTCAAACACACATACGACGGAAGAATCCGCTGGTCAATCCGCTTGAATATTTCCTCAAGCACGATTGGGTCAATCGGTCCGTCTTCGGAATCGTCACCCTCGTGAGACGGATCGATATCGACGCAGATGGCATTGGTCGTACGCTGCTGCGCGCGCTGCGTGTTGAGCGGCATGCGGTAAGAGCCATTTCGGGTTTGAAAGCGACCGGTAAAAATCAACGCTGGCTCGTTTCGAATAGACGAGAGAAGGAACTCGATATCGGCGAGTGAGTCGCACGCGTAGAGACGATAGGTTTGCTCGCGATCGTCCTCGAGATGCAAGTAGCTCACAAGCACTTCGTTGTAGGGATGCTTTTCGGGGTCGCCCAAATCGAACAAATCGAAATAAAACTGCAAAGCCGTGGGCGGAACCGTCATGACGGGGGAGAGTGGCTTCACCGAAAATGAAAGTCCGTCCGAGGAGAACGCTTCGAAGGCCGGCTGACTCAAAACGGGCTCAACGTAGGTCAAAGCCTCATAGCCCTGCAACAATTCGTCGCGCGTCAAATCGACCGAAAGTTCGGTAAAACCTTGTGACTCCAAGCAATCGGAAAGGGCAGCGGCCGAAGCGTTATAACGACGGAATTCGACTTCGGCACGAAGGCTCTCAGCAATGACGTCGTCGAGATTGAAGGAGGGAAGGGGAGAAGAAGGCACGTTGCAGACTCCAGCTGTCGAGTTCTTTTTCTTTCTAAGGGTGACACTAAGAACAATGAAATTTTATATATCTGGGCAAGCGAAATCAAGATTTCAGGCGTGCTATTTCCCCTGATAAAAGCCCTCCACAAAACGAGACTGAAGCGCTAGAAGGAATCTGAGGCGTTTTAAGGCGCTTGGTTCCTAAAAGACAGCATTGGGCTAGTTGCAGGGCGGAAATTAGGCTCCACAAGCCTCTGAGCGGCTTTGATAGGCGAAATGGCCAAGACGACCAGCAAGGAGGGGCCGTCTTGGCCAATACCGAAGCGAGGCAAAACCCGAAGACCAAGAATTCGCGAGCAAGCTTTGCGAGAGATCGCCCATTACTCGAGCAGCGCTAAATAAAGCCTATAAAATTTCATTGTAAATAAGTCATTGAATGTACAGCGTAAATCATATTATCTTCGCAGTTAAACAGCAACTTTTAAAATAGTGTTGTCTGTGTTTGTTTTAAAGGGATGCGAATCGGAATGACTTACAAGCGGATAGCGATACGCCTATCCCAACGGCTCCATTTCCTGCAGGCCCTCGGCTTTCGCCTCGGCCTCGATCTCGCGATCGGTCGCGCTCTTGCGGCTCGGCAGCGCGATGTCCATGTCGAAATCAACCGGCTTGGTGATAAGGCTCACGAGCGGCACAATCGCCAATGACAGCAGCATGGCGAGCGCCCCGCAGTTGATGGGACTCGCGATAAGCGCGCGCCCGAAGAATCCGGCAATCATATTCCCACTTGTGAGGCCTACGCCCACGATGAAGCTCGCCCACACGGCCAGCTTCGATACGCGCTTGGAGTACAAGCCCCACAGGAAGGGGCCAAGGAATGCGCCCGCGAGTGCGCCCCAGCTGATCGACATCAGCTGCGCGATGAACGTGATGGAGCTGTTGTACTGCACGAGCGCAATAATGGCCGAAATCGCCACGAACGCCACGAGCAGCCCGCGCATCCATAGAAGCTGGCGTTTCTCGTCCATATTCTTCACTACGTTGTCTTTCAAAAGGTCAAGCGTCAGCGTGCTCGACGAGGTGAGCACCAGCGAGCTCAGGGTGCTCATGGAGGCGGAAAGCACAAGCACGATCACCAATCCGACCAGCAAGTCGGGCAGAGAAGAGAGCATCGTGGGAATGATGGAGTCGTAGACGGGTGAGCCGCTGGCCGACATCTCGATTTGCCCGCCGTACAGGCGCCCGAAACCACCCAAGAAGTAGCTTCCGCCAGCCACGACCATCGCGAACAGCGTCGAGATGATGGCGCCCTGCTTGATGGCCGGGCCGCTCTTGATGGCATAGAACTTCTGCACCATCTGCGGCAGGCCCCACGTGCCCAGGCTCGTGAGCACGACCACGCCCAGCAAATTGAACAGGTCGGGCCCGAACATGCTCACGAACGCGCCCTGCAGCTCGGGATTCGATTCGGCCTGCACGCGCGACAGATCGATGACCGCCTGCGAAAAGCCGCCGTTGCCGGCGAGTACCGCGCAGATCACGGCAGCGATGCCGAACAGCATCACGATACCCTGCAGAAAGTCATTCACCACGGTGGCCATGTAACCGCCGAGCACCACGTAGACGCAGGTGATGGCCGCCATGCCGATGACGCACGCCTCATACGGCAGTCCGAACGCCATGCCGAACAAGCGCGACAGGCCGTTGTAAACGCTTGCGGTGTAGGGAATGAGGAACACAAAGATGATGGCCGCGGCGGCAATGCGCAGTGCGCGGCTCTTGTAGCGCTTGCCGAAGAATTCCGGCATGGTGGCCGCGCCCAAACGCTGCGTCATCTCGCGCGTGCGCGGGCCCAGCACCCACCAGGCAAGCAGGCTGCCCAAAATGGCGTTGCCGATGCCCACCCACGTGGCCGACAGGCCGTATTTCCAACCGAATTGGCCGGCGTAGCCCACGAAGATGACGGCCGAGAAATACGACGTGCCGAAGGCGAACGCCGAAAGCCACGGGCCGACGTTGCGCCCGCCTAAGATGAAGCCGGCCACGTTGCCGGCATGCTTTCGGCACAGGATTCCGATGATGATGGCGATGGCGGCGAACGCGAGCACCATTGCGAGCTTTATAGCCATGGAAGATTCCAATCGATCGCGCGCGTTTGGGCGCGAACCGATTTCTCGACAGAAGGGCACCCGTTTGCTTCCTATTCGCCCCTTTGCCAAGAAACCGGACCATGCCCAAATGCGCGAGGCTGCGCGGACATGGAGGCGCACACGACGGCGGTTCCGGCGGCTGCGCCTATGAAGCGCGCGCCGAGCTGCCCTCGCGTGCTAGAGGTATCGATAGGAATACTCGAGATAGAGGCCCGTATGGGCGCAGGAGAAGAAGCCAGCGGCGGCTGCGCAGATATGTGCGGCGGCGTTGCTCACACGTGCTCCTTCGTAGGTGATGCGCCAGGCGACCCTTCGGCCTGGCGTCGAATGGGTTCAGTATAGCGGCAAATTCGAACGCGTCAACACTCTAATGCGCTAAAGCGCCCGAACGAGCAGACGACCGAAGAAGAAAGCCGCACCGTAGCCGCAAGCAAAGAGACTGTCACTTCGAGCCGGCGCCATCGCGCCCGTTAGCGCTTGCGACGAGGTCGATTACTTCCTGCTTGCTGTGGACGTCGAGTTTGCGATAGATGCGCTTTGAGTAAGTCTGGACGCTGCTCAGCGACAGCACGAGCAGCTCGGCGATACGCTTTTGGCTGTGCCCCTCCGACAGCAAGAGCATCACTTCTGTCTCCCTGTCGGTCAGGCCGTATCGCTGTTGGAGTTGAGCCAAATTCGGAATCTCGCCCCCTTGCTCGATATCCGCAGCGGCCTCGGGAGAGAGCACGCTTTCGCCCGAGTCGTCGAATTCGTCCTTGATATCCCCATCACTCGCTGAGACTTCGTCGTGGCGAATTGCGGATGCCGCGAAAACGATGGCGATCACGCCTAAGCATATCGCGATGAGCACGCTCGTTATGGCTGTGTTTGTGACGGCCACTTTCGGCACAAGCAAACCCAGCTCGTTCAAAAGGCGAAACGCGCATTCCAGCAAAACCACAAAGAAAGGCGCTCGCCCCGAGACGTCGGCGTCCAAGAAAGACAGAGATGCGACGAACATCGCCACCGAAACGAGATGCGCCGCCGAAAGCAGGGAAGAGCATTGCTGGGGCGCATAGCTCCCAGGCACGACCGCGAGGCAAATCATCGATAGGAGAAGGCCTCCCAAGACAGCGAAAAGAAGGGAATAGCCCCGATTCGCCTTGCCTGAGCGAACGACTGTGCTCAATGCGATAACACCTGCGCCCATAAACCCGCAGAGGCACACCGAAACGAGGAAATAGGTTCCATCACCAACTTCGAACTCGATTCCGCACAGCCCAGCAGCCATGCCCTGGATTGCGGCCAACGCGGCGATGACGCATGACGATAGGCGCTGCTGTCTTACCGTGCGCACGAACGCACCACGGTCACGCGCAGCGTCGGAGCTAATCGGCTGGCCCGTAGGCGCTAAGGCGGAAACGGCCGAGGCAAGCAACGGTAAGAAGGCAACCGCGATAGATTCAACCGAGACGAATGCCGGCGATACGATAGCGGAGACGGCTCCGATACAAACGACAAGGCCAGCGCCCATCGCAAGCGTGAGCGCAGGTTCCGCCAAACGCTGAAAACTCAACGCCGCTGGGAGTTCGACGGCAACGACGGATACGACGCACAGGGGCAAGGCAACCGCATCGAGCAGAATCGCCACCGAAAGCGACCCGACGAACGCCCAAGAGATTGCGCACGCGATGGCATGGAGGGCGCCCCCGAAAATGGCAATACGCCCAACAGCACTCGTAGACCAATCGTCCTGCAGCGTCAGTATCAAGCCATAAGATCCCATGACGAACAGGGGAAGAACATGCACAAGAAATCTAGTGGCAAAGTCGCCTTTCTCGATGGAAATGTTGCCGCATATGCCCACAAGCAAGGGGAATACCAACAGAGGGCACAACAAGGCCAGGGATATCGACGATTTGCTTATGGGTGGCTTTTGCAATTCGTTATCGCCAATCAAGAAATTCGGGTTTTATTTACATCTAAGTATAATGCATGCGCGAAACCCCGAAATTACGACGGAAATCCCCCTTTTCCTGCCAACGGGGCAAAGTGCCCCCATTTTATGGGACAGGGAAAGACACCGCTTTAGCTAGTATTGCTGTGCATTATTCTCATTTGCGAATATGGCAATGGGTTGGGGTTCTGCCTTGTTCCGATTCCGCATTCGCGCAGACACGGGGAAGGACAGATTTTGAAAAACGAAAAAACGTTGTGGGAGGGGACCAGGCTGGCCAAGGCTGTTCTCCTGACGCTTGGCATTATTGCTTTGGCTATCGCCATCGCCCCGAAGCATGCCTTCGCAGATTCGCCCTACGTGGACGATTCTGGAAATAAGTTCAACTATTACTCCCAATGGGGAACGACAATCATCTCGTCATTCGAAACCGTCACGGAAGACGTCACCATACCCGACAGCATCGATGGCAATACCGCAATCACCCTGGGCAATCAGGCCATCAAATACTGCACGTTCGGCGTCCCCATAAAATCGCTCAATTTGGGAAGCAGCATGAACACGAATGGCTGGTCGAAGCAATTCAAGAGCTCCGACAGCCTTGAGAAGCTCACCCTTGGGAACGGATTCAAGCTGACGAAGCAGGAGTTCGGCAACTGCCCGAACCTTCACGACGTGTATCTGCTCGGCGACCAGACGAGCTTGGACTTCAACTCCTACACGCCGAGCAATTCTCCTTTCGAGGCGACCTACCAAATCACGTTCCATACGCTTACCGATAACGCCAATCTCGACAAATTCGTCGAGGGGAACAACGCCGACGGCAATTACACCTACACCATCGTCCAAACCGTTGATGTGAACGCCGAGGGCAACGCGTTCAAAATTGCCGACATTCCCGCCCAAAACTACACTGGCGAGGCCGTGATGCCCGAACCCGTCGTCACCGACGCCCAGGGCAATACGCTCGTCAAAGACGTCGATTACACGCTTTCGTACTCCGAAAACACCGAAGCTGGCACGGCAACCGTCACCGTTACGGGCACCGACGTCGAACCCACGAGCATGACCAAGGAATCGCCCAAGGGCTATCGCTATGTCGGCGCAACGGCCGCGAACTTCGAAATCGTCGATCGCGACATCTCGAATGCGACCGTAAGCGACATCGCCGACCAGACCTATACGGGAAGCGCGCTCACGCCAGAAGTTACCGCGAGCATGCACGGGAACTCTTTGACGCAAGGCACCGATTACACGGTTGAGTATTCCGACAATACCAAGGTAGGCACGGCGAAGGCGTCCATCACGGGCATCGGCGACTACGCCGGCACCATCGAGAAGGAATTCAAGATCGTTGAGGCCCAGAAGAAAGACGAGCCGAAAAGCGAAGCTAAGGGCGGCGCCACAACCACCAGCGATAAACAGGACGCCAAAACAGCTGCTGACAACAAGTTGCCGCAGACAGGCGATTCCGCAGATGGCGCTGCTGGCGCTTTGATTGCGGTCGCATTTGTTGCCGCTGGTGCAGTCTGCTTTGCCCGTCGCAAAGTCGCATAGCCGTTCGCCTAAATGAAGTGGACATCCCCACATGACCAAAAGGCGTGCCGATCCGAGCTTCCTTTTGAATTCGGAAGGGATGGCGCATGCGACGCGGTTCCGAGCGGCGATGTTCAACGCGCAGCATCGAAATTCGGCAGGGCTGCCGCCGTCGCATTGGCGGCGGCCCTGCTCCTTGCCTCTGCCATCATGCTCTCGCCAAGCGCCGCCTATGCGGCCGACGAGTACGTGGGTGCCGACGGCAATACGTACTATTACGGGCAATATGGCAACCAAATCGCCATTTACGGCGGCATAATCACGAATGGCGACATGGTGCTGCCTGAGGAAATCGACGGTTTGCCCGTAGCCATTATCTGGCAATCGGCCTTTAAGGGCCTCAGCCAGGTAACCTCGGTCGAAATTCCCAGCACGATGCTCTATGTCTCTTTCCATGCTTTCAAGAATTGCAGCAACCTGACCAGCGTCGTTAGCTACGGAAGTTTCAGCATGGATAAGCACGCGTTCGGCTTTTGCGGCAATTTGACCAGCTTCCAGTTTTATGGCGACATGAGCAATCTGTCGTTTCAAAACGGCGACACGTATCTATCGAGCGCCTTCGAGGAAAGCCGCTACGTGGCCTTCCAAACCGTATACGATTCGTCCGTCCTGAAGAACTACGTGGACGCCGTGAACACGACGGCGCAAACGGCCAGCCTCGAATACCATCTTACTTACAACGGCATCGAGACTGACATGGGCGGCGAGACGGAACCCGAACCAGGCGAAGAGGAATCGGGCGGGCAAAATCCGAGCGAGGACACGCCAGGGGATAACCAGGGAGCAACGGAATCCGACGAAACCGAATCCCCCGAAACGGAAGACAAGACGCCAAGCGAGGCCGACGATGCCTCAGGTGCGCAGGGAACGCGAGGCACGGGCGACACGGCAACGAGCCAGCCCGACAAACGCCGGATTTCGGGGCAAGCCTACCATCAGGAAAGCAGCGGAGACGAGCAGGTGACGCTTTCCACCGCAGACAACGCAAGCAATGCAGGCGAACTGCAGAACATATCCCGAGACGAGGGCTCATATTTTGTAGTTCGCCTAGCAAGCAGGACAGACGTGAGCACCGAAGGCAGCGGCGGCGAACAAAACGAGGCGGCACAGAGCAATTCTTCAAGCTCACAGCTGGTTTACTACTTGGAGAGCCTGACGAAGCTCCTGCCAGCCTTTCTGATGCTGGTATTTTTCGGCGGCCTGGCGTTTCGCGCTGCCGCATTCAAACGAAGCATCTCGAAGCCCGTACGCATTCCATAAGAAGGAGCAATGAACGTGGAAACCATACAGAATATTCTGGCCGACAACGTTTTGCACCCCATTTCGCAGGGGCTCCTCATTCCCACCATCGCACTGCTGATCGCGCTGCTCGTCTATGCCGTTTACACCGCCGCATCGGTGCTGGTGGAATATTTCGTCGAGCGCAGGCAATACCAAGCGGCGATTCCCGAGCTCATCTCCGCGCTGGGTTCGTGCTCCCGCGACCAGCTGAGTGACGCAATCCAGCGCTGCGGGCTGCTTGCGCCCCATAAAGAGAAGCTTCTCACCATCGTTCGCTATATCGACCTGTCCGATGAGCTGCTCGCGGACATGACGAAACGCCTGCTGGGCGATATAAAGCTGGGCTACCAAAAGCGAATCGGCCGCGGCGACGTCGCGACGAAGATAGCCCCCATGCTGGGCCTTATGGGAACGCTCGTTCCTTTGGGACCGGGCATTGTGGCCTTGGGGCAGGGGGACACTTCGACCTTGGCAAGCTCGCTCACCATCGCGTTCGACACGACCGTTGCGGGCCTGGCCGTGGCCGTGGTCTGCTTCATCGCCACGAAGATGCGCAACCGCTGGTATTCCGATTACCTGATCAGCCTCGAGGCGGCGACGAACGCGCTGCTCGACATCGCCGCCAAGTTTCGCGCTGACGACAACGACGATGCGAGCGCTTCATGCGACGCGACGACGAGCGCTGATTCTGCCATAGGGGAGGCGCGATAATGCGAGACCTCATGCCATCAACCTTGGACGAAGGCCTCGTCGGCATCGAGGCGTCCGATCCCATGAGCTCTATGGGCAACCTCATGGACGTCATGCTGGTCTTCGCATGCGGCCTCATGCTGGCGCTGGTGTCTTATTGGAACGTGGATTTGTCCGATGTCGACACGGCGGCCACCGACGACGACCACGAAGTGCTCGACGGCGAGCTCGAGGCGGGAACGGGCGAGCTGGAGGGGTCGAGCGCGAGCCTCGAAGAGTTGGGCACCGTGTATCGCGACGATTCCACAGGGACGCTTTACGTCATTCCGAAAAACGACTAGGGCACGGCCCGCGATTTGGGTTTTAGGGGGAACTTATGGGCATCAGCAAAACCGCCGGAGGATTTTTCCTGACCCTAGCCGCCTTCGCGCTTGCTGCCGCAATAGCCGCCGTCGGCGGCGGCGAAAGCGCGTATGCCGCTGGGAATATCAAAGGCAGCGCCGAAGACGGCAACGTTTATTCCTACGTGGTCAGCGGAGGCAAGGCAACCGTCACGGGAGTCGCCATAGAGAAGACGACCGACTACGTCATTCCCGAAAGCCTCGACGGCTTCAAGGTAGGCGCGATAGACAAGTACGCCTTCAAGGGCAATGACACCATGACGTCCATCGTTATCCCCGATAGCGTGACGTATATCGGAGACCAGGCCTTCGCGGCCGCGTCGCATTTGGAGAAGATCCAAATGCCCTCGAAATACAATGGAGCGATAGGCGATAACCTCTTTTGGGGATGCGAAATGCTTACCGAGATCAATCTCCCCGAAGGGGTAACGAGCATCGGCGGATGGGCTTTCTATAACTGCTTCGCGCTCGAATCCATCAACATCCCCAGCACGGTTTCCTCTATCGGCAAATACGCCTTCGACCACGACACGGAAACGGGAGAGAGCCATTTGCGCGCGATAACCTTCGCGGGAGGCGATCTATGCAGCCTTACGAGTATCGGCTCGTACGCCTTCAAGGGCTGCGAAGCGCTCGAGGCCATCGAACTTCCCTCGACCGTGCGAAGTCTCGGCTATGAGGCTTTCCGCAATTGCAAGTCGCTCAAAACGCTCACCCTCCCAACGGGAATAACAACGCTTCCCGAACGAGCGATACAGGGCTGCTCGTCGCTCGAGGAGCTATATATCTACGGCAACATAACCGAAATGTCGAAAAATGCGATCGCCTTCGACGGGGCGTTGCGCAAGGTCTATTTCCTTGGCGACATAAGCAACATCACCTTCACGAACGAGCCCTTCGAGGATTCGTTCGACATCACGTTTTACGCATACGAGAAATACTCCGAAACGCTGGCCAATTACATTTCAGAAATCAACGGAACGCAGACGAAAAGCGCTGGCGTCTACAATCTGAAACTTGAGAATATCGAGGGCGTGCTCAACCAACTTACAAGCCAAAGCACCGCAACTTCAAACTCTGAGCAAGAGAAGGCCGCAGCGGGAAGTGCCGCGGGCGAGAGCAAGGCCGTCTACTCTGCCGATATGGGCACCATAATCGCAGCAGCCGCGATGGGCCTGGCTGCCGTGTGCGTCGCGCTCACGTTTGCCATAAGAGCGAAGCGGGCGAAGACCGGGCAGCCTAAAATGCCTGCCACCGGCGAAGAGAACGAAGGCCGCTAACATGGGCATGCGTCATGGCGAGACGAAAGTCGCGGGCGATAAGGCGTTCGCCCGAATTCGCAAGCATGGACGAAGGGGGCCGTTCGGCAGACGTTCCGCGTCGAAGAGCCTCTGCGCTGTTTTGGCCGCCGCGATGCTCGTTTTTGCCAGAGCGGGCCTGTATGGCTGTTCGGCAAGCGGCGGCTCGAGCGACCGAACTCCGGTGCGCCTGCAAATCTTCGCGGCGAACTCGCTTTCGGGCGCCATGGCAGAGGCGACTGCGGCCTATTCCCAAACGCACAGCTGGGTAAGCTTCGCCGACACGCAGTTTCTCTCTTCGGGAGACTTGGCGATGCAGCTGAGGGTGGGTGCGTATGCCGACGTGATTATCTCGGCATCGTCCGACAAGATGGACATCGTCGAATCGTTCGGCGGCATCAAAGAGGGCACGCGCTTCAATCTGTTCGACAACAACCTGATTCTCGTGACGCGCAAAGGCTCGGAGATTACAGCCGACACTTTGGAAGAGGCTATCGGCAAGGGCTACTCCATATGCATCGGCGACGAAACGGTGCCCGCGGGCAATTACGCACGCCAAGTTCTGTATTCGCTCGGGGCATACACGAAGCCCGAAGGCCAAGGCGGCTTCTACGTTGGGATTGCGCCGCTGCTGGATTCTTCGGTGGGCAACGTGTGCAAGCATGTGGAGACGGGCGACGCCGACATCGGCATTGTGTACAGCTCCGATATTTACCGCTTCGAGAATCTGGATACCATCTGTTCTATCTCAGAGGGCGCATGCGACAACATCGTCTATCCTGCGGCCATCTGCTCGATTTCCGACAACGAAGCTGCCGCCCAGGAATTTCTGACCTGGTGCCGAAGCGATGCCACGGCGGTGGCCATTTGGCAAAGATGGGGCTTCGAGATGAGCCGATAGAGTACGTTGAGCACTGCGGGAACGTCCCGTTCGGCCTTGTTTTTTTTCGAGGCCGTGAGAGGGATCAATCGAGCATCACCGCGAACGCGATGCGACGCAAGGGCATCGGGAAATTGAGGAGCTGTGCGCCCGGCTCAATAGATGGCGCAGACGACGGCTGTCCCTGCATAGAACGACCGTGGGAATAACAGCGGTCGTGGAGCCAATAGTCGAAAGAACCCGACAGGTGGGTGATGCACTGGACACCCGCGCCACGGGTATTGGCTATACTGCTGGACGGATAAATATCCAGTCTGGTCTGAGAGGAATCATCGGCAGACGGGAGATGGGGATGGCGGCTAAGGGAGAATACGCGATTTCGAAGGAAGAGGCCATGCGGATGGCCGAGCTCGCGGGCATGGAATTCGACGAGGACGACGCCGAGGAGATTCTCGACGAGACGTTCGCCGTCTACGAATGCGAACGAGTCAAGGCATTTCTGAACGAGATGGCCAATGTCGCCTTCTCTGCGACGGGAGACGAATTCGCCAAGCATGCCTTCGAGAACAGAGGCCGCATTCGCGACATGGCATGGAGCCACCCCGAGGTGGCCGAGATGCTCGTGCTCGGCTACAAGGTGGGCATCGCGAATGGCAGCGGCGCATGCATGAACGACCTCGGCGCACTCTACTACATGGGCAATCTCATAGAGCAGGACTATGTCAAGGCTGCCGACCTCTACGAGATGGCCGCCAACGAGGGATGCTACCAAAGCATCATCAACCTCGGCTACATCTACGAGTACGGGCGCACGGGCAAGCCAGATCACGCGAAGGCCTACCAGTGGTACTCACTCGCCGCCGCACTCGCACCCTCTTGCGAGGCCGTCTACAAACTTGGCGACATGTTCTCTCGCGGCAAAGCCGTGCCGCGAGACAGAAACAAGGCTTATCGCCTCTACGAACGCAGCCTCGAGCTCGCCTGCAACGCAGCGCAATACTCCCAGCCCGCCTTACGCATCGCGAAGATGCTCATAGATTCTGAAGGCCCCTCCTACGGCGTCGACCCCGACCCGTTGCGTGCGCTCGGACTCTTCCAGCAGGCCGAGATCGGCCTGCGTATCGACATCGCCGATGGCCAGACATACTACGCCAAACGCCTGCGGGAGGCGATCGAAGGGCAGGGAAAGGCACGCGCTTTAGTGGAGGCAGACAACGACATCATCATCGACTGAATGGCTGTCAACTGGCCTTCTCGCGAAAACGGGGCGGTCGGTTAAATGACCGCCCCGTTTTCGGACACGCATGTGCATCCGAAAGAACAAGACCAGCCAACCCCTTTGGCGAATTTATATCTTCACCAAGTCATTAGCGAAAAATTGCATTCCTCTTGATACCATGGAACCATTCAATACCGTCCCGATATCTAGGATTGCAGATGCTCTCTTTGACGAATACCAAAATTAAGACGCTGATATTTGCGGCAATCCTTCTTGCCGCCCTATCGTTTTTCCCTGCGTTGAGCAACGATGCTTATGCCGATGAGGGAAAACAGCTGGTCGAAAACTCCTGGCGCTACGACAACGGACAACCAGTACTCCAGGAAACGGAAAATGCCAATGCAGGAATCGCCCTTCTGTCTCTCGAAGACGGCGACACCTCAGGAGCTGCCTGGGGAATCGACGTAAGCGAGCACCAAGGATACATCGATTGGGATCAGATAAAAGCTTCTGGAATAGACTTTGCCATTATACGAGTGGGCTTTTCTGGATACGACTACGGCGGCCGAGCCGACAAAAAATGGGAGCGCAATGTTAGCGAATGCGAGCGCCTCGGCATCCCCTACGGAGTTTACTTGTATTCATACGCCGAATCGTACGCCGAAGCTTCCAATGAGGCCGATTTAGCCTTGTCGCTGCTGCAAGGCCACAATCCGCAACTCCCCGTGTACTACGATCTTGAGGATAGGATTATTCCAACATCGCAAGTCGCAACGCTTGCAACCGCTTTCTGTTCGAAAATAGAACGAGCGGGCTATAGGGCTGGCGTTTATGCCAGCCTGTCTTGGTGGAACAGCTACCTCACAAGCAGCGTATTCGATCAGTGGGACAGATGGGTTGCCCAGTGGAATTATCGTTGTGATTACTCTGGCGCATATTCCGTTTGGCAAAACTCCGACGACGGTGCAGTAGCGGGCATCGATGGCTACGTAGATACAAATTATTGGAATGGAGAATTTCCCTACTACGATGAGGATGACGACGGTCAGTGGATCACCGAAAACGGGAAGACCTATTATCTAGACAAGGATGGCAATATCTGCAAAGGTGAGCGGCTCATCTCTGACCACTGGTACCACTTCGACGAGTTCGACGGGGCCATGACCACGGGCTTCTGCGACCTGGGCACCAAGACCGTCTACTACGACGAGGCGGGCCGCATGCTCTACGGCGAGCAGGCGATCTCTGACCACTGGTACCACTTCGACGAGTTCGACGGGGCCATGACCACGGGCTTCTGCGACCTGGGCACCAAGACCGTCTACTACGACGAGGCGGGCCGCATGCTCTACGGCGAGCAGTTCATCGCTGGGCGCTGGTACCACTTCGACGAGTTCGACGGGGCCATGCTTTAAGCTGCAGGAAGTCATACGCCTGGCATTATGGAACATATGAAGAGAACGAATTGCCCCAGTATCGGCATTTCCCTATACCGTTTATTACGAGCATTCTTTTTCCTGTTCGCTCTAGGCGTCTGCGCATCACTGCTGCTCTATGACTTTGCAAGTTTTTTCTATAAGCGAAACTTCAGCATGCCTTTTCTGGCTTTGCTTGCGATCTCCCTCTTATGCCTTATCGCCATCGTTCGCCTCTTTCCAAACTGGTTCAACCAAGAAAGAGATGGCAACAAGGAAGAGCTTGATGTTTGCGTATATGCCATCTCCGCCGTGCTGCTCGTCGCTCATTTAATAGCCGCGTATCAAACCAGATTTTTAGGCAGCTGGGATAACGGGGGGCTCTACACGGCAGCATGGAACGTTGTGCACAACTGGACAGGAATCCCCTTTGCCCCCGAAAGTTGGAATGAGTATTTCACCAAAGACCTCCTGAGCCAATATTTCTCCACGTATCCAAACAATGGTTTCCTCGTCGCATTGATGATTGCAACGATGGACGCATTGGCATTCATCGGCATCGATGGATTTAGCGCTGCTCTTTTGGTTTTCACCTGCCTTAATTCGTTCCTCTACGCAATTGCGGGCATTCTCCTGTACGACACGCTGAAAGCACGCTGCACGCAGCCCGTTTCTTTTCTCGGGTTCATTTTCTTTGTTGCCTTGGTGGGGCTTTCGCCATGGTTTCTCGTCGCATACTCCGATTCGCTCGTAGTGGCGATTCCTATCGCTATCTGTTGGATTGCGACGAAGATAGAGAACCAGCCCATTGCGCGTACATATCCCAAACTAGGCGCAATGGCCTTTATTGGCCTGATTGGCTACTTCATCAAACCGCAGATAATTTTTATTGCTTTGGCCGCTCTTCTTATTTATGTTTTCCCCTGCTTGGTCTCCACGATGAAGTCAAGGCGCGCAAACGAACTCGTACCTATGGTCACATCCCTCTTAGTAGGAATCGCGATTGCCTTCCTTGTCAAGGGAGCTGCGAGCCATATGGTCAACAACTCTTTCGAAATTGATGAAAACCAGTCATTCTCGGCTGCCCATTTCTTCATGATGGGCTTAAACGACGAAACGAATGGCGGCTTCTGCGCGGAGGATGTCTTTTTTTCTCAGTCATTTTCAAATACTGCCGAAAGAAACGCCGCTGATATCTCAAGAGCACTGGAAAGAATATCCGAGAAGGGAACCCGCGGAATCACTCTGCACATTCTCAAGAAGCAATTGGCGCTTTGGGGAGATTCATCTTTCGGATGGGATCAGGAGGGAGAGCTGGCAGGAACATATGCAATCGTGCTGAAAGATTCCCCCTCTCCTTTTTCCCCGTATTTGGCCGCCGATTTAGAAACCAATGGACAGGTTACGAGCACTCCATACGGAACCGTCATCCAAATCGTCTGGCTCATGACAGTGCTGAGCTTGCTCGCGACAATAAAAATAGACAGCAACCGACGATTTGCCGCAATGTTAATGATTTCCATCTTATGCTTAGGGATATTTGAAATTTGCTTCGAAGTGCGGTCGCGTTATCTTTTTGCGTACCTCCCTACTATCATTTTGCTGGCCTGTATGGCTCTAAGCGGCATAAAAATCAATCCTAGGTCGACAAAAAGGGAAGGAGCAGCATGGAAAAAAACGCAATAAGATTGGCCATAGTGATTCCATGCTATAACGAAGAGCAGGTAATTCCCGAAACTTTCGAACCCTTCCAAAACCAGTTATTCGAAATGATAAATGAAGGCCTTTGCAGCCAAGATAGCTTCCTCCTATATTGCAATGACGGATCCACCGACGACACATGGAAGATCATATGCGAATACGCAAAGAATGACCCCGTCCACTGCAAGGGCCTATCGCTTTCTCGCAACAGAGGACACCAAAATGTCCTTTTGGCCGGCCTTATGGAGGCTAAAGAAATGTGCGATGCGGCCATCAGCATCGACGTAGATGGTCAAGACGATATTCCTTCCATGAAGGCGATGCTTCGTTCTTACTTGGAGGGGTACGATGTCGTCTACGGTGTTCGCAGCGATAGAACGTCCGATACCTTCATGAAAAGATTCACGGCGCAAATGTTCTATAAGCTGCTGAAATTAATGGGAGTTGAATCGGTATATAACCATGCCGACTATCGTCTCATGAGCAGACGCGCGCTCGACGCTTTATCGCAGGACAGAGAAGTGAATCTATTTCTCCGTGGAATGGTTCCTTTGGTTGGTTTCAGAAGCACAACGGTCGAATATGTTCGACATGAACGGTTGGCGGGAAAGAGCCATTATTCAATTCCAAAAATGCTCGCATTGGCGGTGGGCGGAATAACGAGCCTCTCAATCAAACCGATTCGAATAATTTCCATCTTCGGTTTATTGGTGGCATTTGCGAGTTTTCTCTCGGTTCTTTGGGTTCTCGTCTCTTATTTTCAAGGAGACTCCGTTGCCGGATGGGCAAGCACGACTTCTCTTCTTTGTTTTCTTTCGGGGGTACAGATAATGTGCACTGGCATAATCGGCGAGTATGTCGGTCGAACATATCTGGAGGCAAAAGGCCGTCCTCGCTACATCGTCTCGGAGAGAACTTATGATCGACAGAGCCGCTAAGAGAACAAGGGGCTTTCACATTGAAGATTTCATCGGTTTTCGGAGCCAGGCTCGAGACGATTAAGACATACCCTCTTATATTGGAAATAGTCGAAATAGTCGCCGTATTGCAAAATATGGAAAGCCCAATCGCCCATATTTAGAAAGTGTGTCGCAGTGCGTATTTTTGTCGCAAGCTGGTTCTTTCCGCCAGTAACCTCATCCGAGGC